>NZ_JAVTWB010000201.1:0-5692 GCF_032229525.1 Accumulibacter sp. | reverse complement strand
GCTCTGCTTCAAGGCGAGCCGCTTCCTCGGCCGCCTTGCGTTCCGCTTCGAGACGGGCAGCTTCCTCGGCGGCTTGACGTTCGGCCTCAAGGCGAGTCGCTTCCTCAGCAGCCTGGCGTTCTGCTTCGAGACGAGCCGCTTCCTCAACAGCCTTGCGCTCTGCTTCGAGACGCGCGGTTTCCTCAGCAGCCTTGCGTTCCGCTTCGAGACGAGTTGCTTCCTCGGCGGCTTGGCGCTCTGCTTCGAGGCGAGCCGCTTCCGCAGCAGAGTGGCGTTCCGCTTCGAGACGGGCAGCTTCCTCGGCGGCTTGACGTTCGGCCTCAAGGCGAGTCGCTTCCTCAGCAGCCTGGCGTTCTGCGTCGAGGCGAGCCGCTTCCTCAACAGCCTTGCGCTCTGCGTCGAGACGAGCCGCTTCCGCAGCAGCCTGGTGTTCTGCTTCGAGACGGGCAGCTTCCTCGGCGGTCTCACGCTCGGCCGCCAGGCGAGCAGCCTTCTCAGTCGCTTTGCGTTCGTTTTCGAGGCGTCGGGTTTCCTGGGCGGCTTTGCGGTCGGTCTCACGGCGCGCTGTTTTCTCTGCTCGATTGCGCTCTGTTGCGGCGCGTCGGGCTTCCTGGGCAGCCTTGCGGTCGGTCTCGCGGCGAGTGGTCTTCTTGGCAGCTGGCTCGGGAGCTGGAGTTACGGCCTGGCGGCGTGCCCCTTCCTCGGGGGCTTCGTATTCGGGCTCAAGGCCGGCGGGCTTGTCGACAGGCCGGCGGTCGGCTTGTGCCGTGGCTTCGTGTTTTGTGGCGCGGCCTGTCGCTTCCTCGACGGCCTTTTCTCTGGCGGTTTGATCGCCGGCGGAACGGCGGGCCTTGAAAACGCGCAGCAGCAGAAATGCGACGAACACAACCACAGCGATCAACAGCAAGCTTTCATTGATTGACATTGAACTGTCCTTCGTCCTTGGCTTTCACCCACATCGGAACGTGCCGACGCACACCCAGTCACTGGTTGATGCAGCAGCTGATGGAACCAAACTATCACTGGTGAGCATGATAAAACGAATAATTGGCCTGTTGGGCGATCGATCGGCCGAGGATTCGCCGCCGCGGCTCGCGGCGAGTGGCACCAACGACGGGGGCGAGCGCAGATTTCGCCTTGATCCGGTCGCCATTCGCTTGGCCGTAGAGAACGGCTTGATCGGGCACCTCGTCACCTCCGCATGGCGGTCCGCGCCGGAACCTGAGACAATCACGGGTTCGGGAAAGGTCCTTGCGGGCCACGGCGACCTTTGGTCGGCAAGGAGCCGCTACTGCAACGCGGGACTCATACGACTCCTGAAAGCAGGATGGGCGGTGACTCGGCCAACAAGCGTGTGGCTTGTTGCGAATCAGGTGTTCGGCCACTGGCGCGGAAGCTTCGGCGCGGAGGATGTATAAAATGGCACCACAGAGCACTTCTTCCGACGTTTCGCCCATCGAAGAGATCATCGTCGAGATGCGGGCGGGACGCATGGTCGTCCTGGTTGACGAGGAGGATCGTGAGAACGAAGGCGATTTGATTCTTGCGGCGGAGCACGTCACTCCGGAGGCGATCAACTTCATGGCCCGCTTCGGTCGCGGCCTGATTTGTCTGACGCTTACCGAGGCGCGCTGCCGGCAGCTGGGACTGACCCAGATGGCGGGCGACAACAAGAGTCCTTACAGTACTGCGTTCACGGTTTCAATCGAAGCGGCCGAGGGCGTCACCACCGGCATTTCGGCGCAGGACCGAGCACTGACCATCATGGCCGCGGTGGCGAGGAACGCCGGGCCGGGCGACATTGTGCAACCCGGTCACGTCTTCCCGATCATGGCCCGCCCTGGCGGTGTGCTGGTGCGCGCCGGGCATACCGAGGCGGGCTGCGATTTGGCGCTGCTGGCAGGTCTTGAGCCCGCTTCGGTGATCTGCGAGATACTCAACGACGATGGCAGCATGGCTCGCCTGCCGGACCTGGTTGATTTTGCCAGGCAGCATGGTCTCAAAATCGGCACCATCGCTGACCTCATTCATTATCGCAGCCAGCACGAGACCCTGGTCGAGCGTACCTTGTCGAAAGCGGTGCAGTCTGCGCACGGCGAGTTCATCCTGCATGCCTATACCGACTGCACGTCCAACGAAGTGCACCTGGTGCTGACCAAGGGCGAGATTCATCCCGACCGGGAGACGCTGGTGCGCGTGCACGAACCGCTCTCGGTGGTCGATTTTCTTGACCCTGGAGGTGGTCGGCACACTTTCTCGCTCGATGTTGCCCAGGCCGCGTTGGCGCGCGTGGACGCTGGCGTAATCGTCTTGCTGCATCGTCCCGAAAGCGGTCAGGATATCCTGGCCATGCTGCGCGAGCCGGTCGCCACCAAACGTCCAGCCGCCCGCTGGGACCCGCGCATTTACGGTATTGGCGCGCAGATCCTGCGCGATCTCGGCGTGGGCAAGATGAAATTGCTTTCGAGTCCTCGCCGGATGCCGAGCATGACCGGCTTCGATCTCGAAGTCACCGGCCACATTGCAAGCTTGACCGACCTTGAAAGGCTCCGATGAGCACTCTGAAAACGCCTAGAAACACCTCGCCCGCCGCTCGCTGCGAAAACATTTACGAGTACGATGCGTCGCTGACCGGCGCGGGGCTGACGATCGGCATTGTCATGAGCCGCTTTAGCCAGGACATCGGCGAAGGCCTGTTGAGCGCTTGCACGAGCGAGCTCAAGCGTCTGGGCGTCGCCGAGGGCAGCATCACCCTGGCGACCGTCCCGGGGGCTCTAGAATCACCGTTGGCGCTGCAGGCGATGGCGCAAAGTGGGCGCTTTGATGCGCTGATCGCACTGGGCGCTGTCATCCGCGGCGAAACGTATCACTTCGAGATCGTGGCCAATGACGCGTCGAGGGGGCTGATGGAAGTACAACTGGATAGCGGCGTACCGATTGCCAATGGCATTCTGACCTGTGAAGACGACGATCAGGCACTTGCCCGCATGCAGCAAAAGGGGTCCGACTGCGCCCAGGTGGCAGTCGAGATGGCCAATCTGTTACGGGCACTCGGGGAGCGGTCGTGACCGCCGGGCCGTCCCGAGCCGCCCCTGGTGGCAAACCGTCTGGCGGCAGGTCACCACGCCGTCGGGCGCGCGAGTTCGCCCTGCAGGGACTCTACCAGTGGCAGCTGAGCGGTAACGATGAAGCCGCTATCGAAGCGCATTTGAGCGACGCGGAAGCCTTCGACAAGGCCGACCGCGAGTTTTTCGGCAAGCTGTTGCGCGGTGTTCTCGCCCAGCGCACGACGCTGCAGGAGCAACTGCAAGCCTATCTTGACCGTCCCTTCCGGGAACTCTCGCCGATCGAGGCCTGTGTCTTGCTGGCCGGGGCTTTCGAGCTGAACAATTACCCCCAGACACCGTACCGCGTAATCATCAACGAGTCGATCGAACTGGCCAAGGGTTTCGGCGGTACTGACGGTCACAAGTACGTCAACGGCGTGCTCGACAAGCTCGCCGCCAGCTTGCGCCCGGCGGAGGTTGAAGCCAAGCGTGCGGCGCATTCCCGAAGCCGCTGATCAGCGGCGCGGGTCGCCCTCGGCGAGAGGCACAGGTGTGAGGAAGCGGTAATGCCCAGCGAGTTTGAACTGATCCGTCGTTATTTTTCGAAGCCGACGCCAAGCGCCGTCCTCGGCCCTGGTGATGATTGCGCCCTGCTCGCACCCTCATCGGGTAGCGAACTGGCGATCTCTACCGACATGCTGGTCGAAGGCACGCATTTTCTGCCGGATACCGATCCTCGTCAGCTCGGCTGGAAGGCTCTGGCGGTCAACCTCTCCGACCTGGCGGCGATGGGCGCCAGGCCCCGCTGGGCCTTGCTTGCCGGCAGTCTGCCAGAAGCGCGGGAGGCCTGGCTCGCGGCCTTCGCCGAAGGGCTTTTCGCTTGCGCCGCTCGCTACGGTGTCGAATTGGTCGGCGGCGATACGACGCGTGGCCCGCTCAATCTGTGTTTCACGGTGCTTGGCGAAGTACCCGCTGGGCAGGCTCTGCGGCGCGACGGCGCCCAGCCGGGGGACGATCTCTGGCTTTCCGGGCAGCCCGGTCTCGCGGCGCTGGGTCTGGCTCAGCTGCAGGGCAAGACCAGTCTCCCCGAGGTGCTCGCCCAGCGTTGCCTGGCGGCCTTGCAACAGCCGACGCCACGGGTCGAGCTGGGCCTGCGCCTGCGTGGCATTGCGCATTCGGCGATCGACGTCTCCGACGGCTTGCTCGCTGACCTTGGCCATATTCTCGAGCGCTCGGCGGTTGCCGCTGAGGTCTTGGTCGGGCAATTGCCCTGCTTGCCCCTTGGAGCAGACCCGGTGCTGGCGCGCGAGTGCCAGTTGTCCGGTGGTGACGATTACGAACTGGTGTTTTCTGCGCCGCTGAGCAAACGGCCCGTGCTCGCTGCCCTTGCTGCCGAGCTTGATCTGCCGCTCTGGCGCTTCGGTCGGATCACCGGGGCAGCGGCTGCTTGCTTGACCGTGCTCGACGAGAACGGCCAGAGCTTACCCATTGATGGCAAAGGATTCGATCACTTTGGCTAGTCCCCCCTCACTGCGATTTCTGCTGGCGCATCCCGCACATCTGGTCGCCTGCGGTTTCGGCAGCGGCCTGTCGCCGTGGGCGCCGGGCACCTTCGGCACGCTCTTCGCTTGGCTGTCGTTTCCGCTGCTGCGGCCGTGGATGAGCGATTTCGAGCTGCTCGCCTTTCTCGTCGTCTGCTTCGTCGGCGGGGTGCTGGCGGTGCACAAGACGGGCAGCGATCTGGGTGTCATCGATCATGGCAGTATCGTTTGGGACGAGATCGTCCCTTTCTGGCTGGTGCTGCTGTTCTGTCCGGCGCACTGGTTATGGCAGGCTACCGCCTTCAGCCTGTTCCGCTTTTTCGACATCACCAAACCGCAACCCGCACGCTACTTCGACGAGCAGGTGAAGAATGGTTTCGGCGTCATGAGTGACGACCTGGTCGCCGCGGGCTATACGCTGCTGGTGCTGGCGATTCTGCGCTTCGTGCTCGAATGAGTGCCTGGAATCAGCAGTCGCTCGAAGCGCTTGCAGCCGAGGTCGGCCACTTGCTGCTGGCCAATGGTGAACGCCTGGCGACCGCCGAATCGTGCACCGGCGGATGGGTGGGGCAGTGCCTGACGGCGATCGCCGGTAGTTCCGGCTGGTTCGACTGCGGCTTCGTCACCTATTCGAACACAGCCAAGATCGAGATTCTCGGCGTCGGCGCCGACACGCTGAGCGCACAGGGCGCGGTCAGCGAAGCGACCGCGGGCGCCATGGCCCTTGGCGCACTCCGCCGCAGCCGTGCCGACTGGGCGGTGGCGATTACCGGCATCGCTGGTCCGGCTGGCGGATCGCCGGGTCGGCCGGTGGGGACGGTCTGTTTCGCGTGGGCCGGACCGGAAGGTCGCCTGGAAACCGATAGCCAGCACTTTCAAGGTGACCGGGAGGCGGTACGTGCGCAGTCGGTTGCCTACGCCCTGGCGGGTGTGCTGCAGCGCGCGAGCTGCCGTATCGGCTAACGGTCATGACATGTCGAGATACCCGAGATCATGAAAGTCATGACCGTCCCCCTCTTCCCCGGCCCTCTCCCGCGCTGGGGAGAAGGGAAATTCGTGAGTCGCGTACGCGACTTTCACATTAACGGCGAGCCGGGTTCTGCC
>NZ_JAVTWB010000200.1:2454-5694 GCF_032229525.1 Accumulibacter sp. | reverse complement strand
GCTAGTGCGGGGAAAACCTGTTTCGTTTTGCACGGAGCGCGGCTTGGGGCGATTCACACCATCGGGCTGGCACGCGGCGGGCGAGTCGACAATGCAGGGGTAGTCGACAAGGCTTGTCGATGCAGGCTCGTCCGCCAGGATGCAGGGTCCGTTGGCTGAGCGCGTGCGCACATTTTCTGGAGGCTGTTGCAATGGATACGCGTTACCTCGATGACCTGCAAGCCGGCCAGCGCTTCGAGAGCGGTGGCATTACCCTGAGCGAAGCCGAGATCATCGACTTCGCCTGGCGTTATGACCCGCAGCCCTTTCATCTCGATGCCAATGCGGCGGCCGAATCGCCCTATGGTGGCCTGATTGCCAGCGGTTTCCAGAGCCTGGCCGTGTGCTTCCGCCTGTTCATCCAGAGCGGCATGCTGGCCGAATCGAGCCTGGGTTCGCCGGGTATCGACGAGCTGCGCTGGCTGGCGCCGGTCCGCCCGGGCGACACCTTGCACAGTGTCGTCGAAGTGCTCGACGTCCGGCCCTCGACCTCGAAGCCCGATCGCGGCATCGTGCGCATGAAATATCAGGCGATCAACCAGCGTGGCGAGGCCGTGCTCGGTTTCATCGTCAACCACCTGCTGCGGCGACGGCCAAGCTGAAGGTGACGGTCGCCAGGCAGTAGTGACGAGCAGGGAAGGGCCTGGCGGTACCATGCAGGCGATGTCGATCGAAGCACCGTTGGGCAGCTGACGTTCAAGCAGCAAGCACACAAGGAGAGCCATCATGTCGACCAACGCGATGCATCCCTTCCACCCGATCATCTACGTTCGCGGTTTCGCTGCCACGCAGGGCGAGATCGAAGAGACGGTGGCGGACCCGTACATGGGATTCAACATCGGCTCGACCAAGGCGCGCATGGCGTGGACCGGCGACGTCAAGCGCTTCTTCTTTGAATCGCCGCTGGTGCGACTGATGAGCGATCACGATTACGGCGACGTGTTCGTGGACGGCGAGGACCTGATGGCGGCCGAGCGCCCCGACTGCGTCATCCCCTATCGCAGCATCATCATCTACCGCTACTACGACGAGGCGAGCAAGGATTTTGGCACCGGTGAGACGCCGCCCATCGAGCATTTTGCCAAGGGCCTGGGCAAGCTGATCCTGCGCCTGCGCGACAAGATCTGCGCCGATTCGAAGAACGCGATGAAGCCCAGGGACTTTCGCGTGTACCTCGTCGCGCACTCCATGGGCGGTCTCGTCTGCCGCGCCTTTCTACAGAACCCGAAGCTCGGCACGGCGGAGGCGCGTGGCCTGGTGGACAAGTTCTTCACCTACGCCACACCGCACAACGGCATCGACATGCGCATCGTGCGCAACGTGCCGGCCTGGCTTTCCTTCGGCGACGCCAACAACTTCAATCGCGAGAAGATGTCGGGTTATCTCGCCCTCAAGCGGAGCGACGACGTCTCGGTGGTGAAAAATTTTCCGCCCGAGCGCATCTTCAACCTGGTCGGCACGAATCCGCGCGACTACACCGTCGCCGGGGGCCTTTCCTCCTGGGCGGCTGGCGACGCCAGCGACGGCCTGGTGCGCATTGAAAACGCGACCACGCACGGGCCGGGGCCCGACGGCAAGGACATCACCTCGCCACGCGCGTTTGTTCACCGCAGCCACTCGGGTCACTACGGCATCGTGAACTCCGAGGAGGGCTACCAGAACCTCACGCGCTTCCTGTTCGGCGCGCTGCGCGTGGACGGCATCCTCGACATCGACGAGATCACCCTGCCAGCAGAGGTGCAGCGTGCCTCCGACGACGAGAAGGACGTCCGCGCCTCGTACCAGTTCGAGGTCGCCGCATCCGTGCGTGGCTGCCAGTGGCAGATTACGCGCCGCGAGGTGCGCGAAAATTCCGCCATCTTCCGTAGCTACGACGCCCTGTTTCCGAAGAAGGGCAAGAAGCGCACGCCGGACCGCAGCCAGAGCCCGCATCTGTTCTCGCTCTTTCTCGACCCGAGCAAGAGCGTCAAGGCCTCCGGTTCGGTCAGTTTCGCCCTCGATCTGAAAGTGCTGGTGCCTGACTACGAGGTGGCCGGCGTGCTGTTCATGAAGCGCCATTACGAGGGTGGCTTCATCCTGCGCGAACTGATCCTGGTGGAGGTGTTCGCCGACGAGACAGCGCCGGGCGGCTGGCGGGTCAAATACGGCTATCAGCAAACGAACCCCGGCAAGCCGGGAGTTGAAGCGCTGACGCACCCGCTCGATGGCGGTGCCGGTATCGCGTTCGATCTCCCCATCGAGCAAAAGACACGCCCCGGCATGTCGGGCACCTTGCGCATCGAGGCGCGGCCGTGGACCTGAGTCGATTGCTTCTGCAGAAGGGTGAGAGCTTCGAGGCTCCCATCGGACCCGAGCGCTGAGGCTACTCCGGCCTTTCCCGCTCTGCTGCGCACGCCATGCAGAACACGGCAGCCGGATCGGCGCCCAGTCGTTCCGGCTCGAGATCACCCTCACACGCGCAGCACAAGCCATAGCTGCCTGCGTTGATGCGCGCCAGGGCGGCTTCGATTTTGCGTTGGCGAAGCAACAGCTGCTCCAGCAATCGCTTGGCGAGCGCCTGTTGCTGTAGCGCGTCCATGCGCGAGACCCTGCCGATGCTGGACTGGTCGAGTTCGACCGTGGCCGCTGCTCGACCCGCTTGCTGAATCGCCTCGATGGTCTCCTGCAGTTCGCTGGCGAGCCGGGCGCCGAGCAATGCCGTAGGGTCGCGCATGCAGTGGGTCTCCTTCGTCGTGACAGTAGCGTTGCCGTAGCGGCAAGGCAGGATGGTGGCGGATCGCCACAGGTCGGCGGTCTTGCTGCAGCAGGCGGCGCAAAGGGAATGCTGACAGGCCCCAATGATAGGCTTGAAAGCCAGTCCGGGCGCCAGGATCAGCGCCTGGCGCGAGCATCACCGCGTACAATTTCGCCCATGTCCCAGGAAAAGTTCCCGGTTACCCAGGCGATACGCGCCTTGCGCGCGGCGCGGGTGGCGTTCACCGATCACCCTTACGCCTACGAGGAGCACGGCGGCACGGCCGTCAGCGCCCGCGAGTTGGGGGTTGATGAGCATGCGGTGATCAAGACGCTGGTCATGGAGGATGAGGGCAAACGACCGTTGATCGTGCTGATGCATGGCGACCGCGATGTGTCGACCCGGAATCTCGCTCGCCACATCGGCGTCAAGTCGATCTCACCGTGCAGCCCGGCGGTGGCCAATCG
>NZ_JAVTWB010000200.1:0-2354 GCF_032229525.1 Accumulibacter sp. | reverse complement strand
GTTTGCAGCTTGCGGCGCACCGCCACATCGCCATGCAGGGAACCGTCCAGACTGCCGAAGCCGCGCAGCAGGGCGTAGCTGACGGTCCAGGGGCCGATACCGCGCAGCGCGAGCAACTGCTCGCGGATATCGTCTACGGGCAAGCTCGTCAGCCACTCGGCCAGCGGCAGCTTGCCCGCCACCACCTGCTGCGCGAGGGTGAGCAGGGTTTGCGCCTTGCTCAGCGAAAAACTGCTCTGCCGCAAATCATCCACCGTCAGCGCGGCGATCTGAGCGGCCTCCGGATAGCAAAGCAGGCCGCTCGAATGGCGCAGGCCTGCCGCCACGATCAGTTTCCGCCGGATCGAGACGGCGGCACCGACGCTGATCTGCTGGCCGGTAATCGCCCAGGTCAGCGCCTCGAAGGGCGTCGCGGTGAGCGGCACGCGCAATCCGGGCCGTCGGGCAATCAGCGAACCGAGTTGCGGATGCGTGCGGAAGCGGCGCTCGAATGCCTCGACGTCCTGCGTCAAGCCGAGCATCCGGTGCAGCATGGCCTGGAAGGCCGCTTCGCTGCCAGCCGGCACCTGTCCGTCGACGGCCAGTTCGGCGTTGGCCGTCCCGGCCGCGAAACGAACGCTCAGGCAGGCCGGCGCTCCTGCCCAGAGCAGGCCTTTGTGCAGCGATGTCTCGCTGACCCGTTCGGCCGTCTCCTGCGGATCACGGCGGTGAAAGGCAAGGATGTCGCCGGCTCGAAACGAGGCGGGCAGGGCGATGGCGCAGGCGAAGCGGGCCGACATGGCAAGGTGTCCGGGCCGCGGCATGCCACGCCTTTACAGGCGTGGCCGGGTGCTGCTGTCGAGCCGAGCAAGCACGGGGCCGTCCCGGTCGTAGATGTCGGTGCGGAAGGAAATCGTGCCCATGGCATCCGCAGTGGCGGTGAGGTAGAGCAACATCACCGGCACGTTGAGCGCCACCGGCAGCGTTTTCGTCTGTCCGCTGGCGATGGCGGTGGCCAGCGCATCGTCGTTCCAGAGCTGCGGGTCGTCGAGCAACAACAAGGCCAGATCACGCGGTTTTTCCAGCCGCACGCAGCCAGAACTCAAGGCCCGTGCGGGCTTGCGGAAGAGCGAGCGCGTCGGCGTATCGTGCAGATAGATCGAATAGCCGTTGGAGAGCGAGAATTTGACCTGGCCGAGAGCGCCGTCGGCACCGGATTGCTGCACGATCCGATACGGGAAATCCGTCCGGCTGACGCCGCTCCAGTCGATCTGCGCCGGGGCGACGGTCTGTCCGCTAGCGTCCACCACACGCATCTGATGCTTGTTCAGATAGGCCGCATTGCGGATCACCCCGGGGATGACGTCCTCGCGCAGGACGGTCGGCGGTACGATCCACTTCGGATTGAGCACCAGGTGCTGAACATGGTCGAGCAGAACCGGCGTTTCACGCGTCGGGCGCCCGACGATCACCTTCGATGACCACCGCAGTACGCCGTCGAGGCGAAGCTCGGCATTGAAGCCGGCGAGGTCCACCGTCAGGCGAGTCGCGGTCATGTCACGGGCCACCCAGCGCATGCGCTCGAGGTTCACACGGATCTGCGCCACGCGCTGTGCCGCGCTCACGTTCAGCGCCGCCAGCGTGAGCTGCCCGACCGCGCCGTCGGCCGTCAGGCCGTGGGCGCGCTGGAAGCGCTGCATGGCCGCTTGCAGTGCCGCGTCGTAGCGTGTTGACTTGCTGTCCGCCGCGCTGATGTCGGTGGCCGCGATCCAGCCTTCAGCCAGCAGGCGTGCGCGCAAGGCCTGAACGCGCGCGTCGCGCTCGCCCGGGCGAAGCGTCGGACCGGCGGGCACCTGCGGCCAGCCGCCGCTGGCGGCAAGCGCAGCGACGCGCGACAAGGCTTTCTGCAGCGCGCGATAGGCTTCGTCCTGTGGCGCCAGTGCCGCCAGCGCAGTGCTTAGCGAGTCTGCTTCGAGTAGGGCACTCAGGGCACTCGCACGCTCGCGGACGCCGGGAATCGGAGAGAAATCCCAGATCGAGTACAACGAACGGGGATCGACCTTGCCGTAGTGCAACTGCCGCGCAAGACCCGCCAGCGCGGTGGTGAACAGCAGTTCCCGGCGAACGATCGCGTCCGCATCGTCGTCGCCGCCAGCGGCCGCCTTGCGCAGTGCATCGATGGCGAAGTCGGCAGGCACCAGGCCATGTTGCCGGCTCGCCTCGACTGCCATGATCAGTTCCTTGGCACGGGCCTTCTCGGTCCACGCCGGGCGATACCCCCGGCCGTAATAGAAGAGCCGTACCACCGCTGCGTCGCTCGAGCTGCCGGCCGCGCCATCGTTGTCCGGCGCGTGCAGCGCCTGCTCGATACGCAT
>NZ_JAVTWB010000199.1:0-5724 GCF_032229525.1 Accumulibacter sp. | reverse complement strand
GAGTTGATCGGGATCGGGCTCATGTACGGCCCCATCAGGCCGGTGACGAAGGCCATCGGCAGCAGCGCGGCGATCACCGTGAAAGTAGCCAGGATGGTCGGGCCGCCGACTTCATCGACGGCCAGCGGAATGATTTCGAGTAGCGGCCTGCCGGGCTGGAGCGCTTGCCAGCGGTGGATGTTCTCGACGACGACGATGGCGTCGTCGACCAGGATGCCGATCGAGAAGATCAGCGCGAACAGCGAGACGCGGTTGAGGGTAAAGCCCCAGGCCCAGGAGGCAAACAAGGTCGCGGCAAGCGTTAGCGCGACCGCCACGCCGACGATCAAGGCCTCGCGTTTGCCCAGCGCAAAGAAGACCAGCAGGACGACGAAGGCGGTGGCGAAAACCAGCTTGCCGATCAGCTTCTGCGCCTTGTCGGTTGCCGTCTGGCCATAATTGCGCGTCGTGGTGACCTCGACGCCGTCCGGGATCAGCGTTCCCTTGAGCGAGTCGGCGCGCGCGATTACCGCGTTGGCGACGTCGGCGGCATTGACCCCGGGCTTCTTGGAAACCTGTACGGTCACCGCCGGGAACTCGCCGTCGCGGTTGCCGAACCAGACATAACGCTGCGGCTGATCCGGGCCGTCTTCGACGCGTGCGACATCACTGACGAATACCGGTTTGCGCTCACCGGCCTTGCCGTGCACGGCGACGACCAGTTGCCGGACGTCCGCCGCCGACTCGAGATAGGTGCCGGTCTCGACCAGCACTTCACGGTTGTCGGCGACCACATGCCCGGAAGACTGCCGGGTGTTGCCGAGACGCAGCGCACCGGCCAGATCCTGCGGCGTGACGCCAAAAGCGTTCATCCGCTCGCTGTCCATCAGCACGCGCACGGCATGGTCTGGGCCGCCCAGGGTCGACACATCGCGCGTTCCCTTGATGCGCTTGAAGTCGACTTCGGCGGCCCGCGCCACCTGCTGCAGGTCGAAAGCCGAGCGTGTCGGGTCGGCGGTCCAGAAAGTCAGCGAGACGATCGGCACGTCATCGATGCCTCTTGGCTTGACGACCGGCTCCAGGACGCCGAGGTTCGGCGGCAGCCAGTCGCGATTCGAGTTCACCGTGTCGTAAAGGCGTACCACCGCATCCATGTATTTGACGCCGACCTCGAACTGTACGGTGACGATCGCCATCCCCGGCCGCGAAACCGAAAACACATGCTCGATTCCCGACATCCGCGACAGGACCTGTTCGGCCGGCGTCGCCACCAGGTTCTCGACATCCTGCACCGAAGCGCCTGGAAAGCCGATGAATACGTCGGCCATGGTCACGTCGATCTGCGGTTCTTCCTCGCGCGGCGTCACCAGCGTCGCGAAGACGCCCATCAGCAGCGCCACCAGGGCCAGCAGAGGGGTCATCTGCGAGCTGGCGAAAAAGCGGGCGATACGGCCCGAAACCCCCATCACAGCCATCGCTACTGGCCCGGGCGCTGGCCGGATTTCAGCGCGACCGCCGCCTTCACCGGATCGAGAACGATGCGCTCGCCGGCGTGCAGCCCGGCCAGTACTTCGATTTCGCCGCTACCGACCGCTTCGCCAAGCCGCAACTGGCGCAAGTTCAGCGTGCCGTCTTCCTTCTCGACGTAGACTGCCGCGACGGCGCCGCGGCGGACGACGGCGGCCTGCGGCACGGTGAGCTTGGTGGCGTGGCCGAGCACGAAGTACACCCGCGCGTGCATGCCGGGCACGATGCCGCTCATCCCCGCCGGCAGGCCAACGCGCACCGGCGAGACATGCGTCGCCGCATCGGCAGTCGGCAGCACGGTGACGCTGCTAGCATCGACCCACTGGCCGAGTTCGGGAAACTCCACCCTGGCCCGGCCGACGCTGCGCATCTGCGACAAGCGGTACTGGGGAATGGTGGCGGTGACCCGCAGGCCGTTCGGATCATGGATGGTCAGCAGGGGTTTGCCGGGCGTTGCCATTTCACCCAGTTCCGTCAGTCGCTCGGCGACAATTCCGGAGATCGGCGCGCGGACCGTGGCATGGCCGAGGCCGACCGTGGTCTGTCCCCGCGCCGCCTGAGCGGCGTCGAGATCCGCTTTCGCCTTGTCTACCGCAGCCTGGCTGACAAAGCCTTGCTGGCGCAGGCTTAGCGTCCGCTGGTAGTGGGCCCGGGCATTGACATACTGCGATGCCGCTCCGGCCGCTGCTTCGCTCGCCTCACGGGCGTCGATCTTCATCAGCAGGTCACCCTGGCGCACCGCCTGGCCGACGTCGACGTGAACTTCGATGACCCGACCGGAAACCTGCGCCGCCAGCGTCGCCTGATTGACTGCCTCGACCACTGCCTCGGCCGGCAGCGTCAGGTCGACCGGGTGCGGCTCGATGAGCACGGTCGGCAACGCTTGCGCGTGCGCGGCAAGAGCCGCGGCGCTGGTCAGCGCCACCAGCAGCGCCTGCCGCCAGGACAATCGGGATTGGGGATCACTCATCATGCGTATAAGCATATCCTGATATACGAACGAAAACAAGGAACCTCGCCCAACTGGGTGGCCGCCCGCAGATTTCCATGATCGCTCCCTCTTGACGCCCGGCCGGCTTGAATGAGACAAAGCGCAAGTTTGCCAAATCGAAGGTGCCCATGAAACGCGTCTACCTCGCCCTTGCCACCGTTTTTCTGGTCACCAGCTGCACGCAGATGCCGTCCGCAAGTCCGCCGGGTGCCGCGTCTGCGGCCGACTTGCGTCAGCCCGAGGGGGTCTCGGCTCCCAGCGCGCAACCCGGATGGCGTGGCCAGAAGCTGGCCGTTGCCACCGCGCATCCGCTGGCCAGCGAGGCCGGACTGGAAATCCTGCGCGCCGGTGGTTCGGCCGTCGATGCCGCGATCGCCGTCCAGATGGTGTTGACGCTGGTTGAACCGCAGTCGAGCGGCATCGGTGGCGGTGCCTTTCTACTGTACTACGATGGTCGGGAAACGGTCGCCTTCGACGGTCGCGAAACGGCACCCGCGGCCGCCGACGGAACACTTTTCCTGCAGGCCGACGGCAAGCCGATGACTTTTTCGGAGGCCGTAGTCGGTGGGCGGGCGGTGGGTGTTCCGGGGACCGTTCGGATGCTCGAAATGGCGCATGCAGCGTACGGCAAGCTACCGTGGGCGCGCCTTTTCGAGCCGGCGATCGCGCTGGCAGAGGAGGGCTTTCCGGTCAGCCTGCGCCTTTATACGCTGCTCAAGACCGACCGACATTTGCGCAAGGACCCGAAGGCAGGCCCGTACTTCTACGAGCGTGACGGTGAACCACGGGCGATCGGTACCCTGCTGCGCAATGCAGAGTTGGCGCAGGTCCTGCGCAGGATCGCCGCGGAAGGCTCGCTGGCGCTGTACGAGGGTGACATCGCGCAGGCGGTGGTCGATCGCGTGCGCAATCATCCGGACAACCCGGGCCTGCTGAGCATGGCCGACATGGCTGCGTATCAGGCGAAACGGCGTTCGCCGCTGTGTACCGACTACGCGCCCAGGGGAACGCGGCAGGCCCGCAGCTACCGGATTTGCGGCTTCCCGCCACCCAGTTCTGGAGCGATTGCCATCGACCAGATCCTCGGCATCCTGAACAACAGCGAGGCGCGCTTTCTGCGCTTCGAGAACCCGCTCTGGATGCACTACTACACGGAGGCCTCGCGGCTGGCGTTTGCCGATCGTGCCCGCTATGTGGCCGACCCCGACTTCGTTCCCGCGCCGGCCGGCAATTGGCAGTCACTGATCGCTCCGAGTTACCTTGCCGAAAGGGCACGACTGATCGGCGAGCAGAGCATGCAGATCGCCAAACCGGGATCGCCCTCGGCGGAGAAGAGCGCCTTTGCGCCGATGCCCGAGCAGGTCGAGTACGGCACGTCACATATCAGCATCGTGGACGCCTGGGGTAATGCCTTGGCCATGACCAGTACCATCGAGGATGCCTTCGGCGCGCGCCAGATGGTCAAGGGCTTCTTGCTCAACAACGAGCTCACCGATTTTTCCTTCGCCCCGACGGACGCCAGTGGCACACCGATCGCCAATCGCGTCGAAGCCGGCAAGCGCCCACGCTCGTCGATGAGCCCGACCCTGGTCTTCGACAACGACAGCGGCGATCTGGCGCTGAGCGGCGGTTCTCCGGGTGGCGCGATGATCATCCACTACACCGCCAAGCTGCTCTATGCCACCTTGAACTGGGGATTGACGCCGCAGGAAGCCATTGATCTGCCCAACTTCGGATCGCTGAATGGCCCGACGCTGCTGGAAGAAAAGCGCTTCCCGCGGCCTTTTGTCGCCGTGCTGCAAGGCCGAGGTCATGTCGTGAAGGAGGTGGGCTTGAGCAGCGGCCTGCAGGCGATCCAGAAGAACCCTGTCGGTTACGCTGGCGGTGCGGACCCCCGTCGCGAGGGCAGGGTGGTGGGTGAGTAAGCTGGAGGCGAGCGGTCTGGCGCGCCGAAAGGAGCGCAAGCTTGCTTTTCCGTGGCGCCGAACGGCGTCGCCCTTGCTGCCGGAAAACGGTGTACCGCTATCCCCCGCCGTATCCCGAAAGCTGCTTCTCGCATCCTTGATCGCCGCCCTGCTGACCGCCTGCGCCACAGACGGCGCTTACGAATCGCGGCCGTCACCGGTGCCACGCGACCCGGCGCCGACTGAGCAGTCCAGTCCGGGAAGCGAGGTGCGTAAGCTTCCCCAGCCGTCAACGCGGCTGCCGAGCCCGCCTCCCGCTGCCTCCCTCTACCCGAGTACGAGCGAGGGCCGCGCCCTGGTCAACCGCGTGCTGCCGCCACAGGTCGGCGACCGCGCCGGCTGGGCGGCGGATATCTTTGCCGCGATGGCCGCGCTGCGCATTCTGCCGACGCCGGAAAACCTGTGTGCCGTGATCTCGATCATCGCCCAGGAATCGACCTTCCAGGCCGACCCGCCGGTTGCCGGGCTGTCGCGCATCGTCTGGCAGGAACTCGAGAAGCGGCGCGAAAAATACGCCATCCCGAAAGTCGTTCTCGACCTCGCCTTGAGCAAGTCGTCGCCGGATGGCAGGAGCTACAAGGCAAGAATCGACGCCTTGCGTACCGAGAACCAGATGAACGCCATTTACGACGACATGATTTCCGAATTGCCCGGCGGCAAGGTGCTCTTTGCCGGCTATAACCCGGTTCGTACCGGGGGGCCAATGCAGGTCAGCGTCGAGTTTGCCGAGGAGCATGTGCGTAACCGTCCCTATCCCTACCCGCGCCAGGGTAGTGTCCGCGACGAAGTGTTCTCGCGTCGCGGCGGCCTCTATTTCGGCATCGCCATCCTGCTCGATTACCCGGCCAGCTACAGCCAGATGATCTACCGCTTCGCCGACTTCAACGCCGGTCGCTACAGCAGCCGCAATGCAGCCTTTCAGGAGGCGGTAGCCCAGCTCAGCGGCCAGCGGCTGGCGCTCGATGGCGACCTGTTGCGTTACAAGAACGGCAGCCCGGCCGCGGAAGCCAGCGATACCCTGCGCAGCGCGCTCGTCTTGCGACCACGCTTGAACTTGAGCGAGGGCGAGATCCAGCGTGATTTCAAGCTCGAAAAGACCTTCGCCTTCGAGCAGTCCGCGCTCTACCAGCGGCTGTACGCGCTTGCCGATACGGCAAGCAACGCGAGACGGCCCCGCGAAATGCTGCCGCGCATCGAGCTGAAGAGCCCCAAGATCACACGGCAACTGACCACCGATTGGTTCGCCCGGCGGGTGGATGGACG
>NZ_JAVTWB010000198.1:25942-36566 GCF_032229525.1 Accumulibacter sp. | reverse complement strand
TTAGGGGTGTTTGCCGATTTTTCCATTAAGCGCTGTGGCGCCACTGGAGCTGGCGAGGGGCAGGCCGTTCACCAACGTCAGACGAAAAAAAGGCAGGGCCTAAGCCCTGCCTCTTGCCAAAGTGGTTGCGGTGTCTTATTGCTTGGCAGACTTGACGTCGGCGTCGACACCGAAGCCCATGGTGTAGCCCATCGACACGTGATGGAAACGGCCGGTAGCGTGATCCGCGTGGACGGCGACGCCGAACGGAACCGCCTTGCCTTCGGCCAGGGCACCGGACAGTTTGCGGGTGAAGGTCACCGTGTAGGTGTCGCCCGACTTGCCACCTTCGGCCTGCACGTTGGCAGTGCCGCCTTCCATGCTGCGCTTGTCGGTCACCGAGCCATCAACCGCCTTGGCGCCCGCTGCGCTCTTCCATTGCATCAACTCGTAGGCACCGCTCTTGGTGTACTTGGTCTTCTTGTCGTCTGCTCCGGGCATCGTCCGCGCGTCGCCGTGGCAGGTCGCCCAGCAGCCAACCTGGTCGCCCTTGGGAACCTCGGCGTTGGCGAACATCATCGCCACCTTGACTTCGTTTTCCTTGTCGGCGGGGTCGAACGCACCGGCCGGCGCCTTGAAGGTCAGACGGATGTAAGCGTTGTCCTTGTCGTACGCCGACTGGATGGTCACCGGGTAAGTCATAGTCTTCGGCGCGCCTTTGGGCTCAAGTTCCTTGCTTGCCAGACGCTTCATGTCGAAGTTGAGGCCGCCTTTTTCTTCGTGGCAACCGACACAGCTTTCGCCCTTGTTGATGCCGGTGCGGCCACTGTGGTCGGATTTCTTCATCACCCATTCGACCGGCGTCACCCCAGGGTGAAACACCTGGATGGTGCGCTTGGGAACCTTGCTCCAGTCGGGTGCGGCAGCGTAGGCCACTTGCGAACCGAAGGCCAGCAAAGCACCGAACAGGGCCAGGGAAACGGTCGTTTTTTTCATTTTCACTCTCCACTCAGGATTGATACGGTTAGAGGCGGTGGAAGGCGGCCAACTGTCAGTCGTCCGCCCAGCCCCCACTTTAGGTCAGGTGTGGCTCGCTCCGCCGTTCGTGCCTAGAAAGAGTTGCCTCCGTCGTCATCTTCGTCTTCCTCTTCCGGCATGTTCTTCGGCTTGTGGTGCGCGATGCCCTTGTGGCAATCGATGCAGGTCTTGTTGTCTTCCTGACCGATCTTGTGCATCTTGGAGGCGCGCTTCTTCTGTTTCTCGATGTCCATTGCCGTGAACGAGTGGCAGTTACGGCACTCGCGTGAATCGCTGGCCTTCATGCGTTCCCACTCATGCGTCGCCAGTTCCAGCCGCTTGGCTTCGAACTTCTCGCGGGTATCGATGGTGCCCATCAGCTTGCCATAGAGTTCCTGGCTCGCCTGAATCTTGCGCATCATCTTGTGTGTCCAGTCCTTGGGCACATGGCAGTCGGAACAATACGCGCGCACGCCGGTGCGGTTGCTGTAGTGAATGGTGGTCTTGTATTCCTGATAGACGTTATCCTTCATCTCGTGACAGCCGATGCAGAACTCCAGGGTGTTGGTAGCCTCCATCCCCGTGTTGAAACCGCCCCAGAACAGAACGCCGGAGACAAAGCCGACCGACAGCAGCGTCAGTAGCGAGTACTTGACGCTGGGACGTTTGAGTTTTGCCCAGAACCCTGAGCCGTTATCTGCCACGATACTTCCCTCCCCTTGAACTTTTTGTGCGATGCGCCATTTGGCGAGCGCCAAGGCTGCCGGAAGTCTAGCGGATCAGGGGGTGGCGACGGTTTGATCTATGCTAACAAACACGGAAATCACCCCGCGCAGTGCCGTGTGCGCGGGCCGATCGGAGCGATTTCCGGGCTCAGGGTTGGACTTGGTCGATCACCAGCCGCAGGCTCTGGCTGCCGGGTTTGACACCGCGCAGCGTGCCATACAGGTCGCCGCTCGAGGTCTGCGCCTTGCCGGCCTTGGCGACCCGTGCTTCGATGCTGACGGTCTTGAAGTCGGAGATCTTCTTGCCGCCGGCGAGTGCCATCGAGTCGTCGAAGCGGAAGCGCAGCGGCAGGTCGCCGACCCTGGCCCGTGTCGCGGCGAGGGGCATGCGGGGCCCCTCTTCGGCTCGTGCGAAGACGAACAGCACGTCGTCCGGGCGGGCTTGCGCAGCGACCTCGTCGCTCAGCGTCACTTCGCCGCTGACGGCGCCGGCGCCCGTCGGCGTGGCTTCGGCGACCCGTTCTCCGGCAGGCTGGGCGGCGATTTGGCGTGCTTTGTCGACCGCCGCCGCGACCGTCCTGGCCTCTTCGGAACCGGGTTCGAGTTGTGCCAGCAGGCGTGCCCAGTAGTCGGCGGCGAGGGCGAACTGACGCCGGTCGCTGGCGGCAGCGCCAGCCAGCAGGAGCGCTTGCGTTTCGTTGGGGTCGATCTTCAGGGCCTGCTCGATCAACTCGCTGGGTTTCCCTTGCAGGTCGCCGCCGTTGCTGCGGCTGAGGACTTCGGCATAGTCGGCGAGCAGCGCGGCGTCCTGGGTGACCAGCGCGCCGGCGCGACCGTAGGCTTCGGCCGCCTGGGGAAAGCGTTCCATGACCTTGTAGGAACGCGCCAGCATCAGCCAGCCCTGGTGGTCGTCAGGGTTCTCCTGGAGCTTGGCGACCAGCCCGGTGACCATGCCCTCGATCTGTTGTGGCGTGATCCGCGCCTGTCGCTGCAGTGGGTCGAGCGCTCGCTGATTACCCAGCAGGGCATAGCCGCCTGCGGCGGCCAGTGGCAGAACGAGGAGCAGGGCCAGCGCGGTCTTGCGGCCACCGCTGGCGATGGTCTTGTCGCTTGCTGGCGGCTCGACCTCGTCGAGCAGGCGACGTTGCAACTCGCTTTGCGCCTGCTCGAAATCGGTTTCGGCGAGCGAGCCGTTGTCGCGCTCACGCTCGAGTTCGGCGAGCTGGTCGCGGAAGATGGCCAGATTCGCTTCGCGATGGTCAGCACCGCCAGACGACCTCGGCGCGCGCAGCAGCGGCGGCAAAAGAATGGCAACAACGGCGACGACAAGCAGCGCCGCGAAGAGGATGAAACTGCTCATGAACGTCCTTGATGAGAGTCGTTGTCGTGCAGCAGCGCCTCGGCCTGGCGCTGCTCTTCGGCGCTCAGCGGCGAGTCTGTGATGGCCCGGTCACGGCGGCGCAGGTAACGCAGCAGCGCCGCGAAGCCAAGGACCAAGAGCACGCCCGGTCCGAACCACAGCAACAGCGTCGTCCCTTTGAGTGGCGGCCGGTAGCGGACGAAGTCACCATAACGGCTGACCATGAATTCCATGATTTCGTCGTCGCTCTTGCCGGCGTTGATCAGCGTGCGAATCTCGCGGCGCAGGTCGTTGGCCAGTTCGGCGTGCGACCCGGCCAGCGATTCGTTCTGGCAGACCAGGCAGCGCAGCTCGCTGGAAATCGCGATCAGGCGCTTCTCGGTCGCCTCGTCCGCGGCCAGCGGCTGGGCTTCACCGGCGAATATCGCGCCATTGCTGCCGGCGAGGCCGAGCAGCGTGAGTAGCAGCACCATCACCAGTCGCCTCATTTCGACAGCTCCGCGATCAGCGGCAGAATCGTGCTCGACAAGACGTCAGGGGTGATCGGCCCGGTCTGTTTCATGCGGATGATGCCGGCCTTGTCGATGATGTAGGTCTCCGGCACGCCATAGACGCCGTAGTCGATACCGACCCGGCCGTCGATGTCCATCACCGACAGCGTGTAGGGGTCGCCGTGCTGGTTGAGCCAGGCACCGGCGCGCTCGACGACCATGCCTTTTTCCTTCCCGGGAGCCACTTTGTCCATGTCGATCGCGCCGTCACCACGGACTTCCTTGTAGTTCAGTCCGACCAGCGGCGTGCTCTGGCGCTTGGCCAGTTCGACGAGCAGCGGGTGCTCCTGTCGGCACGAGACACACCACGACGCCCAGACATTCAGCAGCCAGACCTTGCCGAGCATGTCCTTCGGCGAAAACTGCTCCTCCGGTGCGTGCAGCCGCGCTAGCGAGAAGGCTGGTGCCGGCTTGCCGACCAGCGGCGACGGCACGTCGCGCGGGTTGAGGGTCAGCCCGACGCCGAGCAGGACGACGAGAACGACGAAGCCGATCAGCGGCCAGAGAAATCGGTTCATGGCGTGTCCTCAGGCGTTTTGCGCCAGTGCCGTGCCGACAGCCGCCGCAGTAGGGGCCGCGGCACGCGCCTTGATGCGGTAGCGGCGGTCGCTCATGGCGAGCAGACCACCGAGGGCCATCAACACACAGCCGCCCCAGATCCAGTCAACGAAGGGCTTGTAGTAGACGCGAACAGCCCACGCCGCTTCGGGTCTGGCCTTGTCGATCGGCTCGCCGAGCGAGACGTAGACGTCGCGCAGGAAGCCGCTATCGATCGCTGCTTCAGTCATCGGCATTGAGGAGGCAACGTAGAAACGTTTTTCCGGGAAAATTTTCCGCATTTCACGGTCGTTCTTGCGCAGATCGATGTCGCCAACCAGCGCGCGATAGTTCGGCCCCTGCTTTTCGCGGACGCCGTTGAAGACGAAGCTGTAACCACCGACGCTGACCGTATCGCCGACTTCCATCTTGACGTCCTTCTCTTCCTGATAGGCGCTGACCATGGTCACCCCGACGATAAAGACGGAGATTCCGACGTGGGCCAGATGCATGCCGAAGAAGCTGCGCGGCTGCCTGCTTGCCGTACTCAGAAACGATTGCCCGGCGCGCGTCGACTGGACGCGTTCGAAGATGCTCAGCAGGGTGCTGAGAACGATCCAGGTGGCGAGCAGGAGGCTCAGCGCGACCAGTGGCTTCCACTCGCCGCGCAGGAAAGGCGCTGCGATACCGACCACCAGCGCGGCCAGGAAAGCCCAGCGCAGGGCGCGCGCGAGTTCGCCGACGCTGGCGTGCTTCCAGCGCGCGAACGGCGCGACGCCCATGAGGAACGCAGCCGGCAACATCAGCGGTACGAAGACGGCGTCGAAGTAGGGCGGGCCGACCGACAGCTTGCCCGCGCCAAGGGCGTCGATCAGCAGGGGATAGAGCGTGCCGAGTAGCACCGAAGCGCAGGCGACGACCAGCAGGACGTTGTTGGTGAGCAGCAGCGATTCGCGCGAGAGCAGCCCGAAACGGCCGCCGAGACCGACCTTGGGCGCCCGCCAGGCAAATAGCGCCAGCGAGCCGCCGATGACCACCACCAGGAAAGCGAGAATGAAGATGCCGCGGCCCGGGTCGGTGGCGAAGGCGTGCACCGAAGTCAGGACACCGGAGCGGACCAGGAAGGTGCCGAGCAGCGACAGCGAAAACGCGGAGATCGCCAGCAGCACCGTCCAGTTCTTGAAGCTGCCACGTTTTTCGGTCACCGCCAACGAGTGCAGCAGAGCCGTACCGACCAGCCAGGGCATGAACGAGGCGTTTTCGACCGGGTCCCAGAACCACCAGCCGCCCCAGCCCAGCTCGTAGTAGGCCCACCACGAGCCGAGGGCAATACCGAGTGTTAAAAAGATCCACGCGGCCGTGGTCCACGGTCGCGACCAGCGTGCCCAGGCGGCGTCGAGCTGGCCGGAGAGCAGCGCGGCGATGGCGAAGGCAAAGGCCACCGAGAAGCCGACGTAGCCCATGTACAGCATCGGTGGATGAATGATCAGGCCCGGGTCCTGCAAAAGCGGATTGAGGTCGCGCCCTTCTTCGGCACCCGGCAGCAGGCGCTCGAAGGGGTTCGAGGTGAGCAGGATGAACAGCAGGAAGCCGGCGGCCACCAGTCCGAGAACGCCGAGCACGCGCGCGACCATGTGGTCGGGAAGTTGTTGCGAGCGCAAAGCGACGGCCAGCGTCCATAGCGCCAGCATCATCACCCACAGCAGCAGCGAGCCTTCGTGTCCGCCCCAGACCGCGGCGACACGGTACTGCATGGGCAGCAGCGTGTTCGAATGCTGCGCGACGTAGAGCACCGAGAAGTCGTTCTGCACAAAGGCCGTGGTCAGGCAGCCGAAGGCGATCGCCAGGAGCAGCGCTTGTGCGACCGCAGCGGGCCGCGCCAGGGCTATCCATTGCTGCCGGCCGGTGTGCGCGCCGATCAGCGGCAGCGTGCCTTGCGCCAGGGCCACGCAGAGCGCGACGATCAGTGCGAAGTTGCCGAGTTCAGGGATCATGGGGCTATCGTCCGTAGGTCGTTATTGCTTGATGGTCTTGCTGGCTGCTTCCGCCGCCGCTTTGTTGACCGCCGCGCGTTCATGGGCGTCGCCGACGGCCTTGGCCGCTTCTGGCGGCATGTAGTTCTCGTCGTGCTTGGCGAGCACTTCGGAGGCGTTGAAGATACCACCGTCGCCGAGCTTGCCCTGCGCGACGACGCCTTTGCCTTCGCGGAAGAGGTCGGGGAGGATTCCCTGGTAGGCAACGGTCATGTCCTTGTCGGTATCGGTGACCACGAAACGCAGGGTGACGCCGTCCGCCTGGCGCTCCAATGAGCCTTCCTTGACCATGCCGCCGATGCGGAAGTTCTTGCCGGTCGGTGCCTCACCGGCGGCGACCTGGGTCGGTGAAAAGAAGAACACCAGATTGCTCTGGAAGGCATTGAGCACCAGCATGGCGGCAATGCCGAGAATGGCCAGGCCGCCGACGATCAAGGCAATGCGTTTGTGACGAGGTTTCAAGCTTTACTCCTGAGGGGTGTTGCTCTGCGGTCCCTGGTCGCTTCCGATCGCTCGGCGCGATACTGGCGTTTGAGGCGAATGAGCAGTGTCTTCCGACCATGCAAGAGCAGGATCGGTTCCGCCGTCATCAGCAGCGCCATCACCCCCACCGAGCCCCAGACGTAGAGGCCGTGCGTCCCCATCGCGAGAAACTCGGAAAAGCTGTTCCAGTGCATCCGTTCACTCCTTGTCGCTGAGCAGTTCGCGCACCCAGTCGGTGTGCCGCTCGCGCTCGAGCATGATGGTGCGCACGCGCATCAGGGCGATGGCGATACTGTACATCCAGCAGCCCAGCGCACAGAGCAGCATGCCCCAAAGCATCATGGCGGCCATGCTCGGTGCCTTGGTCAGGCTGACCGATGCGCCCTGATGCAGCGTGTTCCACCACTTGACCGAAAAATAGATGATCGGGATGTTGACCACCCCGACCAGGGCCAGAATCGCGCCGGCCTTGTCGGCGCGGCGTGGATCGTCGATCGCCGCCTGCAGGGCGATGAAGCCGATGTACAGGAAGAGCAGGATCAATTCGGAAGTCAGGCGCGCGTCCCACACCCACCAGGCGCCCCACATCGGCTTGCCCCACAGGGCGCCGGTCCATAGCGACAGGAAAGCGAAGAGGGCGCCGGTCGGCGCCAGGGCCGAGGCCATCATGCCCGACAGGCGGATATTGAAAGCCAGCCCGATGCCGGCCCAAAAGGCCATCACCAGATAGATGAACATCGACAACCACGACGCCGGCACGTGCAGAAAGATGATGCGATAGCCCTCGCCCTGCTGCGCGTCGGTCGGTGCCAGGAGAAAGCCGATGCTCAACCCGGCGACGCCGAAGATCGCGGCGAGCGCCCAGAACCACGGGATCAGCTTGCCGGCAAGTGGGTAGAAGGTCTGTGGACTGGCGTATTTGAACCAGTTGATTGCTTGTTCAGTCATCTATTCGAGGGCAACTCTGAGGGCCGCGGCGGTGGGCCACGGCGCAAAAAACACGCCGCCGAGCGCGAGGGCGCCAAGCAGCGACAAATGGGCCTGCGGCCCGAGGCCGCTGACCGTCGCGTCAACTGCGCCGGCGCCGAAGATCAGCACCGGGATATACAGCGGCAGGACCAGCAGCGACAGTAGCACGCCGCCGCCGCGTACCCCCAGCGTCAACGCCGCGCCGATCGCGCCGATGCCGGACAGGGCCGGCGTGCCGATCAGCAGCGACAGGGTCAGCACCGCCAGGGCGTCGCTCGGCAGGTCGAACTGGATGCCCAGTACCGGCGCCAGCAGAACCAGCGGCAGGCCGGCAACCAGCCAGTGCGCGATCACCTTGCCCAGTACGATCAGGCCCAGCGGTTGCGGCGCCAGAGCCAGTTGCTCGAGTGTGCCGTCGCGGTGATCGTCGGCAAACAGTCGTGGCAGCGAAAGCATCGTCGCCAGCAGTGCGGCGACCCACAGCACGCCTGGAGCCATTCGGCGCAGCTGATCGGGTTCCGGGCCAACGCCCAGCGGGAACAGACTGACGACGATGACGAAGAAAAAAGTCGCCGCGACGATGTCCGCCTGCCGCCGCATCGCCAGTCGCAAGTCACGGCCAATCACGGCACGGAGCAATATTAGCATCTCGTTAACTACTGCGGCCGGTAGGCTGCATCATCCGCACCCAACCAGAGTTCACGCACCGCGCCCGCCGGTACCACGACCGCCTGGTGGGTGGTCAGGACGGCCAGTCCGCCGCGTTGCAGGTGGGCGCCGATCAATTCGGCGACGAGCTCGACGGCCGCCGCGTCGAGGGCCACGTAGGGCTCATCGAGTATCCACAGCGCACGCCTTTCGTTGACCAGGCGCGCCAGCGCCGCTCTGCGTTTCTGTCCCTGGGAAAGATAGCGGCAGGCCAGGTCTTCGCGTCCGCGCAGTCCGACCAGCTCCAGCGCCTCGAGCGCTGCGTTCTCGGCGAGCGACTCCTCAGCCATCGTCGCCGACGTCAGCAGGTTCTCCAGCGGTGTCAGCTCCTCCTTGATGGCGTTTTGGTGGCCAAGGTAGCAAAGCTCGCTGCGAAATTCCTCGCCGAGTTTGCCGATCGGTTTGCCGCGCCAGCGAATCTCGCCGCTGGCTGCTGGCGTCAGCGCGCAGAGCATGCGCAGCAGGCTCGTCTTCCCCGAGCCGTTCCGCCCTTGCAGGTAGAGCATTTCGCCCCCTTCAAGCTGAAAGCTGACGTCGGCGAACAGGCGGCGTTCACCGCGTACGCATTCCAGATTCGAGGCTTCAAGCATGCAGAGGGAGATCCGGGAAAATGGCAGAGGCCGGCGAGGCCGTATTGTGAACGCGGCAGTTTAGCCGCGGATTGACTGAAATCAAAATGGATTCAAAGGCTTTTGCTATGGTCTGGAGAGATTTTCCGGGAGTGTGACGGTGGAGCAGGGAGTTCTGCAGCTGACACTGACGTGGGATGGGGGGCAAATCGTGGCCGCCGGGGTGGTGTCGTCCCGGCCGGCAGTGGCCCGCTGCCTGCGTGGGTTGCCGGTCGCGCGTGTTCTCGAAATCATTCCCCGCCTGTTCGGTCTTTGCCGCTGCGCGCAGGATGCGGCGGCGCGCTTGTCCTTGCAGGCGGCCCGTCCTGAGCGGCCGGTGATTGCGGCGACCTCCGCGCAGGTGCTGGCGGTCGCGCTCGAAGCCGTTGGCGAGCACCTGTGGCGCTTGTTGCTCGACTGGCCGCCGCTGTGCAAGCAGGCGCCGAGGCACAGCGAGTTTTTGCTCTGGCGCAAGCGCTTGCTCGGCGTCGTCGATAGCGCTGGCGCCGCAGTGTTCGGAGCCCGGCTCTCCGCCTGGCTGAACGAGGAGACGCCGCTGCAGGTAGGCGATGGTGTCGCTGCCACCGCGGGCGCGCTGCTACCACGCCTGTCGGCCGCCGACTGGGTAGCGCAGGCCGATGGCGCGGGTTTTGCCGAGTGGCCCACTTTCGCGGGGCAGCCGGCCGAGACCGGGGCACTTGCGCGCCACATCGGGAATCCCGAGGTGGCGGCTCTGCTCGCCAGGGGGCAGCGGATACGGGCACGGCTGGCGGCTCGCTACGCTGACCTGCGCTGGCTTGCAGAGGGATTGTCCGAGCCGGCACGCCTGTCCTCCTGGCTCGATGCGGCGACGGTTGCTGAAGGCTGCGGGCTGGCTTGTGTCGAAACGGCTCGCGGTACCTTGCTGCATCGCATCGAACTCGCTGGTGAGCGGGTGGCGCGCTACGTCATCGTGGCGCCGACGGAATGGAATTTTCACCCGCAGGGGGCGTTTGTCCGCGAGATCGGCACGACTCCGGCCAGGACGCGTGCCGAAGCAGTGACCGCGGCCAGCCGCCTGGTGCTGTCGCTTGATCCCTGCGTGCCTGTCGAAGTCAAGGTCGACGATGCATGAGATGTCGCTCGCCCTGGGCATCCTGCAGATCATTGAAGACGCGGCGCGCGCGCAGCGCTTTCAGCGCGTCAAGTCGGTGTTTGTCGAAGTCGGCGAGCTTTCTGCGGTTGAACCGGAGGCTATTCGCTTCTGTTTCGACGCCGTAATCCGCGGCACGCTGGTCGAAGGTGCTGTTCTGAAAGTGATTGAGGTGGCGGGCGAAGGTTTATGTTTTAATTGTAATCAGACGGTGCCGCTGGCGGCCCGTTACGACCCCTGCCCAGCCTGCGGCGGTTACCCGGTTCAAGCAACCGGCGGCACCGAGATGCGGGTCAAGGAGCTGGAAGTCGAATAAGAAAGAGGAGACAGCAGATGTGTACCACTTGCGGTTGCGGCGGCGGGGAAACTCGGGTGGCCGGGAAGGCAGTGTCCGAAGAGGAAGGCGCTCAGCATGCGGGTAGGGGCCATTCGCCGCCAGAGCCGCGGCAGCCGGGCGGCGCTTCTACTCATCGCCGCATGAGCTACGTACCGGTCGGCGCTGACGATGGCGCAGGGCATTAC
>NZ_JAVTWB010000198.1:20286-25842 GCF_032229525.1 Accumulibacter sp. | reverse complement strand
CGCAGGGCATTACCATGGCGATGGCTACCAGACGCATGGCCATCAGCATGAGCACCCTGGTGACCAGGGTTCGTCACCGTCGCGGATGGTACAGATTGAGCGCGACATTCTGGCCAAGAATAGCGGCTACGCGGCACAGAACCGGCGTCGTTTCGAGGAGCACGGGATCTTTGCGCTCAACCTGGTGTCCAGTCCCGGCTCCGGAAAGACCAGCCTGCTGTGCCGCAGCATCGAGGCGCTGCGGGAGAAGCTGTCGATCGCGGTGATCGAGGGCGACCAGCAAACCAGCCATGACGCCGAACGCATCCGTGCCACGGGTGCCACGGCGGTACAGATCAACACCGGCAAGGGCTGTCACCTGGACGCCCACATGGTCGGCCACGCCCTGCACGAGCTGGCTCCGGTCGACGATTCCCTGCTGCTGATCGAGAATGTCGGCAATCTCGTCTGTCCGGCAGCCTTCGATCTCGGTGAGGCGCACAAGGTAGTGATCCTGTCGGTCACCGAGGGCGACGACAAGCCGCTCAAGTATTCCGACATGTTCCATGCCGCCTCGCTGATGCTGATCAACAAGATCGACCTGCTGCCCTACGTGTCCTTCGACGTCGATCTGGCAATCAGCTACGCCCGGCAGGTCAATCCGGCCTTGCAGGTGATCCAGCTCTCGGCGACCACCGGCGAGGGTTTCGACCAGTGGCTGGGCTGGCTGACGGCGGGCTGTGGCGCACGCCAGGAAAAGAAGATGGCGACGATGGCTTCGCTGCGGCGGCGGATCGTCGAGCTCGAAGCGCAGCTCTCGGCTGGTGCGGGAGACTGAGATGACCAAGACCATGGTTTGTCAGAACATACGAGTCAGCGGTGTCGTTCAGGGCGTCGGCTTTCGTCCCTTCGTCTGGCGCTTGGCCAAGGAACTGGGTCTCGGCGGCTGGGTGCGCAACGACTCACGCGGTGTCGAGATCGAGGTTTGCGGTGCGGCGCTGCAGGTGCAGAGTCTGATCGAACGCCTGCATCAGGACGCGCCGCCGTTGGCCCGGATCAATTCGGTGGTGGCGCGCGACGCAGCGCTCGCCGCTCACACCGGTCAGGATTTTGTGATCATCGACAGCCGCAGCGGCCGGGCAGCAACGATGATCGGGCACGATACGGCAGTCTGCCGCGACTGTCTGGCGGAAGTGTTCGAACCGAGTAGCCGGCGCTGGCGCTACGCGTTCACCAACTGTACCAATTGCGGACCACGCTACACCATCAGCCGCGGTTTGCCGTACGACCGGGCGCGCACCAGCCTCAAGCCTTTCGTCATGTGCCCCCGCTGTCAGCAAGAGTACCAGCGGCCCGAGGATCGGCGCTTCCACGCCGAAGCCAATTGCTGTCCAAAATGCGGCCCGCAGCTGTTCTTGCTCGATGCCGAAGGGCATCCGCTGCCCGATGATCCGCTGGCCCGCGCACTGGCCTTGCTGCGCCAGGGGAAGATCGTCGCCATCAAGGGTTTGGGCGGCTTCCATCTCGTCTGCGATGCACGCAATGCGGTCGCCGTCGCGCTGCTGCGCGAGCGCAAACAGCGCGACGAAAAACCTTTTGTCGTGATGCTGGCCAACGCCCCGTCGGCGGCTACTTTCGTCCAGGTAGGTATCGGTGAGCCGGGACTGCTCACCTTGCCGACGCGTCCGGCGATTCTCATCCGCAAGCGCGGCAATTGCGACGACGCCCTGCCTGGTGTCGCACCCGGCCTGGCCTGGCTTGGCGTCATGCTGCCTTACACGCCACTGCAGTTCCTGCTCTTTCACGAAGCCGCCAAGCGCCCGCCTGGCATGGGTTGGCTCGAACGCGCCCAGGATCTCGCGCTGGTGATGACCAGCGCCAACCCCGGTGGCGAACCGCTGGTGGTCGGTAACAGTGAAGCTTTGCTGCGACTCTACGGCATTGCTGATGCTTTCCTGATGCACGACCGCGACATCGTGACCCGTTGCGACGACAGCGTTGCGCGCATCACTACCAGCGGTCTGCAGTTCATCCGTCGGGCACGTGGCTACACGCCGCGGGCGATCAAGTTGCCGATCGCCGGGCCCTCGGTACTCGCGCTCGGTGGCTGGTTCAAGAACACCATCTGCGTGACGCGTGGTGACGAAGCCTTCGTGTCGCAGCATATTGGCGATCTCGACAACGCGGCTGTCTGCGATTTCCTTGAAGAGAATGTCGCGCAACTGGTGAAATTGCTGGGCGTCGAGCCGGCGATCGTCGCGCACGACCTGCATCCGGACTTTCACTCGACACGGTTTGCCGCCGAGTTTGCACAGCAGTGGAATTTACCGCTGTTGGGGGTGCAGCACCACCATGCGCACGCCGCCTCGGTGCTTGCCGAACACGGCATCCAGGGCAGCGCTCTGGCCCTCTCGCTCGACGGCGTCGGTCTGGGTACCGATGGCGCCGCCTGGGGTGGCGAACTGTTGCGCGTCAATGGCGATACGTTTGAACGCCTGGCCTCTCTCGCCCCACTGGCTCTTCCCGGTGGCGATCGCGCGGCGGCCGAACCCTGGCGGATGGCGGCGGCGGTGCTGCATCGACTTGGCCGGACCAACGAGATCGCCGAGCGGTTTTCGGCACAGCAAGCGGCGCCGGCGGTTGCACAGATGCTGCTCGGGGATATCAACTGCCCGCCGACATCGAGTATGGGACGGGTATTCGATGCCGCCGCCGGCCTGCTTGGCGTCAAGGCAGTGATGGCCTACGAAGGCCAGGCGGCAATGCTTCTGGAAGGCCTGGCACAGCGCTACGGCGAAGTTCTGCCCCTGGATCAAGGCTGGACGATCAGCAAGGGCCAGCTTGATCTGCTGCCGTTGCTGGCGGTGCTGGCCGACGAGAAGAACGCCGAGCGTGGCGCCGCACTCTTTCACGCGACGCTGATCGCCGCGCTGGGCGACTGGCTGCGGGTCCTGGTTCCGGGCGAACAGACGGTGATCGGCAGTGGTGGCTGCTTCCTCAACCAGGTTCTGGTGCGCGGCCTGCACACCCGCCTCAGTGCGCAGGGCATGCGCATCATCGAAGCGCGCCAGGTGCCGCCCAACGATGGTGGTCTGAGCGTCGGTCAGGCGTGGGTCGCCATGCAGCACCTGGCGAGTCGATAGGGGGCGGTCGAGATGTGTCTCGCGCTGCCGTGCCGGATCGTCGAACTGCGGCCCGGGGATCAGGCAATGATCGACGTCGCCGGCGTCGGCAAGGAGATTTCGCTGGCGCTGATGGAGGACGTGGCGGTCGGCGACTACGTCATCGTGCACGTGGGTTACGCGCTGAGCCGGCTTGATCCGGACGAGGCCGAGAAAACTCTGGCGCTGTTTGCCGAACTGGGTCAGGCTGCGCTGCAGGAGGCAACCAGCACGGGCGTTTGACGCGGCGGAGCAGCGAGGGAGGGGATTCGGGAATGGAGTCATCAAGAGCTGAGCACGTCGGTTGATGAAGTTTATCGACGAGTTTCGTGACGGCGAACTGGCCAGAGGTTTGGCCACGGCGATCCGCTTGGCAGCACGGGACGACCGCAACTATCACTTCATGGAGTTCTGCGGCGGCCACACGCATGCCATCGCCCGCTACGGCGTGAGCGATCTTCTGCCGCGCAACGTGCGCCTGATTCACGGCCCCGGTTGCCCGGTCTGTGTGCTGCCGATCGGCCGCATCGACATGGCGATTGGCCTCGCTGTCGACGCGGGTGTCACCCTCTGCAGCTACGGCGACCCCTTGCGCGTGCCGGCATCGGCAGGCCTGTCGCTGCTCAAGGCGAAAGCCCTTCTGGGCAGGAAAAGCGGCGAGCGCGGCGAGATCCGCATGGTCTATTCCGCTGCCGACGCGCTGGCGCTGGCGCAGCAGCATCCCGACCGGCAGGTGGTATTTTTCGCCATCGGTTTTGAAACCACGACGCCGCCGACGGCGGTGCTGATCAAACAGGCGCGGGCGCTCGTCCTGAGCAACTTCTCGGTGCTCTGCTGCCATGTGCTGACGCCGTCGGCAATTGCCAGCATCCTCGAATCGCCGGAAGTCCGGCGCTGGGGGACCGTGCCGCTCGACGGCTTCATCGGCCCGGCGCACGTGTCGACGATCATCGGCACACGGCCATACGAGTTCTTCGCCGAGGAGTACCGCAAGCCGGTGGTGATCGCCGGTTTCGAGCCGCTCGACGTGATGCAGGCGATCCTGATGCTGATCAAGCAGGTCAACGCCGGTCAGGCGCTGGTCGAGAACGAGTTCTCGCGCGCCGTGACGCGCGACGGTAACCGCAAGGCCCAGCAGCTGGTTTCAGAAGTCTTCGAGCTGCGCCGCTCGTTTGCCTGGCGCGGTCTGGGCGAGTTGCCCTATAGCGCACTCTGCATCCGCAAGGAGTTCGCCGAGTTCGATGCCGAGCGTCGTTTCGCGGCTGGCTACCGGGCTGTCGAAGATCATCCGGCCTGCGAGTGCGGCGCCGTGCTGCGTGGCGTCAAACGTCCGCAGGAATGCCGTATTTTCGGCAGCGTGTGTACCCCGGAGAATCCGGTCGGCTCGTGCATGGTGTCGTCGGAGGGGGCCTGCGCCGCGCACTACTCCTTTGGGCGCTTTGCCGATGTGGCGGTGGCGTCATGAGTGCCGTGCGTTCGGGCTACGTCCGTCCGCTCGACCTCAAGCACGGCGTCGTTGACATGACGCATGGCAGCGGCGGACGGGCCATGGCACAGCTGATCGAGGAACTGTTCGCCAGGCGACTCGGCAATGCCTATCTCGGACAGGGCAACGACGGCGCGGTGATGCCGATGCCGCCGGGTCGGCTGGTGATGTCCACCGACGGACACGTCGTTTCGCCGGTGTTCTTTCCCGGCGGCGACATCGGCTGCCTGTCGGTCAATGGCACCATCAACGACGTCGCCGTGCTCGGTGCGACGCCGCTCTATCTGGCGGCTGCCTTCATTCTCGAGGAAGGCTTTCCGCTCGCCGACCTGGTGCGTATCGTCGACTCGATGGCCCGTGCGGCCAAGGACGCCGGCGTGCCGGTGGTCACCGGCGACACCAAGGTGGTCCAGAAGGGTGCTGGCGACGGCGTCTACATCACCACCACTGGCGTCGGTGTCGTTGCCGACGGGGCCGATTTCTCGGGCGATCGGGCGCGACCCGGCGACCGGATCATCGTTTCGGGAAGCATCGGCGAGCACGGCATGGCGATCATGGCGCTACGCGAAAGCATCGGTTTCGCGGCTCCGATCGTTTCGGACACCGCGGCGCTGCACGGCTTGATTGCCGCCATGCGCGCCAGTGGCGCGGCGATCCGCGCGCTGCGTGACCCGACGCGCGGTGGTGTCGCGACGACGCTGAACGAGATCGCTCGTCAGTCCGGTGTCGGCATGATGCTGCAGGAAAATGCCATGCCGGTACAGGTCGAGGTTGCTGCCGCCTGCGAGTTTCTCGGCCTCGATCCGCTCTACGTGGCCAACGAAGGCAAGCTGCTGGCGGTCGTCGCAGAAGAAGACGCCGACGCCTTGCTCGCTGCAATGCACGCTCATCCACTGGGGCGGCGGGCAGCACTGATCGGCACTGTGCATC
>NZ_JAVTWB010000198.1:4909-20186 GCF_032229525.1 Accumulibacter sp. | reverse complement strand
GCAATGCACGCTCATCCACTGGGGCGGCGGGCAGCACTGATCGGCACTGTGCATCGTGACGAGCACCACTTCGTGCAGATGACCACCACCCTCGGCGGTAGGCGCATCGTCGACTGGTTGACCGGCGAGCAGTTGCCGCGCATCTGCTGAGTGGAGAGGAAGGTGCGCATCCTTCTCCTGTGCCACGCCTTCAACAGTCTCGGCCAGCGCCTGTACAGCGAGCTTGGCGCCCTCGGCCACCTGGTCTCGGTCGAATTCGACATCGCTGATTCGGTTGCCGAGGAAGCGGTGGACCTGTTTCGCCCCGAACTGATCGTCGCGCCGTATCTGCGCCGGGCGATCCCGGCTTCGATCTGGGGTCAGCATTGCTGCCTGATCGTTCATCCGGGAATCGTCGGTGATCGCGGCCCGTCGGCGCTCGACTGGGCGATCCAGGAAGGGGCGAAGGCGTGGGGCGTCACCGTCCTGCAGGCGACCGGCGAGCTGGACGGCGGTCCGATCTGGGCCAGCGAAAGCTTCCCGATGCGCGTCGCCAGGAAGTCGAGCATCTATCGCCACGAAGTCACGGAAGCGGCCACCCGGGCTGTGCTCAAGGCCGTCGACCGCTACGCGACGGGTGGCTTTGTGCCGACCCCGCTCGACGGGGCCGACGCCAGCGTACGTGGCAGAGCACGGCCCTTGCTCAAGCAGGCCGAACGCGCCATCGACTGGCAGCGCGATGTGAGTGCGCTGATCCTGGCCAGGTTGAACGCCGCCGACGGTTTCCCCGGCGTCGCCGATCAACTGTTCGGCGAACCCTGCCATCTGTTCGATGGCTGGCCGGAAGACACTTTGCGCGGCGGCACGCCTGGCGACGTGATCGCCTGGCGAGAGACGGCGATCCTGCGGGCAACGGTCGATGGCGCGGTGTGGATCGGGCACGTCCGCCGCCAGCAGCCGGCCACGTCGCTCAAGCTGCCGGCAACGCAGGTCTTTGCCGCCCATCTGGCGACCATCCCGGAAGCGCCTCTGGTCAGTGAAGCGAACAATCGTGCGCCAGCCGGCAGGAGCTGGCAGGACATTCGCTACGAGCAGGCGGGGGCCGTCGGTTTCCTGCATTTCGAGTTTTACAACGGCGCCATGAGCACCCGCCAGTGCCAGCGCTTGCGGACCGCCTGGCAGTGGGCCACCGAGCGGCCGGTCAGCGTCATCGTTCTGATGGGTGGGCGCGACCACTGGTCGAACGGCATCCACCTGCACAGCATCGAGGCCGCCGAATCCCCCGCCGACGAGTCCTGGGCCAACATCAACGCCATTGACGACCTGGCCGAAGCGATCATTCGCAGCGATCGGCAGCTGACCATCGCCGCGCTGCAGGGCAACTGCGGCGCTGGTGGCTGCTTCCTGGCGCGTGCCGCCGATCTGGTCTGGGCGCGCGCCGGCATCCTGCTCAATCCGCATTACCGGAACATGGGCAACCTCTACGGATCGGAGTTCTGGACCTACCTGCTGCCGGCGCGGGTCGGCGTCGAAGGCGCGCGAGCGATCATGCACAACCGTTTACCGATGAGCGCTGTCGACGGCGTCGCCGCGGGCATGGTCGATGCCTGTCTGACCGGTGATCCCGACGCTTTCCGCATCGATGTCGCGCGCCGCGCCGCCGAGTTGGCAGCGGCGCCCGATCTGGCCGGCCGCTTGCAGAGCAAGTGCGCGCGGCGCCAGGGCGACGAGGCGGTGAAGCCGCTGGCGACTTATCGCGCCGAGGAACTCGCCGAGCTGCAGCGCAACTTCTACGGCTTCGACCCCAGCTATCACGTCGCTCGCTACCATTTTGTGCACAAGACCCCGAACTCGTGGACGCCGCGGCATCTGGCGATTCATCGCGATCTTGGCTGGAGCGTTCCGCAATGAGCGCCGCCCGGCCGCCCATGCCGACGGTGCTCGTCGTCGACGACGAAGTGCGCTCGCAGGAAGCCTTGCGGCGGACGCTCGAAGATGACTTCGAGGTGTTCACCGCCTCGAGCGCCGACGAGGCCCAACGGATCATGGAGAGCGAGTGGGTACAGATCATCGTCTGCGACCAGCGCATGCCGCAGATGACCGGGGTCGAGTTCCTCAAACGGGTACGTAGCCAGTGGCCGGACACCCTGCGCATCATCCTCTCGGGTTACACCGACGCCGAAGATATCATTGCCGGCGTCAACGAGGCCGGCATCTATCAGTATCTGATGAAGCCGTGGCAGCCCGAGCAGCTATTGCTGACACTGAAGACTGCCGCCAATGTCCATCGGCTGCAACGGGAAAACGAGCGCTTGTCGCTCGACTTGCGTGCGGCAGAACCGGTACTCGCCCGCCGCGTCGAGATGAAGGCCGAGCGCGTCAAACGCGAATTCGGTCTCGACGGGCTGATCCGCACACCGGATAGCCCGCTCAACGCCGTTTGCCAACTGATCGAGAAGATCGCGCCCTTCGACCTGTCGGTACTGATCAGCGGCGAATCGGGCACCGGCAAGGAGATGCTGGCGCGTGCCATCCATTACTGCAGTCGGCGCGCCGACAAGCCCTTCGTTGTCGAGAACTGCGGCGCGCTGCCCGACCAGTTGCTCGAAGCCGAGCTCTTCGGCTACAAGCGTGGCGCTTTCACCGGCGCCTACGAAGACCGTAGCGGCCGCTTTCAGCAGGCCGATGGCGGCACCCTCTTTCTCGATGAAATCGGCGACACCAGCCCGGCCTTTCAGGTCAAGCTGCTCAGGGTCCTGCAGGAAGGCGAGTTCCGCCCGTTGGGTGCGGCGCGGCCGCTGTCGGTCGATGTGCGCGTCGTCGCGGCGACCCATCACGACATCGAGGCGGACGTCCGCACCGGCAGCTTCCGCGAAGACCTCTACTACCGTCTGGCGACGGTGCCGCTGCAGGTGCCGGCGCTGCGCGAGCGGGCGATGGACATCCCCTTGCTTGCCGGTCGCCTGCTCGAGGCCAGTCAGCGAGCGCTCGGCAAGTCGGTCGACGGCTTCACTAGCGAAGCCCTGGCGTGTCTTGCGGTTTATCCCTGGCCGGGTAACGTGCGCGAGTTGCAGAACGAAATCCTGCGCATGCTGGCTGTTTCCGAAACGCCGCGCCTCGGTGCCGAGCTGCTGGCGCGACGCATCCTGCGTACGCCGGCGCTCGATCAGCAGGACGACGATCTGCTCGACCAGATCGCCGTCGATGGCGGCCTCAAGGAACGTCTCGAAGCACTCGAAGCGCGGGTACTCAAGGAGACGCTGATCCGCCATCGCTGGAACAAGTCGCACGCCGCCAGCGAACTCGGCCTGTCGCGTGTCGGCTTGCGTCACAAGCTGCTGCGTTTCGGACTGGAACGCGGATGAAACTGCTCTGGCTGCAGGCGGCGGGTTGCGGTGGCTGCACACAGTCCCTGCTCGGCGCCGAGAACCGCGCCGGCGTACTCGCACAGCTCGCCGACGCAGGTCTCGACCTACTCCTCCATCCTGGCCTGTCGGAAGCCAGCGGCGACGAGTCTCTCGCGCTGTTGCAGGCGGCCGTCGCCGGCAGGCTGCCGTTCGACATCCTCTGCGTCGAAGGCGCGCTGCTGCGCGGGCCGAACGGCAGCGGCCGCTTTCAGATGCTCTCCGGCAGTGGTCGGCCGGTGATCGACTGGGTGCGCGACCTGGCCGGACGTGCGCGCTACGTGATTGCCATTGGCAGCTGTACCGCCTACGGCGGCATCATCTCGGCCGGCGAGAATCCCACCGACGCCTGTGGCCTGCAGTTCGACGGCGACCAGGAAGGCGGTCTGCTGGGCGGCGATTTCCGCACCGCGGCGGGCCTGCCGGTGATCAACGTCGCCGGCTGTCCAGCGCATCCGGGGTGGATCGTGGACACCCTGCTCTCGCTGGCGCTTGGCGCGCTCACCGAGAGCGACCTTGACGCCTGGCAGCGGCCGTCTTTCTACAGCGAACAACTGGTTCATCACGGCTGCCCGCGCAACGAATACTACGAGTTCAAGGCCAGTGCCCAAAAGCTCTCCGACCTCGGTTGCCTGATGGAGAACATGGGCTGCAAGGGCACCCAGGCCAGTGCCGACTGCAACCTGCGGCCATGGAATGGCGTCGGCTCGTGCCTGCGCGGCGGCTTTGCCTGCATCTCGTGCACCGAACCCGGCTTCGAGGAGCCCGGACATCCGTTCATGGAGACGCCGAAAATCGCCGGCATCCCGACCGGCTTGCCGATCGACATGCCCAAGGCATGGTTCGTCGCGCTCGCCGCACTGTCGAAGTCGGCGACACCCAAACGGGTACGCGAGAATTCGCGTTCCGATCATGCGGTGATCCGGCCAGGCACGCGAAAGCGCGGTCCGAAGTGAGTCGCCGGCTGATCATCGGCCCGTTCAATCGCGTCGAAGGTGACCTCGAAGTGAGCCTCGATATTGCTGCCGGCCGAGTGGCTTCGGCGCAGGTCTGCTCGTCGCTCTATCGCGGTTTCGAGCAGCTTCTGGTCGGCAAGCACCCGCTCGACGCGCTGGTCATCGTGCCGCGGATCTGCGGCATCTGCTCGGTGTCACAGTCCGCGGCGGCTGCCGCGGCGCTGGCCGATGCGACCGGTCTGCGCATGCCGGCGAACGGCCGTCTGGCCAGCCAGCTGATCCTCGGCTGCGAGAACCTCGCCGATCACCTGACCCACTTCTACCTCTTCTTCATGCCCGACTTCGCGCGCGAAGGATATCGCGGGCGAAGCTGGCACGCGCAGGCTGAAAAGCGCTTCAAGGCCAACGTCGGCGAAGCGCTGCGCGAGGTGTTGCCGGCGCGCGCCGACTGGTTGCGGCTGATGGGCTATCTGGCCGGTAAATGGCCGCATAGCCTGGCGCTGCAGCCGGGCGGAACGACCCGCGCGGTTACCGCGACCGAGAAAGTTCGTTTGCTGACCGTGCTACGCGAGTTCCGCGCTTTCCTCACCGAGACCGTGTTTGGTGACACCCTGGAGAACGTCACCGCGCTGCACTCCGCCGACCAGCTCGCTGCCTGGGCACAAGGCCGGCCAGCCGACTTCCCGCGTTTCCTGGCGATCGCTGACGACCTTGGCCTGGGCCACATCGGGCGTGCGACCGACAGCTTCCTCAGCTACGGTGCCTATGGCCAGCCTGGGGGAGCAGGTGACGGCGGCCCGCATCTCTTCGCCCGCGGTGTCTGGCAGGCCGCTGCGCTGCCGTTCCAGGAAGCGCTGATCCGTGAAGACGTCACCCACGCCTGGCTGGTCGGCGAGCGGCCGTTGCATCCGCGACAGGGGGAAACGCGCCCGCTGGTCGGTGAGTTTGCCGAGCGGCCGGATGCCTACACCTGGTGCAAAGCGCCACGCTACGACGCGGGCGTCATCGAGACCGGCGCCCTGGCCCGCCAGGTGGTCGCCGGCCAGCCCCTGTTGCGCGCCCTGGTGGCGGCGAATGGCGGCAGCGTCCTGGCGCGTGTCGTTGCCCGCCTGTTCGAAATCGCCCTGGTCGTGCCGGCGATGGAGGGTTGGGTACGCGCCTTGGCGCCGGGCGACGCTTTCTGCAATCAGTGGCAGCTACCCGATCAGGCCAGTGCCGTCGGCCTGGTCGAAGCGGCGCGCGGCGCGCTGGGTCACTGGCTGCGCATCGAACGCGGCAAGATCGCCCGCTACCAGATCATCGCCCCGACCACCTGGAACTTCTCACCCCGAGATGCAGCCGGCGTCCCCGGCGCGCTCGAGCAGGCGCTGGTCGGGCTGCCGGTCGGCGAAGGCGAAAGCGTGCCGCTCGCCGTTCAGCACGTCGTGCGCTCGTTCGATCCCTGCATGGTGTGCACCGTGCATTGAAGGAGACGGTTGCGTAGGCAATGGGTTGCGCATACGTGTGTGTAGGACTGGTGAGGAATGCGCGGCTTGGCTGCCCGCGTTAGCGGGCGGCTGCGGCCGGGCGCGAGGGAAAGGCGCTGGTCGTCAGGAAGACCTCGAAATCGGCGGCAGTTAGTGGCCGGCTGAACAGGAAGCCCTGCATTTCGTCGCAGTCAAGGCTGCTGAGCATTTCCCTCTGGCTTTCGGTTTCCACACCCTCGGCCAGGATGCGCAGGTCGAAGCTGGTGGCAATGGACGAAATGGCATTGATGATCGAGGTCGAGCTCTGGTTGTTGGGGGACAGATCGCGAACGAAGGACTGGTCGATCTTGATGCTGTTGATGGCAAAACGGCGCAGATAGTTGAGCGACGAGTAGCGGGTTCCGAAGTCGTCGATTGACACTTGCAGTCCGTTGTTGCGCAGCTTCTTGACCATCTCGATGGTTTTTTCGGCGTCTTTCATCAGCAAGTTTTCGGTGATCTCGATATCGAGCGTCTCGGCCGGAACGGCATGGGCTTCAAGACGTTCCATCAGACGCTCCGGCAGGTCGCTGCGGTCGAACTCCTTCGGCGAGAGGTTGATCGCCATTTGCAGCCCGGTGAATCCCTTTTTCCGCCAGGCGGCGAGCTGGCGAAGTGCCCGCTCGAGGACCCATTCGCCGATCTTCACGATCAGTCCGGTTTCTTCGGCCAGCGGAATGAAAGTATCCGGAAGCATCAGGCCGTGTCGCGGATGGTGCCAGCGGATCAGGGCTTCCATGCCGATCGTCAATCCGCGGCCGAAGCTGATCTGCGGTTGGTAGTAGAGTTCGAACTGATCGCCGTCTTCCAGTGCCGCGCGCAGATCGCTTTCGAGCGTGATGCGCATGCTGTGGCCGTTGTTCATTTCGGGGGTGAACTGGAGATAGCCGTTCTTGCCGCGCCCCTTGGTCTGGTACATCGCAATGTCAGCGTTGCGAATGAGCATCTCCGGGGTGTCACCGTCTTCCGGGTAGAGCGAGATACCGATGCTCACGGTACTGAAGAAATTCAGCCCGGCGATGGTGAACGGGTGTTTCAGCTCCGCCAGCATTTTGGCGGCGATCGCTGCGGCGTCTTCACCGCTGCTCAGGTCGGGCAACAGGACGGTGAACTCGTCGCCGCCCTGGCGTGCCAGGGTGTCGCCGGAGCGCAGACAGCTGCGGACTCGCTGGGCAAAGGCCTTGAGTAACTCGTCCCCCTCGTGGTGACCGTAGGTGTCATTGACCAGCTTGAAGCGATCGATGTCGATAAACATCACACCGAGCCGCTTGCCTGTCCGTTTTGCCTGGGTCAGGGCGACCCCCAGTCGATCCTTGAACAAGACACGGTTGGGCAGTCCGGTGAGCAGATCGTGGAAAGCCTGGAACGCTATCGTCTCCTCGGCTTTCTTGCGCTCGGTGATGTCCCGCGCAACGCCTGAGGTACCCTTGAACTGCTGGCTTGCCGTGTTGTCGGTGGCGTCGTAGATACCCTGCGAACTGAGGATGGCGACAATCGTGCGGTGCTCGAAATGGCGCACACCCTGGGTCTTCGTTTGCAGGCGAATTTCGACGTTGGTGCTGGCCCGATCGCCGATCCGGCGTTCGTTGAAGGCGAAGCGGGCGTGTTCGAGATCGTCGGGATGGACGATCAGCGAGTAGTGCTTGCCGAGCAGTTCGTCCCGCGCGTAACCGAGCAGTGCTTCGACGCGGCCGTTGATGAAAATGAAGTGGCCGTTGGTGTCGAGCGTATAGATGATGTCCGGTGATTGCTCGACCAGGAAGCGGTGCAAACGTTCGGAGTGTTCCAGGCGGATCGCCATCAGCGCGTGCTCACGTTCGATCCGGCGGCGCCGCAGAACGCGCTCTACGGTGTCGACGAGTTCCTGGGGGCTGCCCAGCTTGCGCACGAATTCGATCGCGCCATGACGCAGCGCGCGGATTGCCGAGTCGATCGATTCCTCGCCACTGAAGACCACCACCGCCGTCGGGACGCGCTTGTTCACCATCCACTCCATGACCTCAAGGCCATGGATGTCAGGCAAATTGAGGTCAAGGACCACGACGTCGATGTCGCGACGCTCGAGACGGCGAAGCGCTTCAACGCCAGTCCCGCATTGCTCGACCCGACGCCCGTCAGCCGCGAGTAGCTGTCGGTAGGCAGCCCTGATGCGCTCCTCGTCGTCGACAATCAGGATGCTGCTGGGTCGCTGAGTTTCCTGAAGCTGCAGTGAAAAGTCGCCGTTCGGCATGCCATTCATCAGCGCTCCCGGCGGGTGTCCGGCGACGAGATCGTTCTTCATCCGGGTTTGCCTTCGCCGCCGCCCTGGCGCGCTGCTCGGTCGAGTGTCGGCAACAGCAGGGAAATCATCGTTCCGTAGCCGGCCTTGCTGCGGCAGGTGACAGGAATCTCCAGGCGGTGCACCAGCGTGCCAACGATTGACAGGCCAATCCCGCGCGGCGTCCCGAGTCGGTCATCGCCGGAGCGATGTAACGCGCTCATCGCCGCTTCGGACATGCCTGGTCCGTTGTCTTCAATTCTCAGTTCGGTGAAGTGCCGCCCCTGGTGCAGGATGTCGGCGGTCAGGGAAAGCTTGAAGCGTTCTCCTCGGGACAGTGCCTCGGAGGCGTTCTTCCACAAATTGAGGAGGATCTGTTTGATGCTGTCACGATCACAGGCCACCCAGCTCGGCTGCGGTGGCAGGGCCGTTTCAATGCTAATGCCGCGTGCATCAAAAAGCGCTTCGCGATAGAGCATCAGCAGTTCGCGCGTCAGCTCGCAGATGTCGACTGCCTTGTCCTCGTCCCGCACCTCGGGGGCTGCGCTCAAATGCCGAACGATGCTGGCGACACGATCTATCTCTTCAGTCAGCACGGTCAGTTCGTGGCGAACGCCAGCTTCCTGCGGCAGCTTGCCGTCGAGGATTCTGAGATAGCCCTTGATGATGGTCAGGGGGTTGCCTGCCTCGTGGACGACGCGTCTGGCCTGCTGCGCAAAGCGTGCTGATGCGGCGTCTTTGGCTTGTTCACGGGCGTCCTGCGCTTCGCGCCAGCTCTCCAGGGTGACCCCGGCAATCCGTCCGAAGTTGGCCAGGCAAGGAAGGCGACGATCACCGCGGCTGTGCTGGTCGGCACTCAAGCCGGCGACGATGACCCCGATGGTGCGGTTGTGGCCAATCATCGGAATGCACATCAGGCCGGTGCTGGAGAGGGCCCTGGCAAACTGGACGTCCATCAGGGGCTTGGCGGGCAGAGCTTCGGCGTCGTAAGACGAACGGATCTCGCTGTCCAGCACGGCCGCCGCGGCGAGGCTTCGATGCGCCTCGAGGGGGAGGGTGACCTGGCCGAAAATTGGCGGTTGCCCGGCAATGCCCTTGCCGCTTAGCCGGTCATTCAGCGGATCGCAGATGAGGAAGGCAAGGCGGTTGAGGTCGAACAGGATGCGCGCCGATTCACGCAGAGCGAACAGCACTTCGGCATTGGTTTCGAGCGTGCCGAGGCCCTGCTGCAAGGGTTGCATCAGGGCCTTGTTGCCAATGATCGCGGCGATCTGGCCACGGGCGTCGGGTTCCACGGTTTCGCGGCGCGCTCCGATGACGCGCGGCAGACCCATCGAGCCGCCGGCCACGGACTCGTTGACGTGAGGAATGCCGATTGCGTCGGCGAGCACGCACATGCGCCGTTCGGCCTGATCGCGCAAGGTGCTCAGCTGGGACTTGCTGCTGTCGCCAAACATTTTGTCGGCGAGGATCACCAGTTCCTCGGGCAGCTCGTCGCAGGAGATCAGTGCGTGCGCCAGCCAGACCATCTGGGGTAGCTGGGCAGCAGTGACGATCTGTTCGGCGGGCGCGTGGTGGAAGAGGATGCCGTCAGCAAATGGGGAGTCGAGATGCCACTGATCGGCTAGCCAGGTACCGATCTGGCCATGGTCCGCGCCGAACTGCGCGGTTTCGCGTTCTGACAGTTCGACTTCACTGGGGCAGCCAGCGAGGAGTGCCAGGTAGGGCTCGCCGACTGCCGACAGAAGGATCAGCTCGCCGACGTCGTGCAGCAGGCCGGCCAGGTAGGCCTCGTCCGGCCGGTGGAAGCCGATGGACACAGCCAGGCTTCGGGATAGCTCGGCCGTCAGCAGCGAATGAGTCCAGAAGGCGGACAGATCGACCGATCGGGCGGCCGTGCGCTCGTCGAACAGGCTTTGCACCGACAGGCAGGTGGCGATCGAGCGTACCAGCCGCGTACCGAGCGCGATCAGGCAGTTTTCGATGCTGTGTAACGGGTCGCCACGCCGGATGGCAGGCGAATTGGCGGCGGTCAGGACCCGGGTGCACAATCCTGGGTCCTGTTCGACAAGCGCAGCGAGTTTGGCCATCGTCGTGGTGTCGTCGTCTACCATCTGCAGCAGCCGCAGCAATACCTGCGGCGGTGATGGGACGCGTCCCGACTCGATCACCTGGCGGATGGGTTCCGGCAGGCTATACATGACGGAGGGGGGAGAAGCAGGCTTTCGCTCTGGTCGCAGCCGATGTGAGAGAAAGAGCGTGCATGGTGCCGTTCGCTACTGGCAGAAAGGGTGGTGTTTGGCGCGAACGGCTTGTTCGCCAGCGGCTTCAAGGCCTTCCTGCACCGCGCGAGAAACGCTTTCGAAGAGCGCGCGGATAACGAAGTTCATGCCGCCGATGATTTCGTCTACCGCCATCATCGACGGCATCCTGATGCCCCGGTGCTCTATTTCACCGCCGATCTGCTCGACGCGGACACCGAGGCGAGCCAGGTTCGTGGCCAGGTGTCGCTCGGTCAGGACGAGGAGCGTGGTGATGGCGTAGTGGCGTGCCAGCGTGATCAGGTAAAGATAGACGGCCAGCACCAGGCGCGCGCCGCCGACAGACTGCGCTTTCCAAAGCGACGGCACGAGGCAATGGACAGGCTGGTCGTCGTAAGCATCCACTTCGAGACCTTCGGCCCGCAGCGGCTGATCACCCGGTTCGCGGCAATACAGCTGGTGTCGAATGCGGTGGTTTTCCGCAGGCAACTCGGCAGTCAGCGCCGGCACGACCTTGAAGAACCGCCGGTAGCCATGGCTCAAGGTCAGTTCCGTAAGATTCGAAAGAAACATCCTTCGCCTTTTTGCTGAGTGATCGTCGTTCCGCCCGCCGCCGGCACGAACTTTTCGATGATACTACGAAGTCAAGCAGGCATCGCCAGCGATAAACGCAGTTAATCCAGCTTTTTGAGGTAATCCTTGGTGAATATCTTGTCTGGCAGATCGCGCAGCTTCATGCTGCCATACTCGAGGACAGACTGTTCACCGCCACGCAAGGCGTCTTCCATCACCAGTCGAGTCGGCCGCTTGGTGCCTTCCATGGTTTTGAAATTCTCATATTTGCAGGTCTTCAGCAGACGATTCGAGAGTGAATAGAACTCCGCCCGGTAAGGCCAGTGGTCTTTCTCGCGGACCCAGTAGATGACTTTCTGGTAAGTGACGCTGCGGTCCACGCCGGTCAGTTCGAGTACGTGGTAGGTCTCGTTGTCGATGCGTTCGCTGCGCAGTAGTTTGGGATTGTAGTCGGCGGCGAAATTGGCGCGTGCGAGGTCGCCGTTGGCGACTTGACCGGTCAGCCTTTGCGAGAAGGCAAGCCGTATCGGCTGTGAAACCTCAGGCATGAAGACCCACAGGTCGCGCTCTTTCATCAACAGAATCTGGCCACGTTCGGATGCCGGCTCGGTGACCATGACGACGCTGTTGGTGTTGCCTTTGGAAAGAACGCGGTACTTGTGTACGTCCGCGTTGTCGCCGCTGCCGGTGGTGGTGATCGCTACGTCAACCTGAAAACCCCCGACCGGAAAACGAACCTGGTCAGCCTTTTCCACGATCAGCCGCGCCTCGGCATCACTACTAGCCGTCGCCTGAAGGGGCTCCGCCGCGGATGCTGGCGCGACCCAGGCGAGGAGGGCGGCGGAGAGGAGCGCCAAGGTGGTCTTGACACCAGAATGGTGGATCGTCATGCTTTGCATAGTTTTCACCCAATTGTGCTGACCGTTCAAACGGTTGGCGGGAAGTGCCAACGAATGAGCGTAGTCCGCATAGAACACGTTTCCAAGGATTATCAGCTCGGCGAGCAGAAAGTCCAAGCCCTCAAAGACATTACCCTGTCTGTCGACCCAGGTGTTTTCCTGGCCATCGCCGGCCCTTCAGGCAGTGGCAAGACCACTCTGCTGAACCTGATCGGCTGTATCGATACGCCGACCAGCGGCAAGATCTTCATCAACGATGCGGATGTCAGTGGTCGGACTGCCGATCAACTCGCCGACCTTCGTGCCCGTACCATAGGCTTCATCTTCCAGACCTTCAATTTGTTGCCGGTGTTGACCGCCGCCGAAAACGTCGAGTATCCACTCCTTCATCGCAAGGACCTTTCGAGCGCGGACCGGCAGAAGCGCGTGGCGTATTTTCTGGACATTGTCGGCTTGTCGAAGTTTGCCAGTCATCGCCCGAACCAGTTGAGTGGTGGTCAGCGCCAACGCGTGGCGATCGCCAGGGCCCTGGTGATCCGCCCGGCCATCGTGCTGGCCGACGAGCCGACCGCCAACCTCGATCACAAGACCGGCGAGGAGGTTCTGGTCCTGATGAAGAAGATCAACCGTGCCCTGAAAACCACTTTCATCTTCTCCACCCACGACAAGCGCGTCATCGCCAAGGCTGATCGCCTGGTCCGTGTCGAGGATGGCGAGATCGCTCTGCTCGGTGTACGTTCCCATACCAAGTGGTCTCTCGCCCGCAATCGTCCGTCAGAGGCCAGTGCCAGTAACCAGCAGGCCAGTACCCTCGCCGAGGGGCCGGACAGCGCCAGGGAAAACAGTAATGCAGATCAGAAATAAGCAACCTTTCGCCTGTCTTTCCTTGCTGCTGGCGACGATGCCGATGACGGCGCTGGCGGAGCTCGCGGACCGCGGTAATTTTCCCGGACTGACGCTGCCGGCACGCGCGGCATCACATCCAGTACCGCTCCTGCTTGCCGCCAAGTCCGACAGCGATCTGCCGCTGAGCCGGGACTCTCTGTTCGGTGATGTCGAGCCAGCTGCCGCAGCGCCTGCCGAGCCGGCGCTGCCGGTCAGTCGCGATTCCCTGTTCGGTGACGATGTGCTGCCAAAGTCGCAGCAGGTCGAATCGACCTTCGATGGGGGCACTTCCAGCCCGGCCAAGATCCACGGCTTCATCGAGAACGTCATGGCGTATACCACGCCCAAGACCTCCCACTGGTCGCAGTTCCTGACCCGCGCCGACGTCACTGCGCAGGGTGATCTGGGAAGCGGCATCAAATGGAAGCTGGGGGCGCGGGTTGACTTTGACGCCGTCTATCCGATGAGTGATTTCTACCCGCAGGCGGTCAACAACAACCAGACCCTGAATGCGATGTTGCGCGAGAACTACGTGGACATTGGCGCCGGCGACTGGGAGTTCCGTCTCGGCCGGCAGCACATCATCTGGGGCGAGATGGTCGGCCTGCTGTTCGGCGATGTCGTTTCCGCCAAGGACATGCGGCATTTCGTGCTGCCGGAATTCGAGATCCTCCGCATCCCGCAGTGGGCGGCAAGAGCCGAGTATTTCAAGGGCGATTTCCACGCCGAGGCGATCTGGATCCCGGTGGCCAGCTACGACAACATCGGCAAGCCGGGAGCGCAGTTCTATGCTTACACCTTGCCGCCACCGCCAGGCGTGAACAATGTGGTCTTCCTCAACGAGAAGACGCCGACGCAGAATCTGTCGAATACCAACTACGGATTGCGCATGTCGGTCTTGCACAATGGTTGGGACGTAGCGGGATTTGCCTACAGCAGCATGAGCGTGGCGCCGACCTTCTACCGGCAGATCATCCCTGGTGCGACGACCACCACGGCGACCTATCAGGCCCAGCACGAGCGCATTGATCAGTATGGCAGCACCGTCGCCAAGGACCTTGGTGCGGTGGTCCTCAAGGGTGAGGCGGTCTATACCCGTGGGCAGAAGTATCAGGTGACCAACCTGAGCAGCGCCAATGGCCTGGTTGACCAGAACACTTTGACCTGGGTGCTCGGTCTGGATTTCACTCAGTTCGCCGATACCAGGATCAACGCCCAGGTATTCCAGAGCCATTTCTTCGACCACAATCCCTACATCATCGAGTCGACCAACGAAAATGGTGTCAGCTTCCTGGTGAATCACAAGTTCAACGACAGGTTCGATGCCGAGGCCTTGTGGATCGGCAGCGTGAACCGCACTGATTGGATGCTCCGGCCGCGAGTCGGCTGGAACTTCGAGAAGAACTGGAAGCTGGCGGTGGGTGTCGATATCTTCCAGGGGCCAGCCCTGGGATTTTTCGGTCGCTACGATGCCAGTGACCGCGTCTATTCAGAGGTCCGCTACAGCTTCTGAGATGATGGCGTCAAGCCTGGGACCAGCACTGCCGCACCGCGGACCTGCCCGGCGCGCAGTCTCTGCAGGGCCTCGTTCGCCGCAGCCAGGGGGAATTCCACGACTTCGGTTCTGACGCCCGCCTTCGGCGCGATGGCCAGGAACGCTTCACCGTCGCGTCGGGTAAGGTTGGCCACCGAGCGCACGCAGCGTTCTCCCCACAGGAGGGCGTAGGGGAACTCTGGAATGTTGCTCATATGGATCCCGGCGCAAACCACCGTGCCGCCCTTGGCGGTGTGACGCAGCGCCTGTGGGACCAATTCACCGACCGGTGCGAACAGAATGGCCGCATCCATCTCCTGCGGTGGTGCCTGGTCGGCGCCGCCTGCCCAGCTCGCGCCGAGTTGAAGGGCGAACTCCTGCCCGTCGGCGTCACCCGGTTTGGTGAAGGCGAACACTTCGCGCCCCTGCCAGCGCGCCACCTGCGTGATGATGTGGGCGGCCGCGCCGAAACCGTAGATTCCCAGACGCGGTGCGTCCCCGGCAGCGACCAGCGAGCGGTAGCCGATCAGTCCGGCGCAGAGCAGTGGCGCTGCTTCGGCGTCGGAATACTCCGCCGGCAGCGCGAAACAGTAATCCTGATTGGCCAGCGTGAACTCGGCGTAACCGCCATCGAGGGTGTAACCGGTGAACTCGGCCGCGTCGCAAAGGTTTTCGGCGCCGCTGGCGCAGTAGCGGCAAGCGCCACAGGTGCGTCCCAGCCACGGTACGCCGACGCGTTCGCCAAGCGAAAAAGCCTGCACATTGGCCCCTTTCTCGACCACGATGCCGACGATTTCGTGGCCGAGGACCAACGGCAGGCGGGGCTCCAGCAAATCGCCGTCGAGCACGTGCAAGTCCGTGCGGCAGACGCCGCAGGCGCGCACCTGCAGCAGCATCTGGTCAGCTCCGGGCGTTGGCCGCGGCACATCGGTCAAGCGCAGAGGCTCGCCCTGGGCATTCAGAATCATCGCCTGCATGCGCGTCTCCCGTGGTGACTTGTCTTCGCGACGTTGGCCATTCGCCG
>NZ_JAVTWB010000198.1:0-4809 GCF_032229525.1 Accumulibacter sp. | reverse complement strand
TCGGCCGACAGGAACTCCTCTTCGCCAAGACCCAGGCGCTCGGCGATGCGCAGGCCGGCGCCGATCAGGCCGCCGCCCGCAGCGGGCGGCGGGTTGGTCAATACCGTGTAGGGACCGAAGGCCACGCGCAGCGGCTCACGGACCATCGGCGCGTAGCTCGCCACATCCTGTGCGCTAATCAGGCCGCCTTTCGCCGGGCCGAAGTTGTCGACCAGAGACGTCCAGTACCGCGCGACCTGGGCGGCCGGATCGCCTTCGCCGAGCGCGTGCAGGAAATCGCCGAGATCGGGGTTGGCCAGGCGGTCCCCCGCTTGCGGCAGCTCGCCGCGCGGGAAGAACAGGCGTGCGACGGAAGGTGAGCGGCGAGCGATCGGGGCGACCAGGCCGATGATCGCCGCGATCTGGGCGCTGACGGCGAAGCCGTCGCGCGCCCACGCTACCGCCGGTGCGACGACTTCCCGCAGCGGCAGGCGGCCGGCGCGACGGTGCAGCTCAAGCAGGCCGACCAGTTCACCGGGTACCGCCGTCGCCGCTTTCCCGACGTGAAAGGTCTGCGTGGCCTGCCCGAAATCGACGGTTACCGGTGCGAAATCCAGCGGCCGCTGCGTCTCGCTACCAAGACCCGGCGTTACCGCGAAAAAGTCGAGAACTTCGTAACCGTCATCGGCGTCGCCCCAGAGGCAGGCACCCCCCCCGCCCAATGAGGTCAGCGGCAGTTCGGTGACCGTCGCCGCCAGTTTGGCGCCGACGATGGCGTCTATCGCGTTGCCGCCGCGGCGCAGGATGCGTGCCCCCGCTTCGGCAGTATGCGGCTCCGACGCCGCGATCACTCCACCCATTTTCATTCGCGGAGAATACGCGATGGCGCGACACTGGGGAAGGCCGATGGCGTATTTCAGGAAGCCGGGGTGCTGCCGCTTCGGCAGAAAGCCATCACCGCGTCAGGGATGCGCGCCAGCGCGATGACCTGCTCGGCGGCGCCGAGCTTGATCGCTTCCCTCGGCATCCCGAAAACGATGCAACTGGCTTCGTCCTGGGCGATCGTCCGGGCGCCGGCATCGCGCATTTCCTTGAGCCCGCGCGCACCATCGTCACCCATGCCGGTCATGATGATGCCGAGGGCCCTGGCGCCGGCGAACTTGGCGACCGAGCGAAAGAGCACATCCACGGACGGCTTGTGGCGGTTGACCAGCGGGCCGTCGGCGACGTCCACCAGGTATTGCGTTCCGCACCGCTTGAGCATCATGTGCTTGCCACCAGGCGCGATCAGTGCCAGGCCGGGAAGGACATGATCGCCGTCGCGTGCCTCGCGCACCTCGATCTGGCAGAGATCGTTGAGGCGCTGGGCGAGCATCGCGGTAAAGCGCTCGGGCATGTGCTGGACGATCACCAGACCAAGGCAGTGGCTGGGCAGTCTGGTAAGAACCGTCTCCAGCGCCTGGGTGCCGCCGGTTGAAGTGCCGATGGCAACGATCTGCTGGCCACTGCCGGCCAGCGCCGTGGTCGGACCGGCCGCCAGCATGACGTCGGCCGAGTTTTTCGGCCGCCGCTGCTCGGTCGCCGGCGTGCCGGCCGGATGCCGTATGGCGGGCAGGTTCACGCGCGACGCCGTGCGCACCGCACGCACGATTCGCGCGCTGCTCGGTTCGGTGGCGGACTTGGCGCCGGTCGCGGCTCGGCTGATGATGCCGACCGCCCCGGCGGCCATGGCCTCCAGGCTGGCTGGCCCGCCCTCGTTGGCCGGCGATGAGCAGATCAAGACCGCTGTCGGCCGCTCCGCCATCAGCTTGCGAAGAAAGGAAATGCCGGCCGCGCCGGTAGTCTCGATATCGAGCACCAGCACGTCCGGCCATTGTCTTCGCATCTTGTCGATGGCCCCGAGCGGCCCCACCGCTGCCGCCATCACCTCGATGCCCGGCTGCCCGCTCAAGGCCTCGACGACGAACCGGCGAACGGCCGGCGAGTCGGTGACGATCATCACCTGGGTGGAACGCTCGCTGATCGGCTTGTCGGGGGCACGCGGGGTTGTCATTTGCTGACGATTTTACCCTTCAGCCGCTGCAAAACTCCGCCAACCGCTGCCCGGCGCGGCATTTGAGCGAGGCTGTCAAGCTTCCGGCGGCCTCGCTGGCCTCGCCAACACCGGCGGCAGCAGGCGTCGTGGCATGGCGCGCGCAGCTCGGGGGAGGAAGCCCGCGACACGATCGATCGCCCGCCGTGCCGCCTGAAAATCCGGCCGTGCCGATAGCGCCGCCTGCAATGCGCCGAGCGCCTGCGGGTAACGGCGCAAGCGGAACAGCACCAGGCCGAGGTCGTACCAGGCGCCAGCCAGCGCCGAGCCGTTCCCGCTCGCCGCGCGCAGGCACTGCGCCGAGGCGCGCAGATGGCCCTCGTCATCGTCTGCTGCGGGCTCGCCGGGGCGGTCGGTTGCGGCCGCACCGAAAGCCTGCATCGCCTCGCTGCGGCGATTGGTGCGGTAATAGAGCAGACCGAGAAACTGCAGAGAAATGATGTCGTCGGGGATCGCCTGCAGGATGCTGCGGGCGATCGACTCCGCCTGTGCCAGGTTGCCGTCTTGATAGAAAGCTCCGAGCAGGTCGAACAGCGCGTCGATCATTGCTCAGGCCCCTGGTGAATGTCGGCCGGCGGCCCAGGCAAGGTGACGGCCTTGCCTGGGGCTGGCGAGCGCGGAAAGGTGATCAACCGATGTCCACCGGCACGAAGATCTTCGCGTCGTCGCGCTCGATCAACAGCGCCACCATGCCGCCCGACTTGTCGAGCAAGGCGCGCAGTTCCTTGACGTTGTTCACGGCTTGCCCGTTCAGCGAGAGGACGATGTCGCCGGGGCGGATGCCGGCCCTGGCGGCGGGCCCACTGACGCTGTCGACCATCAGGCCGCCGGGCGAGTCGGCCTGTTGACGCTCTTGCGGAGTCAGGGGACGCAGCGCCAGTCCGAGTCGGGAATGATCGACTTGTTCGGTCCCGTTGGCGGCCAGCGCCGGGGTCGGGATCTCACCGACCGAGAGGGCGATGTCGCGGGTCCCTCCCTTGCGCCAGATCTGCAGTTTCACCTGCGTGCCGGGTTTGAGCGCCGCCACCACCGGCGGCAGCTCCGACGAGCTTCCGATCTCGGTGCCGTTCAGTTTCAGGATGATGTCGCCCGGTTCGAGACCGCCCGCGGCCGCCGGGCTGCCTTTCTCGACCGAACTGACCAGCGCACCCGCCGAACTCTTGAGCCCGAACGATTTCGCCAGAGATTGCGAGACTTCCTGGATGGTCACGCCGATGCGTCCGTGACTGACCTTGCCGTCATTGAGCAGCTGTTCCTGGATGTTCATCGCCACGTCGATCGGGATGGCGAACGAGATTCCCTGATAACCGCCGTTGCGGCTGTAGATCTGCGAGTTGATGCCGATCACTTCGCCATTCAGATTGATCAGCGGTCCGCCCGAGTTACCGGGATTGACCGCCACGTCGGTCTGGATGAAGGGGACATAGCTGTCGGAGGCGAGCGAGCGCCCTTTTGCCGAAACAATCCCGGCGGTGACGCTGTTCTCGAAGCCGAACGGTGCGCCGATGGCGACCACCCATTCGCCGACCTTGGCGTCGCCTGGATTGCCCAGCCGGACCACCGGCAGGTTCTTGGCGTCGATGCGCAGGACAGCGATATCGGTCAGCTTGTCCAGCCCCACCACCTTGGCCTTGAACTCCCGCTTGTCGGTCAGCTTGACGGTGACTTCATCGGCGCCGCTGACGACATGCGCGTTGGTCAGGATCAGGCCGTCGGCACGGACGATGAAACCGGAACCCATGCCGCGTGCCGGCGCGCCCTCGTCCGGCGACGGGATGCCGAAGTGGCGGAACAATTCGGGCAGGCGCTCGTCCCGGCCGCCACCAGAATAAGCGGTCTTCGACGATCCGCTGGCGCTGATGTTGACCACTGCCGGGCCGCTGTGCTCGACGATGGCCGTGAAATCGGGTAGCCCGAGACTGGCTCTGGCCAGGGGTGCGGTGGCAGCTTCGTTGGCCGGTTCGGCGACCGCGGCGACGGCATCGGCAGGACGGATGGCGTGCCCGCCGAAGGTGGCGTAGCCGGTACCAACGGCGGCGATCAGTGCCACCGCTATCAGGCTGCGTTTGAACTGCATTGCTTGCATGGTCATCTCCTGTTTGATAGCAGAGCGGAAGCGAGCCGCTTCCCGTGTGCATACCATAGAAGGCCATGACTTAAAGCTGACTTAAAGCGGCACCGAGCGGCTGAATTCAACGCGCGCCCGCAGGCCGCCGAGGCTGGCATCATCGAGCAGCACGCGGGCGCCATGCCGTTCGGCAATGGTCTTGACGATGGCCAGTCCCAGGCCACTGCCGGGGGCGTCGGTTTGCGCCCGGCGATAGAAGCGGTCGAAGACCCGCTGCCGATCCTCGGCGGGGATGCCGGGGCCGGAATCGCACACTTCGACGAAGGCGCCGCTGTCGCTCTCCCCGACGGCGACATCGATCCTGCCTCCCGCAGGGGTATGGCAGATCGCGTTGCTGACCAGGTTGGTCACCAGGATATTCAGCGCGTTGTCGTCACCCTGGACCACGCAGTCAGTGGTGGCCGCCACCGTGGCGAGCGCGATTTGCCGGGCTGCCGCCAGCGGCAGATGCTCGGCGACCACCGTCGCCACCACCTCGGCCAGCCTGACCGGGATCATTTCCAGCTCACCGCCGCCCGGTTCCTGGCGGGCCAGCGTCAGCAGTTGCTGCACGGTATGCGTGGCCCGCCGCAAGCCGCCTTTCAGTTCGGCGAAGGCCTCGGCGCGAGAG
>NZ_JAVTWB010000197.1:0-5771 GCF_032229525.1 Accumulibacter sp. | reverse complement strand
GTGGCGTCGATACCACGGCTGGCGGCGATTTCGGCGACGCTGCGCCCGACCTCTTCGGGTCGGGGCGAAGCCAGCACCTGCATGCGTGCCGGGTCGCGGTGAAAGGTGCGCAGCTCGCGCCGCTCCCAATCCTCGCGGAAGCGCGCCTTGAAGCCGTTGCTCGCCCACAGCGCGCGGCGTGCCGCGCGGTCGCTGCAGCTGTTCAGCTCGACGCCGGTGGTGAATTCCTCGAACAGCGGCGTGATCGGTCCGTCGGCATGGATGGCGAAGGGCTCGGCCAGCGTCTGGAAGCGCAGGTTGCCGCCCAGCAGCCGGTTGATGACGAAGGTGACGATCGGGAACAACCGCCACAACTGCGGATGGTCGGCCATGTCCAGCGCGGAGAGAACCGTTGCCCGCAGCGGCGGCCGGAAAAGGCCCACCGACATCGCCAGGATGAGCAGGAAGGAGAGCGGATTCTGCGGGTTCGGCGTGGCCTGGAAAACCGCGTCGCGCTCGCGGCAGACCTCGGCCAGCATGCGGTATTCGCGCGCGTCGGCATAGTGCGACGGCACCGAGCGTCCGGCGTAGGCGCCGCTGACCTTGTGCCAGTGGACCATGTCGATCGAAATGCCGAAGCAGCCGGCATCGAGCGCCGCGACGGCGAGCGCGCGCATGGCGGCGAGCTCGTCATCGCTGGCCCGTGCGTGCAGGCTTCGTTGCAGCCCCATCACCTGCGCGCGCAAGGCGCTGTGGCCGAGCAGCGGCGCCAGGTTGGGGCCCAGTGGCAGGGTGCGCAGATGGTCCAGGTAGGCCTGTGGCGATCCCCACGAGATCGCTTCGGTGAGCCATTTGCGCACCAGCGGTGAGGGCAGGTTCTCGACACGCAGGAAAATGTCGGCCAGCGCTTGCGGCTCGCCGGTGGTCAGCGACAGGCTGCAGTTGCCCATCACCACCGAGGTAACGCCGTGCCGCACCGACTCGGCCAGGCCCGGCGCAATCTCGACCTCTACGTCATAGTGGGTGTGGATGTCCACGAAGCCCGGCGCGATCCACAGGCCGGCGACGTCGCGCGTCTCGCGGGCCGGCTGGTCGATGTTGGCTGCGATGCGAGTCAGCTTGCCGTCGGCGATAGCGATGTCGGCCCGTTGCGGCGGCGCGCCGGTTCCGTCGAAGAACAGTCCGCCCTTGAGCAGGAGGTCGAGCACGCGCTGCCGACCCGGGCGAGGCTTATCCGCGCGCTCGCCGGCGTATGAGTGCCATCAGCAGCATGCCGGCGAGCAGCCCGACCACGCCACCGATGATGCTGGTTTTCTGTGCGTAGTCCTTGGCGGCATCGAGCATCGGATTGTCGAGCAGGTTGGCGGAGAAATGGACATTGACCAGCTTCCACGTTTCGCCGTCCCTGGCCACCGCCGCGCTCCAGCGTGTCTGCATGTTGCGCGTATCGCCGTCCTTGAAGCGGTAAACGTCGTCGGAGACCCCGTACACCACGCCCGCGTTTTCGCCGAGGAAGCTGGTCAGTTCGTCCGCCACCGGCTTGATCTCCAGCTTGGTGAGAATGGCGTCGGGACCGTCGAACAGCGCCGTGTAATACTTCTTCACCGCTTCCAGGCCGACCAGCTTGCGGTTGTCTACGGTGATTACCGTAAAGCCCGGCGCGACGAAGCCGGCCAGCAAATCGAACTGGCGCGTAGCGAGCGCCTGCGCCGAAGTCGTCAGCAGCGCGCGCAGCGCGTCGTGATCCGCCTGGCGCTCTTCGCCCGGCGCGCTTTGCGCGGACGCGACACCGGCCACCAGGAACAGCGCTAGAACAGCCGCCAAGCGTCGAAAAATCCCCATTTCATGCCTCCCTCGATGCGTCCGGATTGCCTCGCGGGCCATGATAGACTGATCGCCCGATCCTGCAAAGCCGCCGCCCGAGCTCTTGCCGCCCGACCTCTCGTGACCACCGCCTGGTACCTGCCGCTCGTCGCTTTTGTCGCCTTCGCGGCCCTCGAGCGCGTATCGCCGCGTCATTCCGTGGCCGGATCGCCGGCCGACTCCTTCCTCAATTTCACCGGTCTGGCCATCCAGGGAATCGCCATCCCCGTCGCCGGTTATCTGCTGGTGACCCATGTCCTGGCGCAGACCTGGCCCGAGCTTGCTGGCCGCCTGCGAATCGGCTGGTGGGGTGGCTTCGTGCTCAACTTCGTGCTCATCGATCTGATCTACTACGCGCAGCACCGTCTCTTCCATCGCCTCGGCGTGCTGTGGGCGCTGCATCAGTGCCACCACGCCTCGCCGGCGGTGACCGTCTGGGCAACGTCGCGCAACTCGCTGTTGATCAATGTCCTCTTCGTCTATTTTCTGGTCAATCCGCTGCTGGGCTTCCTCTGCGATGAGCCGGGAGGTTTCTACTTCGCTGCGGCGCTGACCGCCGCCCTCGACCTCTGGCGCCATTCGAGGCTTCCCGCGCATTGGCTTCCCGCATGGCTGGGCCGGCTGCTGGTGACCCCTTTGCACCACCACCTGCATCACAGCCTGGACACACCCGGTGTAAACTTCGGGGCCAATCTGATGCTTTGGGACCGGCTTTTCGGTACCGCTCGTGAGCCTCAGGGCTATCCCGACCGCTATGGCACGCCGGATGCGCCGGGTCCGTGGCGACAGTTCCTTTTCCCGTGGTAGATCGCAGACCATGCACACATGCACAGCGGATTAGCCCAACGCCAGACCCGATCGCTGCTCGACGAGACCTCGACCGTGCGCAAGCTCGAGCTGAATCTGCGTCGCAACGTCGAGCAGGATCACACCGCTTTGATCGACGCCGCCGCCCGGCGATTTTGTTACGAGGACTGCCGGCACGAGTACTGGAACCCCGAGCAGTTCTCGCTGCTCTGGGGCACGCGGCTGTGGGAGCAGGCGTCGGCGGCGCAGCGCGTGGTCCTCAACCAGTTGTACTGGGTGGCCTATTACGCGCAGATCGTCTCGGCGGAAGTGGCGACCATCTTCCTCAACCAGGTGTCGGCGGCGGGGATGTACACCCTGGAGGACTTTCGCCTGGTCTGTGACAACCTCGACCTGGAGAGCAGGCAGGAAAGGGCGCACATCAACGCCTTCAAGAGCATCGGCGAGGCGGTCGAACACAGCCTGTTTGGCGAGCGCCTGTTCACCTACCCGATGCGCAGCCTCTACCAGCACACCATGGTCTTCGCCGACAGCAACGCGGCCAGGGACTTCTGGCGGCGGTTGCAGATCCAGGCCTTCACGCTGCTGTCGTCGTCGAACGCCTTTCTCGCCAGCCAGTACCTCCTGATTCGTGGGCTGCGCACGCTCAACGGCAAGCTGGTGCAGCATCAGCTATCGACCTACTACCAGCAGCATCCGGACCGCGAACGGGCGCCGCTGCCGTCGGCCGTCAGCTACTGGCACTTCATGGACGAGTCGTTCCACTTCAACACCTCGCGGGTGATTGGCCTCGAGGTGCCGCGGGCACTGGATGCGCCGACCCGCTTCGAACGCTGGGTGGTGAATCGCGGCGTCGCCGGTTGCCAGAGCGATCACTTTCACTTCTCGGTGGCGGTGAACGGCATCTTCTGGTACGACCCGGCACTCTTCCCGGTCATCTACAAGCTCTTCCGCTCGCCGCTCTTCGGCATGGACGATGGCGAGGCGCGGGCGATGTTGGAGGCCTGCTTCGCCCGCGAATCCGACGGCCTCGCCGCGGCGTTGAAGACGCACCAGATCGCCGCCGATTCGTATCGCGCATTTGTCGATCCGGTCGCCTGGCTCGACAAGAACAACCGCGAAATGAGCGCCATGCGCCGCAACTCCGCCGAGCGCTATCTCGCCGGCAACCGTCGCCAGCTCGCCGGATTCCGCCCGGCATGAGCACGCATCGCATCGAGTTTCCGGGAACCTCTTTCGCGCCGGTCGACTTGCCGGATCTGGCGAGCTTGCCGCTGCACCTGACGGTGCACAACTCGCCGCTGTTGTTTGGCTGCCGCAGCGGATTGTGTGGAACCTGCCTGATCGAGTTTGAAACCATCGCCGGCGAGGCACTCATGGCTCCCGAGGCGGCGGAAGCCGAAGCGCTCGAAATCTACGCACCGGGTAATCCGCGTGCTCGGCTGGCGTGTCAGCTGGTGCTCTCGACCGACCTGCGGCTGCGCAAGATCGACAGCGCCTAGGCACTTCCCGGCGACAGCGCGTTTGGCCGCGAGGCGGGCAAACGCCTGAGCTGACACCCGGTCACGGGCGCTGGCAGCCGTTGCCGAAGGTGTAACTGCCCCCGGGGCTACTGCATCGCCTGCGTGATCGCTGCCGCCAGCACCTCGCCACTTTGCGCACCCGACACCGTCAGTCGGCGCTGGATGATGAAGAAAGGTACGCCGCTGACGCCCAGTCCACCGACCTTGCCCACCAGCGATTTCACCTGCTGCGCACCCTCATCGCTTTCCAGATAGCCGATCACATCGTCCTTGCGGTCGCCGCACTCGGCGGCGATATCGGCCAGTGTCGCGACGTCGCCGATATCCTCCCCGCGCTGAAAGTGCGCCACGAACAGACGCTCTGCCAGGGCGTCGACTTCGGCCGGTCGATGGCCGATCGACTGCGCGCGATAGAGCAGGCGGTGCGCCCGCAAGGTGTTCGGCCGGGTGACGATGCGCTCGAAGTCGAAGGCCACGCCCGCTTCGCGGCCGGCTTCCGTGACATCCCGCTGCAGCTGGGCGACCGGTGCCGGGCCGCCGAACTTGGCTTCGAGAAAGGCGCGGTACGGCTCGCCCTCCGGCGGCGTGTTGGGGTTGAGAAAATAGGGTAACCAGTTGCGCTGGAAGTGCGTGTCGGGCTGCTTCCTGGCGACCAGCGCGACCGCCTGCGTCAGGCGGTGCTTGCCGATGAAACACCAGGGGCAGACGATGTCGGAAACGATGTCGATGGTGACGTTCATGGCGAGCGGCGAAGGGTTCTTGTGATGTTGGTGAGCGCTCCAGGGCGCGACGCCGGCACCTTAACACATCGTTTTTGCGCAGAATCGTGGAAGAGACGAATTCGAGCCCGAGTGGTCTGGCCATCGCTGCACGCGATGGCCAGACCACGATGGTAGCGCTCGACGCCGCATCGGCGGCGAAACAATGCGCCAGGCACTCCGGTCATGGCGGCCGATTGCTGCTACGATTTCCCCTTCCTGAGTACCTGCACAAGCTTGGATTGTCACGACGATGGGTTTCTTCCAGCGCTTCCTCCCGCACCCGGACACGATCCGCAACCATCGCTATCTGCGCTGGATGGGTCCGGCCATTCACGCGCAGGACCTGTGGCAATTGAATCGCCGCTCGGTCGCTGGCGGCGTCGCGGTCGGCTTCTTCTTTGCGTTCATCCTGCCGGTCGCGCAGTTCGTTGCGGTGGCAATCGCGGCCGTGCTGCTGCGCGTCAACCTGCCGGTAGCGCTGACCAGCACCCTGATCACCAATCCCTTCACTTTCGCTCCCTGGTACTACCTGGCGTACCAGATCGGCGGACTGCTGACCGACGCGCCGGCGGAAAATGCGCCCACGCCAGTCACTATCCCGTCCACCGGCAGCGTCTTCGACGGCTTCGGGCAGGGCTTCGATGCGCTGATGGCAATGGGCCAGCCGCTGCTTATCGGCTTGGCAGTGCTCGCCGTCGTCTCCGCGACGGTCGGCTATCTGCTGGTCAACGTCCTCTGGCGCGGTGCCGCCTTGTTGCGACTGCGCCGCCGGCGCGCTCTGCAGCGTTCACCCGGGGAAAGAACCTAGCCCGCGAAGGTTTCTTCCGCTTCTTCCTAG
>NZ_JAVTWB010000196.1:0-5784 GCF_032229525.1 Accumulibacter sp. | reverse complement strand
CGGCCGACTTGCGCGCTTCCCTTGCGGCGGCAATCTGCTCGTCGGTGCTGTCGGGGTCCTGGCGGACCCGTTCTTCCTCGATGCGCGCCAGTTCGGCCGCCTGCTCGTGCGCGTTGGCTTCGCTCTGCGTCAAGGTCTGCATGGCTGCCTCCTGGTTTTCGCTGTCGGAAATCACCGGCGCGATCGCTGCCTGGCTTTGCTCGGTGCTCTGTTCCTGAACCTGCTGTTGCTCCAGAGCCAGCACATAGGCGTGGATCTTCTCGGCGTCCGCGGCCGCGCGGAAGACTTCGAGTGGATCGTCTTTCAGGACCTTGATCCACGTTCCGACATAGGCCGCGTGCTGGCCGGGATCGTGGCCGATTCCGAGCTCATCGCCCATGATCATGCTGGCAATTTCTGCCCGCAGCTCTTCCTTGGCATAGGCCTCGCTGCCGAAAGGATGCTCCAGGTCACGAGCAAGGCGTGACGGGTGGCCTGTCCAGTGTCCCAGTTCGTGCAGCGCTGTCGCATAGTAAGTGTCAGCGCTGGGAAACTGACCCTTTTCGGGGAGGTGGATGCTGTCGGATCCCGGCCGGTAGAAGGCCCGGTTTTGCGGGCCGTGCTGGATCAGCGCACCAGAGGCCTGCAAGATGTGTTCAACCCGTTCGAGGGCATTCCATTCCTGCTCCTTGCGCGGCTGCAGCGGTGGCAGGCCGTCGATCTGCTCGGCGTTGAACACGGTGGCAAAGAACACCCGGGGCCGTTCCAGGCGAACATCGTCTTTCACCGGCTTTCCCTGGGCGTCGAGTACAGGCTTGCCGGCCTCGTCGGTCTTGGCCTGTTCTTCGCTGAATTTCCAATACTGGATCGGCGTCCCTTTCTCGCCCTTGCGCACCTGCGCGCCGGCAGCCGCCGCCTGCTTGTAGGTCATCCAGCGTTGATCGGTGCGGCCCTGGCCCAGCAACTGGATGGCGTTGATGCCGCGATAGCGCTTGCCGGTGGTCGGGTTGATCGGGATGAAGGAACCCGGCTCGCCCGGATGCCACGGTCTTTGCCAGGGCGCGGTGCCTTGTTTCAATTGCTCGATCAGTTGCTCGGCAACCTGTTCGTGAAATGCTTTCTTGGTCTCGGCCATCGTCCTTACCCCTTCGCCTCGGTGGTGGCGGCCGGCGCCGTGGCATCGACCAGGTCGATATCGCTCTCGACGGCGTCCTGTTCGCTCAGGGCGTCCTCGACGAAAGCGCCGGCCTGTTCGGCTTCTTCGGGATCGAACTCGGCTTGATAGCCAGGGGTCATCGCGTCGGCGAGTTTCTCGTACAGCACGGCGGCGGCGTTGGCCGTATCGCTGACCGTACTGTCATTGGCGGCTTCATCGGTGGGCAGAACGGTGTTCCGGGTAGTCATGGTCTCTACTCCTTGGATTGGCTGTAGGCAGACCTGGTCTTGGCCAGGCCGGGCTTTCCTGCGATGAACAAGCTCATGAATTCCTCCTCACCACGTAAAAACGGGGCGGATGACGCCCTTGATTTGCGAACGATCGATCGGGCCGAAGTAACGGCCATCGAAGGAGATGCCGCTGACGTCCGACATCAACAGCAGTTCGGAACCGCTCAGCGTGAAGCGCTCCGCCTGAAAACGCGGCAGGGGCCGGCCAGCCGAATCGGCCTCGATCGGGGCGCTCAATGGCAGCAGTTCGCCATTCACGCGCACGCCTTCGGCGGTGATGGTGACGGCGTCGTTTTTAGCGGCTAAAACGCGCTTCATCATGTAGCCGTACTCACCGGGGCAGAAGCCGGCCCCGATGTAGCCCCTTGCCTTGGCCTCATCGAAGACACCGACTTGCGGTGGGCAGAAGATGACATAGGCGCCTTTGACGACTGGATCGCTGCTCAGCCAGTACACGCCGACTGGAATACTGCGGGTGCTGTTGATGCGCGCACCGCTTGCGTAAGCCATTGCGCCCAGCAGCAGGACGGAAACGCCGGCAACGGCAGTCGCCACGCTGACGCGCTTGAGGAGGCGCTTCATATCGTGATGGCCTCTGCTGCCGGCACCGCGTGCACGTGCAGCAGCTTGTCGCTGTTCGGCGGTGCCGGGATCGCGGCGCGGGCCTGGAACACCGGATCCTTGAAGTAGAGCGGTTGCTTGCCGTAGATGGCCGGATAGCCGGCCACGTACACCACCATGTCGCCGGCCTCGTCGATGTCGCCGCTGGCGTTCTTGATTGCGCCGGGCATGCGCAGGCACTCGTCGGGGGTGAGCAAGGGCCGCTGCACTTCCTGGATGGTGCGCGAAACCTGGCCAAGCAAGGCACTCGTGCGGCGGCCACTGGTGGTGACTTGCTCCTTGGCGACGGTGGTTTGCCCGGTCAGCTTCGAAAGGTGCTCGGCCGTCTCTACCCGGTTCGGCGGGTAGGCGGTTTGAACGTGACAATTGGAGGTGATGCTTTCGTCGTGCCCGTAGCCGGTTTCACGGCTCTTGAGCTGGTTGATGTCCTGGCAGATCAGGTAGCACTTGATCCCGTAGCCGGCCACGAAGGCCAGCGACTCCTGCAGGATTTCGAGTTTGCCGAGGCTGGGAAACTCGTCCAGCATCAGCAGCAAGCGGTGCTTGTAGTGCGCGACCTGGCGGCCGTCCTTGAAGTCCATCTTGTCGGCCAGCAGGCGCACGATCATGTTCACCATGATGCGCACCAGGGACCTCAAGCGAGCCTTGTCGTTGGGCTGGGTGACGATGTACAGGCTGACCGGCTGCTCGTGGTGCATCAAGTCGCGGATATGGAATTCTGACCTACTGATGTTGCGGGCGACGATGGGATCTCGGTACAGGGCCAGGTAAGACTTGGCGGTGGACAGTACCGACCCGGCTTCTTCGTCGGGGCGATCCATCATGTCGCGAGCAGCCGATCCGACGGCAGGATGGTTCTCGCCGTCTATGTGCCCGTAGGTGCGCATTTCCATCCACAGCTCGGCGATGTCCCGGTCGGGATCGGCCAGCAGGGCATCGACGGCCGGCAGGGTCGCCGCCGTTCCCTCGTTCCTGGCCTTGTAGAGCGCATGCAGGATCACGCCGACGAGCAATGCCTGGCCGGTTTTCTGCCAATGCGATTCGAGGCCCTTGCCGTCCGGATCAACAATCAGGGTCGCCAGGTTCTGCACGTCGCCGACCTCGTTTTCGGTACCGGTGCGGATTTCGTCCAGCGGGTTCCAGCAAACACTGCCGGTGGCGGAGGCTGGCTCGAAGCGCAGCACCTTGTTGTGCGCGTGCTGCTTGCGCCAACCGGCGGTCAGTGACCAGAGCTCGCCTTTGAGGTCGGTGATGACGGCGCTCTCGCCCCAGGAAAGGAGAGTCGGCATGACCAGGCCAACGCCCTTGCCGGAACGGGTCGGCGCGTAGCACAGGACATGCTCCGGGCCGTTGTGGCGCAGGTAACGCTGCTTGCCCTGCTTGTCCAGCCAAGCGCCGACATAGACGCCAGCGCTTGTGGGCAGCGCCTTCCCGGTGAGGATCTGCCAGAAGCTACGCGGCCGGGGCAACAGCCCGGAAGCCTCGATGTCCTTCACGTTCGCCCAGCGTGCTGAACCATGCAGGTACGGGTTGAGCTTGGCCGAGTTCGCCAAAACCATCTTGGTGACAGCCAGGCCGAGCAGGCCCGCAGCACTGACGGTCATGCCGATACCGCCGGCGCGCATGATGGCGTCCGGGTACTGGCCGTACCACGTACCGACCCAGCCCAGGATCGACCACGGCGCATACACGTGGTTGAGGTGAGGACCAAGTACCGCCTGGTACTGGAAATCGTGCGCAAAGAACTGAGTGGCGGACTGCAGGCCCGCGACCAGCGACGCAACACCCAAGGCTGGAATGATCTTGTCGGCCTTGGGTTTCGGTGCGCGTACCTGCGGACCGACGGCGTTGTTGAATTTGTCTTTCACCTGCTTCGCCCTTTTGTCTTGGTTGAACCCGGCTGGGTGACGGTGACGGCATCACCGACGACAACGCGCTTCTGGCGTTGTGCGGACGCTTCGTCAATCGGCATCCCCGGAACTTCCTCGCCGCGTTTCAGCAAGGCCGGCGATTGACCCTCGCCCTGGCAGGTGCCGGCGGAAGTCTCCGCCCCGCTTTTATGATCAGTATATCGTATGTTGTTCTTTATATCGAAATGCAAAGAACGTCCTTGGTCACGCTTTTCGATGCGCTTCCCAGTCGCCGACATGGCTGGCGAGGCCTCTCCTGTCCGGGGAAAGCCCGGTCGCGGCTCGTGCTCCGACCGCTCTTCTCGTTGCTCCGGGCGACCAAGCCCGTCCGTGTTTGCTTCGCTCAAGAGCGCTTGTCGACGCCGCTCCAGGACGGCATCTTCAAACGTGAGCGGAAGATTTCCGATCGCCGCTGCGCCGGCGACCTGCTCCCGGAATTCGGCGGTGCCGTTGACCGTGATGCGGTTTCCGTACCGCTCCAGAGCCATGCGCAAGGCCGCTTGCAGGCCGTCCTGTGTAACCCCGCGAGAGACCTTGAGCTTCTCGCCGTCGTCCCTGACCGCCGAAGCGCCAACCCGGTAGATGATGGTTCCCGTCTTGGTGATGCTGTCCGGGCGCGCCTCGGCTACTTGGTCAGCCTGCTGCCTGCCTGTAGCTGCCAGCGTGTTTCCCTTGAGACCCTGCGCAGCATCGCGTGCACGCAGGGCGGCCAGTGCCTCGCGATCTCCCTCGGTGGCCTTGCGGCGCAACCAGTCGGCCCACGCCTGGCGCCGGCACTTGTCGTGAATGACTTGCCGGTCCTTGAGGTACTGCTTGTTGATCTTCTCGATTTCGTCCCTCAGCGTCTTGCTTGCGATTGCATAGAGCACCTTGCGGCTCACACCCGGGTCACCCAGAAGCTTGATGGCGGCGCGCTTCAGGCGACCGGCCCGCTTGGCGGCTTCAATCTGGCGATTCTTCCGGTCACGGGCCTGTGCCCACGCAAGCGAACGCGAAGCGCCGATGTCCTGCTGCTCGGCCTTGTACCTGGCGTACAACTCAACCGTGTCGACGCGCGTCCGAACAGGGCGCGGCTCGTACTGCCGCGCCGGCTTCGCCGCCTGATCGGCCGTCCACTCCGCTGAAGCTTCGAAAGGGCCAAGTCGACCTTCGAGCTTGCCCTTCGACAACTCGCGGGCAACGGAACTCGCCTTGACCACCGTTCCCGACTGGTCGGCAATGATCAAGCCGTTGCCGCGAGCCCGCAGTTCCAGGCCGTTGTCCCGCATCACTTCATGCAGCTCTGCCCAGGACTGCGCGGCCTGGATCTCCTTCAGGCATTCGCGCTGGATCCAGCCAAGCAGGCTTTCAACACCGGCATGACGTTCCATATCGGCAGCACGATTCTCGCCGCCACGCTTCTGCGCCTGGTGGTTGTCGCGCTCCAGGCCGTAGTCGCGTTCGAGGCGCTCGCAAAGCTCACCCAAGGTTTGGTGGTCGTTGTAGGGCGTGTGAATCGAATAGCGGGTGGGGTGAATCTTGTTGATCGCGATATGGATGTGGAGGTTGTCGGTGTCGTGGTGAACGGCACTGACACGCTGATGGTCGCCGTATCCGAGCCCCTCGCAAATGCGCGCCTCAATGGCCTTCAAGGTAGCTTCGTCGGGCTCGTCGACACGAAAGCTGACAATCAGGTGGTAGGTCTTGTCCGACTCGGCGCGAGTGTTCTGGACTTGGGTATTGATGACCTCGATGATGGCTGCGTCCGGGCGGTCTGACTGGCAATTCGTGACCGTCACGCCACCAACACGCTCGGCTTTCTGCTGCGCGTTGGTGATGTACTTCACCA
>NZ_JAVTWB010000195.1:0-5785 GCF_032229525.1 Accumulibacter sp. | reverse complement strand
GCCTGAAGACGTAGAGCCCACGTGTAGTCATTTCACCGCGGGCCGCGGAACGATCTTCCTCGAACATGCTTTCCAGCGCCTTGAAGAAGAGTTCCAGATCGGTCTCGCCAAACCCCGTTTGCCGAGCGAGATGAGCGGAAATGAAGCCGTGGGCTCGGTAGAGGCCATAGGGAACGGTGAACTTCCGGCCCATCGTGCGGTTGTCGCCGCTCTGCTTCTCGGCTTCGGCCTCGGTGGCCACGGCCATGCGCGTGATCGAGTGTTCCACAGCGACCACCGGGGAAACCGAGCGCGCAAAGGTCAGTTGTACCGGCCCGCGCACCTGCCCACAGTTCACTCCGGTAGACATTACCGCCCCGAACGTGCGTACGTCGAAGAAGTTCCTGCACATCCATTGGCGTGCTTCGTCAACAGCGTCGCCGCCTTTGCGCTTTTTGTCGTCGCCTTTGAGCAGGTCTTTCTTGCCGATGCCTTCGTAGGCGCGCTCGTGCTGCTGGTTGAGAATCGCCTTTTCCTTGATGTAAATCTCGTAGGGCGGCTGCTCTCCGTAGACGATACCGACGTAGTTGCGCACCTTGCGTTTGATGCACACGTCGGTCACCAGCCCGTGCCCGGTCTCGGCATCGAGCCTGGGCAGATTACCGGCATCCGGATCGCCGTTCGGATTGCCGTCCTTGACGTCAAAGAGCAGGACAAAGTCGTAGCGGTGGTTGAGGCTCATGGTCGTTCCTTATTCAACAAGAGAGGTGGCAGGTTGATCGGTCGTTTCAGCACCGGCCCGATTGAAAAAGGACTGGCGCTGGTGGTAATAGCCGACGGCAAAACGGGCTTGCTGGGTGAGGCTCAGGCGAGCCGGCACATCGGCCAACCCGTCGACGATCCCGGCCAGCAGCTTCTCCAGATTGACGGCCTCGCCGCGGTTGAGCAGCTTGGCGAGGTGGTGATTCTTCAGCCGCATCAACATCGGCAGGACGGTCGGCGGCGTCGTCGAGAAGGCGCCGTAGTAGCGATCGCGAATACTGGCGTTGAGGTTGCCCTGGGCGCGTTCCTGCACACGCTCCAGGGCGGCGAACAAACGTCCGAGGCGATAGCCAGGATCGATGTTTCCGGGATTGAGCGACACGGTGATCTCCTTGTCTTGGCGGTTGCGGATGAGGTAGGCCTTGAGCAGGGCTGCGCGTGGGAAACTCACTTCCCGTTCGGCGCGAATGCGCCGCAAGGCGCCCTGCATCAAGGTTTCTGGATACGGCAGCGCCTTCAGGATGGCGCGCATGACGTCACCGCCGAGGTTGGGGGCGATATTCTCGGCCTTGCCCTGCAGCGCTGTGCTGCTCAGCAAGCGATAGAGCGACAGCGGTGCAGCCGTTTCGTAACCTGGCCGATCGATTTCCAGATCTTCAAAATGACGAACGAAGGCACGCGCCAACTCGCCAATGCTGGCCACATGCCAGAAACGGATGGCGATGCGCGCAACGTTCGGCGATAAGCCCAGGACGTGAAAGCGCTGCGCATCGTCGGTGGTGAAGGCTCGCCCATCGCGTACGCTGGCGTAGAGGCTGGCTACCGCTTGCGTACCACGGTCCGGATCGGGATCATCCCGGCGCGCGTCGAGAAAATCCAGAAAGGCTGTCTCGAAGGGCGCACCGCTCTCCTTCTCCGCCCAGAACACCGTCGACGCGTCGCCAACCTGTATGCGTTGCCGGGAACCCTTGCTCAGCAGGTGATTCAGCGCGGTGGTGTAAGCGAAAGCTGCTCGACTGCCGACCGGCGCATTGAAGCTCTGCGACTTGCCATACGAGCTGAAGGCATCGAGATTGAACGAAACGATGTTCGCTCCCGAGGTCTGCGCGCCCCAGACGCCTTTGATCGATGGATGCAGCCGTTCGATCACGTCGGCCTCACCAGAGACGAGACAGGTGCCATTTGTCGGCACGCCCTGCCCTCCTTCGTCCGCCCGCAGCGCCGCGACCACAGCTGGCCGCTGGCAAACCAGAACCGTATCGGTGTGCAACTGGAAACTCAGCAAGGGGTTCGTTTCGATGATTTCCGGCCAGGCGGGATATGCAGCCAGCTCTTCACGGGCCGACGGCAAGTGCCGTTCGAGAAAGGCCTTGACGGCCCGAAGGCCTGCATCCTCTGGATCACTGCGAAAGGCTTCCCGAAACCGGTCAACGAATTTCCGATGCCGCGGCGCGGCATCCTCGGGTTTTCCTCGGGCGTCCACTCCAAGCACATACTCGGCCGTGTCCCACAGAAGATTCGCTGCTACGCCCGAAGTCTTCTTTACGCCCTGGGGCACCAGTTCGGCTTTGGCCTCCTTCTTCTTGCCAACCCCCTCCCGGCGATCCGCCAGCTGCAGAAGACATCCGTCCGCATCGAGCACCAGAACGAACGGAATCGCTTTGACTTCAAACCCTTCCGGCGCCAGGCTCGTTCGGGGATCTGCCGACTTGCGCGCGTAGTAGTCGGTGAGCGCCTGGAGAATCATCCTCGTACCTCCGGGTCGCTCCAGTCAGGAACCGCCAGTACACCGTTCTTCAACTCGGCTCGGAAAAAGCGGGGTTTTGGATCGGCTGGATTGTCGAAATCGAGATCGTGCAGCATCCAGCCAAGGTCGCGACTTTCGGCGATCGGCACGGACGCGGCCTGCAGGTCTTCTACCAGACGAAAATCACAGGCGAACTCGCGGCAACCCAGATACGGCTGGTTGACACACTGACCCTTGCGCGCTCGACGCTCGAACATGGCCATGAACTTTGGCAGGTTATTCGCTTCGTCGGCGATACGCTGCTCGTCCGCATCGTTGATCGGTCGCTTGACCAGGTGAGGAAAGTTCGGCCGGTGACCCGAGCCATCGCAAAGCTCAAACCGACCATGGATTCGGTAAGCGACGTCGCGCAGGAACAGCCCGGCACGCTGTTGGCGAACGTCTTCCACGTACAGCCCGAGATCGCCGCTGCCCTTGATCATCGCGCCCTTGACGCTGTTCACGGGCACGACTGCGCCGACCTCGTTGCGGCGAAGTGATACCCAGCGGATCGGTTTCAGCACGTCGATCCGGGTCACGCGCCAGCGAATCGCCGGCTTCCATAGAATCGATTCGAAAATCGCCCGTGCCGCCGAAGGCGTCATGACGTCGTAGCTCACCCGCTCGACCTTCATTTCCGGACGGGTGAAGCAGGCGAAGTCGCCGCTTACTTCCAGACAATAGCTTTTCAAGACAACTCCTTTCACACAACCAGGCTTGACGGCGCGTAATCGGGCACTTCCGGCAATAGTCCGAGCACCGAGTGATACAGCACATCGCTCTTCTGTATCAGGAAATCCCTGTGCCATTCCAGATCCCCTCGCGACAGCAACAGCTTCCATTGGTACTCATGGAGCGAGACGGTATGGCGTTGCAGCTTGCGCATCAGGTCGCGGTTCGGACCAGTCTTTTTAAGCAGCTCGACCAAGCTTCGCCCCTGGCCCCAGGTGACCATCACCGGCCGCTGCCCTTCGTCGGGAATCAAGCGGAAGGCCTGCGCGGCCGAGCGAAACTGAATCTGCCCGAGTGCCGCATCGCGCTGCAGCAGTTCCATTACCAGTTCCTTGTCGTAGCTATTCACTCCGCCGTAAAAGCAATCGAAGTACCGCTCGAATTGTAGGGGGGTGAGTGGCTCACCCGCTGCGCCCATCAGGACGATTTCCGCGGCTTGTTCTGCTTTCAGCAACAGCCCGCTTGGTGACGGCTGCGGTGGATTGAAGACGACCACCCGCCCTTTCTGTGGCAGACGGCCCTCGCGGTTACAGCGACCGGCCGCCTGGGCGATCGAGTCCAGTCCGGCCATCGCCCGATAGACCACCGGGAAATCCAGATCGACGCCGGCTTCGACGAGTTGGGTGCTGACCACCCGCACCGGCTCCCGAGCGATCAGGCGACGGCGGATTTCGGCGATCACTTCGGCACGATGTGCGCCGCACATGCGGGCCGACAGGTGCAACGCGCCCTCCGGCAGGAGGCCCCAGAGGGTCGCAGCATCGTCCCGGCGATTGACGATGCACAGCACGCGCTCGTGTTCTGCCAGCTCGCCGGCGATGGTTTGCCAACTGCAGCGCTGCTGCGGCGACTCGGGTAGCTCTACCGTGACCCGCTCCAGGTCCCGGTAAAGCCGTGCCGGATCCGGTGCAAGCTCACGCGCCTCCCCCAATCCCTGCAATAGCACACGACCGAAGGCATCGGAGCGCGTCTTGTGCAGCTCCGGCTGAGTGGCGGTAGACAGCACGACAGTGACCCGATAGTGCGCGATCAGTTGCCGCAGGGCGTCGAGGATTGGCGCCAGATGCTCGGGCGGCAGGAGCTGCGCCTCGTCGAGAACGACGACACTGTTGGCAATGTTGTGCAACTTGCGACAGCGCGAGGGGCGGGCGGCGTAGAGCGATTCGAAGAACTGGACATTGGTGGTCACCACGATCGGTGCGTCCCAGTTCTCACACGCCGTGCGGCTCCTGGCCGTTTCGTTTTCCGCTTCGATGTTGCTGTGGTGTTCGATGACCGGCGAGGCGTCGAGCCCGTCGAAAACCCCCCGGAAGACGTCTGCCGTCTGCTCGATGATGCTGGTGTAGGGAATCACATAGATGACGCGTCGCAAGCCGTGCTGCTCAGCGTGATGTAGCGCGAATCCGAGTGAAGCCAGCGTCTTGCCACCGCCGGTCGGAACGGTCAGGCTGAATAGCCCGGGCGGCTGTGCAGCGTGCTTGATGCAACGGGCGAGTATCTCGCCGCGCAAGCGCTTGACCGGCGTATCCGCAATTGCGAAACGGCTCGCCATGTGCCGCTCGAACGCCTCACGCAGCACCAGGATTTCGGGGTAACCGCCACGCATTTCCGCCCGCCCGTCGGCCATGAATGCCTCGGTGTCGAGAAAGTCGGCGTCGACCAGGCAGGAAAAGAGCATCCGCAGCCAGAAGTGAAGATCCTCACTCTTGCGAATCGTCGGGCTGCCCAGGGCGATGCTTGGGGCGAGGATGGCTTGCGGCACGCCACCGGCGATCGCTTGCGCCAGCGTTGCCGCTTCATTCTTCAGTTCCTGCGAAAGCGCTGCGCCGGGAGCCTGCCCCGGATTCCAGTCCGGCAAACCTGCGTGATGGCCGGCGATCAGGTAGGCGAGCAGTTGACCGTAGGGTCCTCGTTCGCGCGCCGCATGAAGCGCACCGGCAATCGCGTGCTTGACTCTGCCGGGCGCTTCGATGTGCGCCTCGAGCCCGCTGGCAGAAGCGATGTACTTCTGGAACGCCGGCTGATACTTGCCGAGGTCATGCCAGACACCGGCAAGCTCTCCCCATGACGCCGCCTCGATCGATTTGGCGAAGCGCCCGGCAAGCCGGGCGACAGCAAAGAGATGATCGTCGAGCTGATGGATGACGAACTCGCCGCTATCGAGCTGGCGCACATGGGCAGCGAGAGTCATGGACAAGCCTCCCTGAGACGACGTCGGCGAATCGTGAAGGGAATCAACGCGCGAAAGGTTCATTTTCCATCGGCGCCCGCAGCACATGCAAATCTATTTCCACAGCCCCGTCATGGTGACCGCGAAAACGCCAGTTTGCCCGTTCTCGCCGACCGCTCCTCGTCCTGCCAGCTCGTCCCGACGTCGGGTTTCACACCGGCCGCCGACGCCCGCTTCCCACCCACCTCGCATCTTCTTCACCGGAGATTTGACACGCACCGGTAGCAAACGTACATTTAATATGTACATCTCGGAGAGCGCCCATGAAAGAGGTCAATGTCACTGCCTTGCGCCAG
>NZ_JAVTWB010000194.1:35804-37091 GCF_032229525.1 Accumulibacter sp. | reverse complement strand
ATGTGGAGCAACTTGAGCCGGTGGTCGAACTGTTGGCGGAGTAGGCGGCACGCATTCCTCGCTGTGCTGCCCTGCATGGCGATTTCGTTTTCAGAAAAGGATCCTTTGAATTGAACGCCGACACCAAGCGCAGCAGCTATCTTCGGCCAGTGAAAGCCCGGCGCGGGGATGGTGGCGGGCTAAGGACCTTACCCGACGCAGAACCCCCGTTGCGCTCCGAGTTGTTCAGCGCCGATCAAATGGCGCTGCATGGCGAGGCGCTTGCGGCCTCGCACAAACTGATTCCCGGGCAGGCGCCGGACCGGCTCCTGCCTCGGCTGGCAGACAACGAAAGCACCCTGGTTGAAGTGTGCGAGCTGTTGACGACGGCGGCCACGGAGAGCCGCCGGATGATGCCGGCCGGGGAATGGTTGCTCGACAATTTCTATCTCATCGAAGAGCAGATCCGCACGGCCAAGCGGCACTTGCCCGAAGGCTACAGCCGTGAACTCCCGCGCCTGGCGCATGGGCCGTCGGCCGGGCGTCCACGAGTATACGACCTCGCGCTGGAAACCATTGCGCATGGCGATGGTCGCGTCGATATCGAAAGTCTGAGCGGCTTCGTGATGGCCTACCAGGGCGTTAGCCCGATGAAGCTTGGCGAGTTGTGGGCGATCCCGATCATGCTGCGGCTGGCAGTGATCGAGAATTTGCGTCGCGTCGGTGTACGCATCGCGGCCAGTTGGGCCGAGCGAAACCTGGCCGCCACCTGGGCAGAGCGGATGGCGGAGACCGCAGTCAGTGATCCCAAGAGTTTGATCCTGGTGGTCGCCGACATGGCGTGCTCGGATCCTCCGCTGGTCGGCGGCTTCGTCGCCGAGCTCGCGCGGCGCTTGCAGGGACGCGGCCCCACTCTGGCGCTGCCCTTGACCTGGATCGAGCAGCGCTTGTCGGAGTCGGGTCTGACCATCGAGCACCTCGTGCAATCGGAGAACCAGCAACAGGCCGCCGATCAGGTCTCGATCAGCAACAGCATCGGCAGTCTCCGGATTCTTGGCGCGACGGACTGGCGCACATTCGTCGAGACCCAGAGCGTGGTCGAGAACACGCTGCGTGAGGACCCAGGCGGCGTCTATGGCCGGATGGATTTTGCCAGCCGCGATCGATACCGCCATACCATCGAGAGGATAGCGAAGAAGGGGTGCCTATCCGAGGGCGAGGTCGCCCGCCGGGCGGTCGAGATGGCTCGCCTTGGCGCAGCGGCGAGCGACGCTGGCGGCGGAATTGACGACCGCGCGGGGCACGTCG
>NZ_JAVTWB010000194.1:33356-35704 GCF_032229525.1 Accumulibacter sp. | reverse complement strand
CGCGCGGGGCACGTCGGCTACTACCTGATCGACAAGGGTTTGCCGCGACTCGAAGAGGCGGCGCAAGTTCGCCTTTCCGCCGCCGAGGCCCTGCGCAAAACGGCAGGCCGCTTCCCAGCATTGGTGTACCTGGGCGGTATCGCGCTGATCACGGTGATCCTTTCCGGAAGCCTGCTGGCGCAGGCGTTTGCCGCGGGGACGCCGGACTGGCTGCTGGCAGCGATCGGCATCCTCTCGCTGCTGGCTGCAAGTCGACTCGGCGTAGCGCTGGTGAACTGGTTGGCCACCCTGCTGGTGGCACCACACTCCCTACCCAGGATGGATTTCACTGAAGGCATCCCGGCCCAGGCACGCACGCTGGTGGTGGTCCCGACCATGCTTACCAGTGCTTCGGGAGTTGAGGATCTGATCGAGGCACTGGAAGTCCGGTTTCTGGCGAATCGCGATGAACGCCTGCACTTCGGCCTGTTGACAGACTTTCGCGACGCTCGGCAGGAATCGCTGCCCGAGGACGAATCGCTGCTGGAACTGGCGCGGATGAGGATAGGCGAGCTGAACGAGAAGTACGGCGGTGAGCGGGCCAATAACGGGGACGATCTGTTCTTCCTCTTCCATCGGCCGCGGCGCTGGAACCCCAATGACCGGCTGTGGATGGGTTATGAGCGCAAGCGCGGCAAGCTGGCCGACTTGAACGCGCTGCTGCGCGGCGGCGACAAGGACGGCTTTGCCCTCATCGTCGGTGATACCGCGGTTTTGTCATCCGTGCAGTACGTGATTACGCTGGACACGGATACGCAGCTGCCACGCGATGCGGCCCGGCTATTCGTCGCTACCATGGCGCACCCGTTGAATCGCCCCGGCTACGATGAAACGAAGCGGCGCGTCACCAGGGGCTACGGCATCCTGCAGCCACGCGTGGCGATCAGCCTGCCGGGGACGAACCGCTCGCGCTATGCGTGCCTGTACGGAGGCGAACCGGGCATCGACCCGTACACCCGCGCCGTCTCCGATGTCTACCAGGACGTGTTCGGCGAAGGCTCGTTCATCGGCAAGGGAATTTACGACGTCGATGCCTTCGAGCAAGCGCTTGGCGGGCGCTTCCCCGAGAATCGCATCCTTAGCCACGATCTTCTGGAAGGCTGCTACGCCCGCGCCGGACTGTTGAGCGATGTGCATCTGTACGAGGATCACCCGGCCCGCTATAGCGCCGACGTGAGTCGTCGCTACCGCTGGATCCGCGGCGATTGGCAGCTGGCGGGTTGGCTGCGCAGGCGGGTTCCAGGCGCGGCTGTCGGCGTGGCTACCGGCGTGGCTACCGGCGTGGACAACGCGCGGCAGAAGAATCCACTCTCGATGCTGTCGCAGTGGAAGCTCTTCGACAACCTGCGGCGAAGTCTCGTCCCCGCAGCGCTGACGCTGCTCTTGCTGTCAGGATGGACGCTCCTTTCGCCGCCGTGGTTGTGGACCGTGGCGGTGATCGGGATCGTGCTCATCCCCTCTCTGTGCGCGGCCATCCTCGACATCTTCCGCAAGCCCGAGGAGGTGCACCTGCGGCAGCACCTCGCCAGCATCGCGCGCTCGGCTTACCGGCATATCTTGCAGGTCGTTTTCGAAATCGCCTGTCTCCCGTACGAGGCGTTCTTCAGTCTCGACGCCGTTGCCCGCACGGCCTGGCGGATGCTGGTGACACGCGCACGATTGCTCGAATGGAGCCCTTCGGGGGAGGCGGACCGTGAGGCGGGCGAGCGCGATCCCGGCACGCTCACCGCTTGTTTTCAGAGAATGTGGTTCGCCCCGGCCATCGCCGCCGCGGCGGCGATCCACCTGGCGGCATCGCGGCCTGCGGTGCTGGCGGTGGCCGGGCCGATCCTCCTCCTGTGGTTCGCCTCTCCGCTCATTGCCTGGTGGGTCAGCCGTCCGCTGGCTCCGCGCAAGGCGACTCTGACCGTCGAGCAGACGCTCTTTCTGCGCGCGCTGTCGCGCCGCACCTGGGCGTTCTTCGACCACTTCGTTGGCCCGGACGACCATTGGCTGCCGCCGGACAATGTTCAGGAGTATCGCGTTGCCGCAGTCGCCCATCGCACATCACCCACCAACATCGGGCTGGCGCTGCTGGCGAACCTGTCGGCCTACGACTTCGGCTACCTGGTGGCCGGAAAAGTCCTCGAGCGCACGGCGAACACCCTGAACACCATGGACGCGCTGGAACGCTACCGGGGGCACTTCTATAACTGGTACGACACCCAGACGCTGCGGCCGCTGCAGCCGCTGTACATCTCGACGGTGGACAGCGGCAACCTCGCCGGCCATCTGCTGACCCTGCGGGCGGGTCTGCTCGCCCTCGCCGA
>NZ_JAVTWB010000194.1:6969-33256 GCF_032229525.1 Accumulibacter sp. | reverse complement strand
GCAACCTCGCCGGCCATCTGCTGACCCTGCGGGCGGGTCTGCTCGCCCTCGCCGACGACAAGGTGCTGCCGGCGCGCCTGTTCGAAGGCCTGGGCGACACGCTCGGAATTCTTCTCGGTGAGGCGAACGAAGCTGCTACCGAGCAGGCAACCGGATTTCGCAACGCACTGGAATCCACCCTGGCCGCCCCGCCGGACAGCCTGGCGGCGGCGCGCGCACGTCTTGAGCGCCTGGCGACCAGCGCCGCCGAACTTGCCACACAGATCGCGGAAATTCCGCATGGCGGGGACATCACGGCGCCCGAGCGCGACGGAAAAGCTCGCCACGAGGGGTGGGCACAGGCGCTTGCGCGCCAATGCCGCGAGGCTCTGGACGAGCTGAGCTTCCTCGCGCCGCGGCAAGTGCAGCCGTCGGCCCCGGGTGCGAAGGAGGCGTTCGCCGATAGTGCTGCCATACCGACGCTGCGCGAACTGGCCATGGCAGGCAGTGCCCAAGCCACCGACCGGATGGCGGCGATCGAGCGCCTGGCAGGGCAATGCCTGCAATTCGCGCGCATGGAGTATGACTTCCTGTACGACAAACTGCGCCATCTGTTGAGCATTGGCTACAACGTGGCTGAGCGGCGCGTGGACTCGGGCTACTACGACCTGCTGGCCTCGGAAGCGCGCTTGTGCAACTTCGTGGCGATTGCGCAGGGGCAACTGCAGCAGGAGAGCTGGTTCGCCCTCGGGCGCCTGCTCACCGGCACCGACGGAGAGCCGGTTCTGCTGTCCTGGAGCGGTTCGATGTTCGAGTACCTGATGCCGCTCCTGGTGATGCCGACCTACGACAACACGCTGCTCGACCAGACCTGCAAGGCGGCAGTGGCCAGGCAGATCGAGTATGGGCATCTGCGCGGCGTACCCTGGGGACTGTCGGAATCCGGCTACAACACGGTCGACGTGCATCTCAACTACCAGTACCGTGCCTTCGGCGTACCGGGCCTGGGACTCAAACGCGGACTGGCCGACGATCTGGTGATTGCGCCCTACGCCTCGGCCCTGGCGCTGATGGTGGCACCCGAGCAGGCCTGCCTGAATCTGCAGCGGCTTGCGGCCGAGGGGTTCATGGGCCAGTTCGGTTTCTTCGAAGCGATCGACTACACACCGGCACGGCAGCGACGCGGGCAGTCGCATGTGGTGGTGCGCTCCTTCATGGCCCATCACCAGGGCATGAGCCTGCTCGCGCTGGCCTATCTGGTGCTGGAGCGTCCGATGCAGCGGCGATTCGAATCGGAACCGCTGTTCCAGGCGATCATGCTGCTGCTCCAGGAGCGCATTCCCAGGACCGCGGCATTGTTTACGCACACCGCACAACTCTCGGCGGTGCGCTCGCCCTCGGTTGCCGCGGAATCGCCGATTCGGGTGTTCAGCAGCCCCGACACACCGGTCCCGGAGGTGCAGTTGTTGTCGAACGGCCGCTATCACGTGATGGTCACCCATGCCGGCGGCGGCTACAGCCGCTGGAAGGATCTCGCCGTCACGCGCTGGCGCGAAGATCCCAGCAGCGATCACTGGGGCATGTTCTGCTACGTCCGCGATGCACAGAGCGCTGCGTTCTGGTCGACCGCCTATCAGCCGACGCACAAGCGCCCGCAGCACTACGAAGCGATCTTTTCCGAGGGGCGAGCCGAGTTTCGCCGCCGCGACTCCGTTGCTGCCGGCGACGGCGCTGGCGAGTTCGAGACGCACACCGAGATCATCGTCTCGCCCGAGGATGACATCGAGTTGCGCCGGGTGCGCATCACCAACCGATCACGACAACGCCGGGTAATCGACGTCACCAGTTACGCCGAAGTGGTGATTGCGCCGCCCGCTGCCGACGTCCTGCATCCGGCCTTCAGCAATCTCTTCGTGCACACCGAGATTCTGCGCGAACGCTGCGCCATCCTGTGCACCCGCCGGCCGCGCTCGCTCGGCGAGCAGGCGCCATGGATGTTCCACTTGATGACGGCGCACGGGGCCGCTATCGGCGAGGTGTCCTACGAGACCGATCGCCTGCGCTTTATCGGCCGGGGCAGAAGTGCCGCTGCGCCCCTGGCGATGAGCGAGCCTGCGGCGCTTTCCGGCAGCGAGGGGTCGGTGCTCGATCCGATTGTCGCCATCCGCTGTTCGCTGGCGCTCGATCCCGAGCAGACGGCCACCATCGACATGGTGTCGGGCATCGGCAATAGCCGCGACATGGCCTTGAGCCTGATCGAGAAATACCATGACCGGCACCTCGCGGACCGCGTATTCGATCTGACCTGGACGCACAGCCAGGTGGTACTGCGGCAGCTCAACGCCAGCGAGGCCGATGCGCAGCTTTATGCGCGCCTGGCCAGCTCCGTCATCTACGCCAACGGGGCGCTGCGCGCGGACGCCGCTGTGCTCGGCACCAATCGCCGCGGGCAGTCGGGGCTGTGGGGTTACGGCATCTCCGGCGATCTGCCGATCGTTCTGCTGCAGATCGGGAATGCAGCCAATATCGATCTCGTGCGTCAGCTCGTCCAGGCGCACGCGTACTGGCGCCTGAAGGGACTGGCGGTGGACCTGGTGATCTGGAACGAGGATCACGCGGGCTATCGGCAGCGATTGCAGGACCAGATCATGGGATTCATCGCCTCGGGCATCGAGGCGAGCCTGATCGACCGGCCGGGCGGCATCTTCGTGCGGCCTGTGGAACAGATATCCAGTGAAGATCGTGTGCTGGTCCAGTCGGTCGCGCGCGCCGTCATCTCGGACGGCCGGGGAACGCTGGCGGAGCAACTCGACTATCGTCGGCTTGCCGCGCCGCGCGTGCCACGGCTGGTGGCGAAACGAGCCCACCAAAGCGAGGACCCACCCAATACGACGCGCGCCGACGAGACGCCGCGCCACGATCTGATCCTGTGCAACGGGCTGGGAGGATTCACCCCGGATGGGCGCGAATATGTCATCACCCTGGCGCCCGGGCAAGTGACGCCAGCACCGTGGGTCAACGTCCTGGCCAATCCGACCTTCGGGACTATCGTCTCGGAGAACGGCGTCGGCTACACCTGGAGCGAAAACGCGCACGAATTCCGTCTCACGCCGTGGCACAACGACCCGGTGTGCGACGCCAGCGGTGAAGCCCTCTACCTGCGCGACGAAGAGACCGGCCACTTCTGGTCTCCCACGCCGCTACCCGTGCGTGCCGCGGCGCCCTATGTGAGCCGGCATGGATTCGGCTACAGCGTCTTCGAACACCGCTCCGGCGGCATTCGCTCCGAACTGTGGATCTACGTGGCCATCGACGCCGCCGTCAAGTTCTCGGTGCTGAAAGTGCGCAACGAATCAGGTCGGCCGCGCAAGCTCTCCGCCACCGGCTATGTCGATTGGGTGTTGGGGGACCTGCCAGCGAAAACGGCCATGCATGTCGCTACCGAGATCGATCCGCGTAGCGGCGCCTTGTTCGCCAGAAACCCCTATAGCGCGGAATTTGCCGATCGGCTGGCCTTCTTCGACGTCGATGATGCGCAGCGCGGCCTGAGCGGCGACCGTACGGAGTTCCTCGGGCGCAACGGCACGCTCGGCGATCCGGCCGCCATGCGACGCGCGCACCTGTCCGGCAGGGTGGGCGCTGGTCTGGACCCCTGCGGCGCAATCCAGGTCGTCTTCGGACTGGCCGATGGGGAGGAGCGAGAAATCATCTTCCGGCTCGGCGTCGGGCGCAGCGCCGATGACGCTGGCAAGCTGGTGCAGCGCTTCCGCGGCGGCTTGGCCGCGCGCAGCGCACTCGAAGCGGTGTGGCAGTACTGGAAGCACACGCTCGGCGCGGTGCAGGTGGAAACACCCGACCCCTCTCTGAATGTCCTGAGCAACGGCTGGCTGATCTACCAGACACTGGCGTGTCGTCTTTGGGCACGCAGCGGCTACTACCAATCCGGCGGCGCCTTCGGCTTCCGCGACCAGTTGCAGGATGTGATGGCGCTGATCCACGTCGAGCCCGGGCTGGTGCGCGAACATCTGCTGCTGTGCGCCAGCCGTCAGTTCTTGGAGGGAGATGTCCAGCACTGGTGGCATCCTCCGTCGGGCCGTGGCGTGCGCACGCATTGTTCGGACGACTACCTGTGGCTGCCGCTGGCGGTGTGCCGCTACGTGACCAGCAGCGCGGACACCGGGGTGCTCGATGAACAGGTGCATTTCCTGGAAGGCCGCCCGGTAAACGCGGGGGACGATTCCTACTACGACCTGCCCGGGCGCTCCGCCGAGACGGCCAGCCTGTACGAGCACTGCGTACGCGCCGTCGTGCACGGTCTGCGCTTCGGCGAGCACGGCCTGCCGCTGATCGGCTCGGGCGACTGGAACGACGGCATGAATCTGGTCGGCATCGGTGGCCAAGGCGAGAGCGTCTGGCTGGGATTTTTCCTGTGTGAAGTTCTCGGGCAATTCGGTGCTCTGGCGCGGGTGCGGGGCGACGCGGTCTTCGCCGAGCGCTGCACGGCGGAGGGTGCTCGACTGCGCCTGGATCTCGAGCGCCATGGCTGGGACGGCGCGTGGTACCGGCGCGGCTACTTCGACGACGGCACGCCGCTTGGTTCCGCAAATAACGTCGAGTGCCAGCTGGATTCAATCTCGCAGAGCTGGTCGGTGCTCTCTGGCGCGGGCGACGCGATGCGCTCACGCATGGCCATGCAGGCGGTGGACGAGCGACTGGTGCGCCGCGAGCACGCGCTCATCCAGCTTCTCGATCCGCCCTTCGACAAGTCGAGCCTGGACCCCGGCTATATTCGCGGCTACGTGCCGGGCGTGCGCGAGAATGGCGGGCAATACACGCACGGGGCGATCTGGGCGGCGATGGCATTCGCCGCCCTGGGCGACGCTAGTCGCGCATGGGAACTGACGGCCATGATCAACCCGGTGAACCATGCCACATCGGCGGCAGGGATCGCCACCTACAAGGTCGAACCCTACGTCATGGCCGCCGACGTCTATGCGCTCGCGCCGCACATCGGGCGCGGCGGATGGAGCTGGTACTCCGGTTCGGCCGGCTGGATGTATCGTCTGATCGTCGAATCCCTTCTCGGCCTCAGGCTCGAGGGTGAGCGGCTGAGTCTCGCACCGTGCCTGCCTGCGGACTGGCCGGCATTCAAGATCCACTACCGCTATCGGGAGACCGTCTATCACATCGCCGTTGCGCAGGAACGCGGCGACGAGCCGGGTGCGCGCCTTCAGATGACGGTCACGGTTGACGGCGAACAACGAAACGACCAAAAAATCCCTCTGGTAGACGATCATCGCGAACACCTGGTCGAGGTCGTCTTGCGTGCCGGGTAAGGTCGTGCGCTCCGCTTTTCCGGCTTCCCGACCCGGGCGGCAACAGCTCAAGATCGCGCTCTATCGCGCCGGTCGCAGGCAACGCCTGTCGCGACGTTGCACGCGGGCGCTACCTGACCCAGATGGCGCCGATCACTGCCAGCAAACTATTTCTTGCCAAGCGGATTCTCGTCCGCGATCGGCCTATACTGAAATCGCACCTGCGTTCGCCGGTGCTCACGAGGAGTACGATCATGGGCAAGATAAGGCAAGGCAACAAGGAATCGAAAAAGCAAGCGGCTTTGACCCCCAAGGAAAAGAAGACCGCCAAGCAGGCCGAGAAACTCGCGGCTGGTGTCGCACCATTGATTCAGCGGTAAGCCCGTAGTCGCGCGATCGCGTGCGACGAGGCTGTCGGTGTGCACCGGGCGTCCTGGCAAAGCAGCCAGCGACCGGACCTCCGGCAGTTTTTTTTCGTCTGCAGGAATAGGCGGTGTTCGCCGGACCGCTGCGGAGTCCGCGCGCAAGGGGCATTTTGCACCGCGCTCGCTCTACGACGCGACACGCGCGGCTCGGCCCGCTCCATCGCGCGTCGTGCACTTCGGTCATCGGGCAACTTGAATTCGAGTCACCCCGGCGAGGGCGCAGACGATGCGCCTTTCACCATCAACCGAGCCGCTGGTCGACGGACAGTTTTCCGCACCGCCTCCCGACATCGGCACGAAGCGTCCGCCAAAGAAGCGCGGCGGCATGACTCGCGCCGGGCGGCGCTGTGTAATCACCGCCGGCTCGCCGCAGGCAAGCGCGGCAGCGTGTCGAAAAATCTTACAGCTCATCCGATTCGCGACCCCCTTGCTGCCCGCCAGACGACTCTTTTCGTAACAACTTCATGAGCTTGCATCTGCGCTCTCGCAACTGGCGTGATTTGTGCTTTCTTCTCTGCGCTACGAAGCATTCTGATCGTTTTCGGAGCCAAACCCGGCGCGCGTTCGATTCCGCACCGGCTCCTTACTCTTTCTGAAACGATTGGAAAAACGATGAGCGTTTCGCGCTTCTTCCTGACCGGATTGTGCGTGGCGTTCGCCAGCGCGCACGCAACCCCCATCTCCACCGGATTCACCGGCAACGGCGACCCGTTCGACAACATGCAACCGTCGCTGGTGGTTACCCAGGTGCTGAACCCGAACTTAACCGGCATCTTCCCCACCTCCGGGTCCGGTGGCACTGCGTCCGGCGACACGCTGGGCTTCGTGTATAACTTTGCCGGCAATTACGCGCCGGGTGGTAGCCTCGCTGCCCAGGGGCAACTGCTCACAATCGCCCAGCACACCGCGCTGTTCAGCCTGCTGGGCACCAACTACGGCGGCAATGGCACCACCAACTTCGCGCTCCCGAATCTGGTCGGCAGGGCCGTTGTCGGGACGGGCACCGGCCCGGGACTGTCCCCGCAACTACTGGCCGTACCCACTGGCTCCAGCACCGTCTCGCTCACCGCCGCGCAGCTCCCGGTGCATGACCATACGCTTTCGGGCGGCGGGGTCACCGGCGCGGCCGGCGGCAACCAGCCGTTCGACAATCTGCAACCGTCGCTGCCGCTGCACCGCGTGATCGCAAACACCGGCGCCACGCCGTTGCCAGGAGGCCCCGGTGTCGGTGCGGCCTTCGTCGGCCAGGTCGCGACCTTTGCCGGCTCTTTCACCCCCAGCGGCTGGTTGGAGGCCGACGGCAGTCTGCTGTCCATTGCCGGGAATAGCGGCCTGTTTTCGATCCTGGGCACCACCTATGGTGGTAACGGCACCACCAATTTCGCGCTGCCGGACCTGCGCGGTCGGGTTTCCGTAGGCGCTGACGCCACTCATCCGCTCGGGTCGACCTTCGGGGCAGAGTCGACCGTCCTCAGCACCGCGCAAATGCCGACGCACGATCACACCGTGGCCGGCGATCCGGACACCGGCAACACCGGCGGCGGCGCGCCGGTCAACAACGACCAGCCTTCGCTGGCCTTGACCTATCTCATCGCCCTCCAGGGAATCTATCCACCGAACGGATTCGGCAGCAGCTTCGATCCATTCACCCCGGTCCTCGGCCAGATCGTCGAGTTCGCGGGCAACTTCGCGCCGCGCGGCTGGGCCCTGGCCAACGGCCAATTGCTCGCGATCAACCAGAACCAGGCCCTGTTCTCGCTCCTCGGTACCAACTACGGCGGCAATGGGACGACCAACTTCGCCCTGCCGGACCTGCGCGGGCGGACCCTGATCGGTTCCGGAGCCGGTTATTCGGTCGGCGATATCGTCGGCAGTGATTTCAACACGCTGACCGAGGCCAATCTTGCGGCCCATGACCATGGCCTTTCGCCCGTCACCACCGCCGTTCCGGAGCCAGCCAGCCTCGCCCTTCTCAGCCTGGCCATGGCCGGACTCGGATTCAGCCGGCGCAGAAGAGGGCTGCAACTCTGAGCACCGAGTTGCTCACCGCCCCGCCGGTGCGCGCCTGAGCAACGATGGGCACAGACCTCCGGTGGTTGCCCGCTGATCGGCAGGCCATAGTGCGCGGCGCCGGACTCCAGCGTCGACACGACACCGCGAACGCTGCAGGGGTTGGCGTGGCCGCAGCCCCTGCAGACGTCAACGATCGCTGCCAATCGGCCCCGGCAGGTTGCGCAACATCAGCGCGAAGAAACGATCGTAGAAGCGCCCGGCGGGAATCGTTTCGCTGGCCACTTTGACCAGCGAGTCCCCGGACGCCGTGAGCGGGATCGACAGCGAGCCGATCGCCGCAACACCGAAGCTCGCCGAGTTCGGGTTCTTCTTGAGGGTGTAGCGGTCCTGGACCGCGTTGACGTAAGCCGTCGCCAACTGCCCTCCGGCGCCGACCGACGCGCAAACGACGTTGAACACGATCTGCACGTGGACCTCACCCTCGGGCTGGAAGCTCTTGCTGCCGCTGATGAAATCGTCCCGCTGCGTGGTCACACGGTAACCCTGGCTGAGCAAGGCGCGGCGCGCCGCCTCGCAGGTTGCCTCGACGCTGGCGTCGAAGAGGCGCGAGAAGGTTTCGTCGGCGGCAAAGCCTTCGCTCTGGTAGACAGTGACGCGACCCGGCTCAGTCGCGCAAGCGGTCAGCAGGCCGAGCAGCGCGATCGTCGCCAGCCTTCGGCGAACCCGCGATAAGCGCAGGCACTTTGCCAGCCCGGGCTGTTCCTGTCTTGCCAAGAATTTTCTGCAAATAGGCATTACCGTTCTCCGCTCGGAGATAGTGTGGATAACACATCGCACATTGCGCCGAAACGATTCGGCGCAGCGAAATAGACCAAAGCATTGATGTCGTCTTGGCGCTCGTAAGCACCGACGCCGCTGGCCGCGATCAGCCGCTGACGCAGCGCATCCGGCAAGCTGGCGAGTTGGGCCACCTAAGCCAGGCACTGCATCTGCACGCGCGGAACGACGCGTGCGGCGTGCAAGATCGGCTCCTGAACACTTCCATCCAGCCCCGAAGACAGCCGCGACAGCCGCCACCCACAGGCCGGCGATCAATGCCTGTCCTCATGATGGCACACGGAAGTGCCACCGCGCCGGCTCAGGCACGCGTTCGATACGGCTCATCAAAGTCCACAAAGTCGTGCTCGGCCAGCGCGCCCTCGCTCCAGGCAATGACGCTGGGCAGCGCTTGCACGCTCTCGACGTAGGCGGCGATGGCGGCGGGGACAGGCAGCGCGTAGGTCACCAGGCGCGTGACCACCGGGGCAAAAAAGGCGTCAGCGATGGTGAATTTGCCGAACAGCATCGGCCCGCCATGCGCGGCCAGCAACTCGCTCCACATTTGCACCAGCCGATCAAGCTCGTCGCGGACCGGCGCGTGCTCGCGCAACACACGCTGGCCGACCGCGGGCAACGCGGCTTCGATGTTCATCGGGAAATGGCTGCGCACGGCGCCGAAACCGGCGTGCATCTCGGCGCAGACGCTGCGCGCGCGGGCGCGCGCTTGCGCGTCGCTGGGCCACAACTGCCGCTCCGGGAATTTCTCGGCCAGGTACTCGGCGATCGCCAGCGTGTCCCAGACGGCAAAACCCTCGTCCACCAGCACCGGCACGCGGCCGGCCGGACTGTGGCGAGCAAGCTCGCTCTTGAACTTGGAGTCGGGCGTGAAGGCGTCGAAGCGCAGCATCACTTCCTCGAACGGAATCCCCGCCTGCGTGAGTAGCACCCACGGGCGCATCGACCAGGACGAGTAGTTCTTGTTACCGATATAGAGTTGCATGGACATGGGAAAACTCCTTTGCTCAACAAGCCGATGGTCAACCGTGCGTGTGCGTGGCGCAAGGCCGCTGCTTATTGCGCCCTGCACCTTCCTCAGTGATGAAAGCCGGAAGCTTCCGCGGCGCTCATCGGTGTCGGGAGCCGGTGTTTCGCGAAATAGTCGAGCGCGCGCTGGATGTCCTCGACCAGCAAGGTCGCCAGGTCCCGGCTGACACCGTGCCGCACGAGGATGCGCTGGATCGCCAGATCCTGACGATTGGCTGGCAGTGCGTAAGCCGGCACCTGCCAGCCGCGACTGCGCAAGCGATCGGCCAGATCGTAGAGACTGAAGCCCGGATCGACGCCGTCCTTCATCTTCCAGCACAAGGCCGGGATCCCGGCGCCCATCTCGCCGCCGTAGATGATCTCGAACGGCCCCAGTTTCTCGATCCTGGTGGCGAGGTAGGCGGCGGTTTCGTAGCAGGCGCTGTGGATCTTGCGGTAGCCCTCCTTGCCCAGACGCAGGAAGTTGTAGTACTGGCAGACCACCTGCCCACCCGGCCGCGAGAAGTTCAAGGCGATGTCGCGCATGTTGCCGCCCAGGTAATTGACCCAGAAAATCATCTCATCGGGCAAATCCGCCGCCTCTCGCCAGATGATCCAGCCGACACCGAGTGGCGCCAGACCGAATTTGTGACCCGAGGTGTTGATCGACTTGACGCGCGGAATGCGGAAGTCCCAGACCAGGTCGGGCGCACAGAAAGGGGCGAGAAAGCCGCCGCTGGCGCCATCGACGTGGATCGGGATGTCGAGCCCCTGCTCTTCCTGCAACTGATCCAGCGCGTCGGCAACCGCCTTGACCGGCTCGTACTGGCAGGTGAAGGTCACTCCCAGGGTCGGGACGACGCCAATGGTGTTCTCGTCACAACGTTTGAGAACTTCCTCGGGCGTCATCAGCAAGCGCTCGCCTTCGAGGGGGATTTCGCGCAGCTCGATGTCCCAGTAGCGAGCGAACTTGTGCCAGCAGATCTGCACCGGGCCGGTGATCAGGTTCGGCTTGTCGATCGGCAATCCGGCAGCTTTTCGCCTGGCCTCCCAACGCCGCTTCATGGCCATACCGCCAAGCATCGCCGCTTCGCTCGAGCCGGTCGTCGAACAGCCGATGGTGTTCGCCGCCGCCGGCGAGTTCCAGAGGTCGGCCAGCATGTGCACGCAGCGCGCCTCGATTTCGGCCGTCTGCGGATACTCGTCCTTGTCGACCATGTTCTTGTCCATGCACTCGTCCATCAGCTGGTGGACTTCCGGCTCGGCCCAGGTCTGGCAGAAGGTGGCCAGGTTCTGACGCGCATTGCCGTCGAGCATCAGCTCGTCATGGACCACCGAGTAGGCATGGCGAGGATTGTGTTCCAAAGCGGGAAATCGGTACTTCGGCATGCTGGTCGACAAGTCAGCCGATGCGTAAACCTCGTCCTCGAGTTTTTCCCGAACCGTCTCTTTCTCATGCAGGGGCATACTTTTCCGCCTTTCGCTGTTTGATCAAGTGGATTGCCAATGGGCCACAGCGGCCCGTCACAAGCTGCCGCGATCCTGTCTCAGTGTGCTTCATCCCAGTTCGCACCGACGCCAAGGTCGACCAGCAGCGGAACGCGCAGGTTCGCCACTTCGCTCATCAGTCGCGGCAGTTCGGCACGCAGCCGTGGCAGTTCGTCGTCGGGCACTTCGAGGACCAGTTCATCATGCACCTGCATCAGCAGGCGCGTCTGCAGAGGCTCGGCGTCGAGCCAACCCTGGACAGCGATCATCGCCGACTTGATCAGGTCGGCTGCCGATCCCTGCATCGGCGCGTTGATCGCCGCCCGCTCGGCACCCTGACGGCGCGCAGCCTGGCTCGAGCGGATTTCTGGAAGCCACAGCCGACGACCGAAAACCGTGTCGACGTAACCTTGAGTCCTGGCCATCTCCCGTGTTCTCTCCATGTAGCTGGCGACACCGGGGTAGCGCGCGAAATAGCGCTCGATGTAGGCCTGCGCAGCACTGCGTTCGAGGTCGAGCTGGCGGGCCAGGCCGAAGGCGCTCATGCCGTAGATCAGACCAAAGTTGATGACCTTGGCAACGCGCCGCTGATCCGGGCCGACATCTCCCAGGCCGACGCCGAAGATCTCGGCGGCCGTCGCCCGGTGCACGTCCTCACCCTGCGCAAAGGCTTCCAGTAGACGCGGGTCCTCCGAGAGGTGGGCCATGATGCGCAGTTCGACCTGCGAATAGTCCGCCGAGACGATCGAACTGCCTTCCGGCGCGATGAAAGCGGCGCGAATGCGGCGCCCCTCGGGCGTCCGTACCGGGATGTTTTGCAGGTTGGGGTCGCTCGACGCCAACCTGCCGGTGACCGCCACCGCCTGCGCGTAGCTGGTGTGCACGCGTCCGGTCTGGGGGTTGACCATTTTCGGCAGTTTGTCGGTGTAGGTCCCCTTGAGTTTGGCGAGCTGCCTCGATTCGAGCAGGATCTTGGGCAGCGGATAGTCGAGCGCCAGTTCGGAGAGCACTTCTTCATCGGTCGATGGCGTTCCCGAAGGTGTTTTCTTCTTCACCGGCATGCGGAGCTTGTCGAACAGGATTTCGGCGAGCTGCTTCGGCGAGTTGACATTGAACGGCTGCCCGGCGGCGGCGTGCGCCTGCGCCTCCAGTTCGAGCAGGCGCTTGCCGATTTCGTTGCTTTGCCGTGCCAGTAGCTGCGCATCGATCAGCACACCGGTGCGCTCCATGCGAAAGAGGATATCGCGCACCGGTATTTCGATCGTTGCGTAGACCCGGGTCAGACCGGCATCGGCGGTTATCTGCGGATAAAGCCTGTCGTGCAGCCGCAGGCAGAGGTCGGCGTCTTCGGCGGCGTATTCAGCCGCCTGCTCGATCGCCACCTGGGCGAAGCTGATCTGCTTGGCGCCCTTGCCGCACAGCGCTTCGTAGGGGATCGTCGCCAGCCCGAGATGGCGTGTCGCCAGCCGGCCGAGATCGTGGCCACGCGCGCCGTCCTTTCCTGACTCCAGGACATAGGATTGCAGTAGCGTGTCGTGCGCGACACCGGCCAGCGCGATGCCATGGTTGGCCAGGATGTGTTGATCGTACTTGAGATTCTGGCCAATCTTGGCGTGTCGAGGCGATTCCAGCCAGGGTTTCAGACGCGCCAGCACTTCGTCGCAAGGCAACTGCTCCGGCCCGCCTGGATAGCTGTGGGCAAGCGGCAAATAGGCAGCTTCGCCCGGTGCAACCGCCAGTGAAAGGCCGACGATGCGCGCCGCGAAAGGGTCGAGACTGGTCGTTTCGGTGTCCAGCGCGGTCAGCAGACTGGCGTCGATCTTCTGCAGCCAGCGCTCGAACGCCTCCCGGTCGAGGATCGTCTCGTAGGCGGCCCGGTGCGCATCGTCGGGCAGCAAGCCAGTTTGTGCCGGCGCGGACTCGACCGGCGCGCCAGGCGCCACCTTCGGCCGCGCGTCGTTGGCCGTTGCCCGGGCAGGCGCCTCCTGAACTTCCCTCAACCACGAGCGCATCTCGTAGTGCGCAAAGAGTTCGGCCAGCCGTTCGCGATCGGGCGGACGCGGCCCCAGATCGGCCGGCGCCAGCGGCAAATCGAGGTCGCAGCGAACCGTGACCAGGCGGCGTGCCAACGGCAGGAAATCAAGTGCGCGGCGCAGATTCTGGCCAACCACGCCGCCGATGTCGGCGGCAGCAGCAATGATGCCATCGAGCGAAGCGTACTGATCGAGCCATTTCACCGCGGTCTTGGCACCAACCTTGTCAACGCCTGGCACGTTGTCCACCGCATCACCGACCAGCGCCAGATAGTCCACGATACGCTCGGCCGGGACACCGAACTTGGCCAGCACGCCAGCTTCGTCGAGCACCTCGTTGGTCATCGTGTTGACCAACTGCACATGCGGGCCGACCAGCTGTGCCAGGTCCTTGTCGCCGGTGGACACCACCACATCAAAGCCCTGCGCCGCCGCTTGCTGCGCCAGGGTGCCGATGACATCGTCCGCCTCGACACCGTCGACGGTCAGCAGCGGCCAACCCAGTGCAGCGATGGCAGCGTGCAAGGGTTCGATCTGGCGCACCATGTCATCGGGCATCGGCGGACGGTTGGCCTTGTACTGCGGGTACCAGTCGTCACGGAAGGTCTTGCCCTTGGCGTCGAAAACACAGGCTTTGTAGGCGACATCCGACCCCTGGTAGTCGCTTTCCAGTCGCCGCAGCATGTTCAGCACACCGTGCAGCGCGCCGGTCGGCTCGCTGCGCGTCGTGCGCAGATCAGGCATGGCGTGGAAGGCGCGGTAGAGGTAGGACGATCCGTCGACCAGGAGAAGGGTAGGCATGGATGGGCAGCGAAAGGAGCGAAAAGGAAAGATTTGCCCGGCGAATCACGCTGCCTCGGGCAAATCACTGCCGAGGATCGGGCCGTCGGGAATGATGGGCATTATGGCAGACTTCGACCGGGCTACCGAACGGCGGCCAGACCCGGCAAGGCCGCGAGTGCGACCACATCTTGTACTACAATGGACTTTGGCCGGTGATGCTCACCGATTGCTCAACCACCCGGAACCTTCCTCATGCGCGGTACACCAGCCATATTAGTCGTCCTGGCGCTCGCCACCGCCCCTGCTCTTGCCCAGAACAGGACCGATTTGCAGCCGCTGCCGGCGGTCCCGCCGCCACCGCCCGAGATGGCGCCCTTTGACGCCAGCCTCGAACCGGAGGTAACGATCAAGAAACGCGACGGTGACACCATCGAGGAACACCGGATCAACGGCAAGCTATTCAAGATCAAGGTAACGCCCGAGCATGGCGTTCCCTACTATCTGATCGACACCAACGGCGACGGGAACTTCACCCAGACCACCATGGGCAATCCCGACGTCCGCGTGCCGCAATGGGTCATCGGCACCTTCTAAGAAGCCTTCCCGGATTCACTCTCGCCCCTTGTCGCCACTTGTTTGACCACCATGTCGGTATTCACCCAGCTGACCGCTGAGCAGGCGGCCGCCTGGCTCGAGACCTATGCCGTTGGAAAACTGGAAACGCTGCACGGCATCGCCGAAGGCGTGCAGAACTCCAACTTCTTCCTCGACACCACCCGTGGCCGCTACGTGCTGACCATTTTCGATGGCGTTGCCGCCGACCAGGTCCCGCTCTACGTTCAGCTGATGGCGCATCTGGCGGGACACGGCATCCCCTGCCCGGCTCCCGTCGCCAACCGTCGGAACGAATACGTAAGCGAGCTCGGTGGCAAACCGGCGGTGATCGTCAGCCGGCTCGCCGGGCGCTCGGAAATCTCGCCGAACCTCGCACAATGTGCGGCCATTGGCGCCAGTCTGGCCGACCTGCATGCCGCCGCACAATCGTTCCCTGATCGCCTGAGGCATCAACGCGATACGGCCTGGTGCACGCGCGTGGCGGCGGAAGTCGAAGCGTATCTGAACCGCGACGATGCCTGCTTGCTGCACGACGAGATAGGCCACCAGCTGACCCATCGGCCCGCGACGCTGCCGCGCGGCGTGATCCACGCCGACTTGTTTCGCGACAACGTGCTGTTTTCCGGCAATCGCGTCAGCGGCCTGCTCGACTTCTACTTCGCCGGCGTTGACGATCTGCTGTTCGACCTGGCGGTGACGGTCAACGATTGGTGCGTGACGTGCGATGGGGCACTCGAGGCCGGCCGCAGCGCCGCCCTGCTCGGCGCCTATGACGCCCGCCGCCCGCTGCTGGCTGCCGAGCAGGCGGCATGGCCGACGATGTTGCGCGCCGCGGCACTGCGTTTCTGGCTATCACGTCTGCAGGATCATCATCGACCGCGGCCGGGGGCCCTGGTCGTCCAGCGCGATCCGGACACCTACCGCAGCATCCTGCGGGCGCACATTGCGGCCAGCAGCGAGAGATGCCTTGCCTCGCCCGGTCAGGGCGGCTAGCATTTGCCCCCTGATCTCGACACGACACGCGTCATGCAACCTTTCCCGATACCCGCCCCGCTCTTCAACGGCGCCAGCCGCCGTGTCGAGGCCGCCAACGCGCTCAACTGGCTGCGCCAGGGCTGGGCCATCTTCATCGCCAACCCCGGCGCCTGGGTGGCCATGATGATCATCCTGATCGTCATCTACCTTGGCCTGGCGATGGTCCCGGTCATTGGGCAACTCGCGGCCCATCTGCTGACACCGCTACTGGGTGCCGGCATGCTCCTCGCCTGTCAGAAGGTGGCGAGCGAACAAGCGCTGCAGGTCACCGAGCTGTTCGCCGGCTTCCAGCGCAACACCGGGGCGCTGGTGATGCTCGGCGTGCTGTACATGATTGGCATGCTGGCGGTGTTCTTGCTGGCTTTCCTGCTCGTTGGCGGTGGCATGGCTGGCGGTCTGATGATGCAAGACCCGGTCGGCGCCGGCATGGCCGTCGGTGCGGTGCTTCTCGCCGGTTTGGTCGGATTGTCGCTGTCGGTACCGATCCTGATGGCCATCTGGTTTGCCCCGGCGCTGGTCGTTTTCAACAGCATGCAGCCGATCGATGCGCTCAAGGCAAGTTTCAACGCCTGCCTCAAGAACGTCGTCGTCTTTCTGGTTTATGGCCTGATCACGATGGTCTTGTGCTTTTTCGCCGCGCTGCCCGTTGGTCTCGGATTCCTGGTCCTCGGGCCGGTACTGGCCGGCTCCGTGTATGCTTCTTATCGCGACATTTTTCTGGCCGCCTGAGCGCGCTGACGACAACACATGCAAGCACTGACTCTTCCCGCAGCGCACGGCTGGCGCTGGCTGGCCGACGGCTTCCGGCTCTTTCGCAAGAATCACCTGCTGCTGACTTTCCTGGTCGTCAGCTACTGGATGCTGATGGCACTGGTAAATGTCGTCCCGGTGCTCGGCACCATCGCCACCACCCTGTGCATTCCCGCGTTCTCGGTCAGTCTGATGAATGCCTGCCGGAACATCGAGCGTGGAGTTGCTCTCGGTCCGCAGCTCCTGTTTTCGGGCTTCGAGAAGAATCTGCGTGCGCTGTTAACCCTCGGCGCGATCTATCTGGCGGCAACGGTCGGGATCCTCGCGCTCTCGGCGCTGGCCGATGGCGGCGCCCTGATGCAGCTGATGCTCGCCGGCCACAAGCCGGACGAGGAGTCGATGACCAGTGGCGACCTGCTGCTTGCCACCCAGATCGCCCTGGTGCTGCTCTGCCCGCTGGTGATGGCCTACTGGTACGCGCCCATCCTCGCCGCCTGGCACGGCTTGTCGCCTGGCAAAGCCCTGTTCTTCAGTTTCATCGCCTGCGTCCGGAACTGGCGGGCCTTTCTGGTTTACTCGCTGGCCACCATGGTCGCCGCAACGCTCTTGCCGGCGCTGATCCTGGGAGTCCTCGTCGCGCTGCTACCCGACGGGATAGCACTGTTGACCGTGCTGGTCACCATGGCGATCGTCCTCATTCTCGCCCCGACGCTGTTCGCGAGTTTCTACGTCAGTTATCGCGATGTCTTCGTCACCAACGAAGGCGATGCCTGAGCGCGCGGAAGAGCGGCCGCTGGGCATCTTTGGCGGCACCTTCGATCCGGTTCATTTCGGGCACCTGCGTCTAGCCGAAGAGGCTGCCGACAGCCTCGCCCTGGCCGGCGTGCGGTGGATTCCGGCAGGCCAGCCAGCGCTGCGCGGCACGCCACAGGTCACTGCTCGACAACGCCTGGCAATGGTACGCCTGGCGATTGCCGAGAACCGCAGCTTCGAAGTCGACACTGCAGAGGTCGACGCTGAGCGGCCGAGTTACACCGTGCTCACTCTCGAACGTCTACGACAGACCGATCACTGTGGCCCGCGACGACCACTCGTGCTGCTGGTCGGCGCCGACGCCTTCGCCGGCCTGCCTGACTGGCACCGATGGCAGGCGCTGCTCGATCTGGCCCATATCGGCGTCGCCCATCGCCCCGGCTTTCCGATCGACATCACACGCTTGCCCGGCGCGCTCGCTGATACCTACCGTGATCGTTTCTGCACGAGTTCAGCGGTCCTCACCGAATCACCGGCTGGCCGCATCGTCAGCTTCGCGATGACCCAACTGGCCATCTCGGCGACCCAGATTCGCACGCTGCTGACGACCGGCCGCAGTCCTCGCTATTTGCTGCCTGATGAAGTTATCGCTTATATTCGAAGCCAACACCTTTACCCGGAGTACTGATTCCCCAATGAAACTTGCCCAGCTGGAAAAGCTCGTCGTCGACGCGCTCGAAGACATCAAGGGCCGCGATATCGAGGTCATCAACACCACCAAACTCACCGCACTTTTCGACGCCATTGTTGTCGCCTGTGGCGACTCGAACCGTCAGGTCAGGTCGCTGGCGCGCAACGTCCAGGACAAGGCACGCGAAGCGGGCGTCGAGGTCCTCTCATGCGAAGGCGAAGAGACCGGCGAATGGGTCCTGGTCGACCTGGGCGACATTGTCGTCCATGTCATGCAGCCGGCAGTGCGCAGCTATTACCGGCTGGAAGAGCTGTGGGGTGGGAAAGGTCCGGCACGGGTACGCCAGGCCAGCTCTGGCTCCGTGGAGGCCGCCACAGGCGAGGGATGAAGCTCGCCATCCTCGCCGTCGGCCACAAACCACCCACCTGGATTGCCCAGGGCTGCGCCGAGTACATCAAGCGAATGCCACGCGAACTGCCGCTGGCGGTCATCGCGATCAAGCCGGAAGCACGCGGCTCGAAAAACCGCGAACAACTGCTGGCCGCCGAGAAGACCCGTCTGCTGGTGGCACTGCAAAACTACGACCGAATGGTCGTCCTCGACGAGCGGGGAGACGATCTGTCTACGCAGCAGCTAGCCGACCGACTCGAAGGCTGGATGGGTGTCGGCGGCGCGACAGCCTTTGTCATCGGCGGCGCCGATGGTGTCGACGAGACCTTGAAGCGCCAAGCCGACGAGACCATCCGGTTGTCCAGTCTGACCCTGCCACACGCGCTCGTCCGGCTGATTCTCTGCGAACAGCTTTATCGAGCGATCAGTATCGTTCGCAAACACCCCTACCATCGGGAGGGCTGACGGGAGTGACTGTGCAGAACCCACGGGTACACCTCGCATCGCGCAGCCCGCGCCGTCGCGAGTTGCTGGCGCAGATCGGCGTCCGCTTCGACACCATCGCCTTTCGCGATGCGCGGCGCGGTGACCCGGAACTCGACGAAACGCCACTGCCCGGGGAAGACCCGATCAGCTACGTCGAACGCATCGCGCGCAGCAAGGCCGAATTTGGCCGCCGTATCGTGACCTGGCGCCGACTCCTGTCGCAACCGGTTCTGGCCGCCGACACCACCATCGAGCTCGCCGACGAAGTGATCGGCAAGCCGGTCGATGCGGACGACGCCCGGCGCATCCTGCACCGCCTTTCCGGCCAGACGCATCGCGTGCTTACGGCGGTGGCGATTGACTTCGACGGCCGCATCGAACTGACCCGATCGATCAGCGAAGTACGTTTCCGCCAGCTCGATGATGGCGAGATCGATCGCTACATCGCCAGCGGCGAACCGATGGACAAAGCGGGTGCCTACGGCATCCAGGGTCGCGCCGGCATGTTCGTCGAATACCTCGCCGGCAGCTACAGCGGCGTCATGGGGCTGCCCTTGTGCGAAACAGCGCAGTTGCTGAAGCGATTCGGCTACCTGCCCTAGCCATGGCCGCGCATCAAGCGCACCGTCAGGGCCCGAGCGCGAAAGCAGATACGGCGACAACTCGCCCTGCGCCGTCGGCCAACGACGCACACGCCCGCGAAAACACCCAGAGGGGGTAAGAGGGCCGTGCGCATTCTGCTGGTTGAAGACGACGCCTTGCTCGGAGACGGCATCCGCGCCGGACTGAAGCTGGCGCACTACGCAGTCGACTGGGTGCGTGACGGCGCTGCCGCCCGCCTGGCCTTGCTTGACCACGCCTATCAGGCCTGCGTTCTCGATCTTGGCCTGCCGGAGCGCGATGGACTGTCGGTCCTCAAGGAGCTGCGCGAGCAGGGCCAGCAACTGCCGGTCCTGATTCTCACCGCACGTGACACCAGTGCCGACAAGATCGCCGGTCTGGACGCTGGCGCCGACGATTACCTGACCAAGCCCTTCGATCTTCCCGAACTGCAGGCGCGCCTGCGCGCGCTGATTCGCCGTGCTGGCGGGGCCGCGGCGCCAACGCTGGCGCACGCCGGAGTAGTGCTGGATCCGGCGAGCAAACAAGTGACTCGGGACGGCCAGCCGCTTACCCTTTCGGCCCGTGAGTACGCCCTGTTGCACGACCTGCTGCGCCACAAGACACACATCCGCACCCGCAGCCAGCTCGAGGAAAGCCTGTACGCCTGGGGCGAGGAAACCGGGAGCAACACCGTCGAGGTCTACATTCACAATCTGCGCCGGAAGCTCGGTAGCGATTTCATCCGCACCATTCGCGGTCTGGGCTACCGGCTGGGTGACACCAGCTGATGCCGAGGCTGCTGCCGAACTTCCGCCTTCAGTCACTGCGCTGGCGCCTGCTGCGCGCTGTCTGCGTCGCGGCCCTGCTGGGCCTGGCGGCCACCGGCGTGCTGACTTTTCGGCAGGCACAGCACCAGGCGGAGGAGATGATCGACGGCTACCTGGCGCAGACCGCCAGGCTCCTGCTAGCCCTGGTACCTGACAATGGGGGTCACCTCGCAGATCTGGCGCGGCGCCTGGCGACCTTGCGTAACGACCCGTCGAACCCCTACGAACCGCCTCTGGAGTTCCAGATCGGGCGGGCCGACGGCTCGCTCTTGCTGCGCTCGCAAAACGCACCGGACATACCCCTGGCCACTGCCCCGGGCTACGCCGTTTTCGAGCACGACGGTCAGCCCTGGCGAATGCTGAACCTGCAGACCACTGCCGACGGCTACCGGGTGCAGGTCGTGCAGTCGCTCGAGCTGCGCGACTTCGAAGCGCTGGAAGTCGCCGGCCAGGCGGTGGTGCCGATTGTCCTGATTTCGCCGCTGCTCCTGCTGCTGATCTACGTCTCGATCCGGCGCGGACTGAAACCGCTCGACGACCTGGCAAGCGACGTCGCGTCGCGATCGCCCGAAAACCTCGAACCACTGACCGCCCAGGTCGCCCCGCTGGAGGCCCAGCCGCTGGTCTCGGCACTCAATCAGCTGCTAGTGCGGCTGCGCCACACGCTCGACAAGGAACGCCGCTTCACTGCCGATGCTGCGCACGAATTGCGCACACCTCTGGCGAGCGTCAAGATTCAGGCGCAGGTCGCCCAGCTCAGTAGCGATGCCGACGACCGCCAGCATGCGCTGAACCAGGTCGTTGCGGGTACCGACCGGGCCACCCAGGTGCTCGAACAACTGCTGCGCCTGGCGCGTCTTGACCCCCTGACGGGCCTGATCGCCCCCGACAACATCGACCTGGCCGAACTGGCGCGGCAGGTCTTCGCCGAGCTGCGGCCGCCTACGGCCACTCAAGCCATTCGCCTGGCAGGCAGCGACGCACCCCTGCTGGTCAGGGGCGACGCCGAGTTGCTCGCAATTGCGCTGCGCAATCTGCTCGACAACGCCATGCGTTATACGCCAGGCAGCAGTACGATTACCGTCTTCGCACGGCAGCACAACGGCGCACTGGCGCTCGGCGTCGCCGACGACGGTCCGGGCGTTCCGCCAGAGGAGTTGCCCCGGCTTGCCGAGCGCTTCTATCGTGGCCGCGATGCGCACGCGGAAGGGAGCGGCCTGGGGCTGGCCATTGCCCAGGGGATCGCCGACCTGCACCAGGCGCGCCTGGAACTGGAAAACCTGGCCGGCGGTGGTTTCGAAGCGCGCCTGCGCTGGGTTCCGTCGCCCACCGCCTGACCTCTCCGGATCACCAACCCGCGCCGGCAGCTCAGTACTTCCGGACGACCAGACTGCCGATCGAGTAACCGGCGCCGAAGGAGCAAATCACACCAAGGTCACCAGCGGCGAGATCCGTGCTGTGGCGGTGGAAGGCAATGATCGAGCCGGCCGAAGCGGTGTTGGCGAACTCGTCGAGGATCACCGGCGCTTCGTCGGCGGTGGCGTCACGGCCAAGCAGCCGGCGGCCGATCAATTGGTTCATCGCCAGGTTGGCCTGATGCAGCCAGAATCGGCGCACCTGTGTCGGTGCCAGGCCCAGGCTGGCGAGATGGTGGGTGATATGCTCGGCAGCCATCGGGCAGACTTCCTTGAAGACCTTGCGACCCTCCTGGACGAACAGCTGGTCGCGGTCGGCCGGGTCGCGATCTTCGCAGCGCGAGAGAAAGCCGGCGTTGTTACGGATGTTGTTCGAAAAACTGGTCGCCAGTTTGCTGCCGAGCACCTCCCAGGCATTGGCCGAAGTGGCCGTGGCCCGTTTTTCGACGACCACCGCCGTGCACACGTCGCCGAAAATGAAGTGGCAGTCACGATCCTGCCAGGCAAGATGCGCCGAACAAATTTCCGGATTCACCACCAGCACGCTGCGCGCGCTGTCGCAGCGCACGGCATTGACCGCCAGCTCCAGCGCGAAGGTGGCTGACGAACAGGCAACGTTCATGTCAAAGCCGTGGCCCTGCCTGATCCCCAGCGCCCGCTGGATCTCGATGGCCATCGCCGGGTAGGGGCGTTGCATGTTGGACGCGGCGCAAATCACCGCGTCGACGTCGCCGGCGCTTTTTCCGGCAGCCGCCAGCGCTTCGCCGCCGGCGGCAACCGCCATTTCGGCCTGCAGTGAAAGCTGGGCGTTGGCCCGCGGGGCGAATTTCGGACGCATCCGTTGCGGGTCGAGGACGCCGGCCTTGTCCATCACGTAGCGACGGGTGATGCCGGAAGCCTTCTCGATGAAGTCGACACTCGACTCCTCGAGAGCGGCAAGCTCGCCTGCGACGATGCGCGCCGCGTTGCTGGCGTTGAACTCGCCGACGTAGCTGTTGTACGCGGCAACCAGCTCGGCATTACTGATGGTATGCGGAGCGGTGTACAGGCTGCTGGCACTGATCACGGCGCGATGCATGCAGTTCCCTCCGCGAGTTGTCAGACGTACAGGCTGAGCAGCAGCGCGGCCAGCAGGGTGGCGATCACTGCCAGCCAGCGCCCTTGCCGGCGCTGTGTCCGTTCGAGCCGGGCCAGCAGCGGCGCCAGATCAGGCGCCGGCGGCCGCGCCAGTGCCTGATGCACCAGCCGTGGCAGCTGTGGCAGCATGCGCGCCCAGTTCGGCGCCTCCTGTTGCACGCCGCGGTGGAAGGCGCGCCTGCCCACCTGTTCACTCATCCAGCGTTCAAGAAAAGGCTTGGCGGTCTTCCAAAGGTCGAGATTGGGATCGAGCTGGCGACCGAGGCCCTCGATATTGAGCAAGGTCTTCTGCAACATCACCAGTTGCGGCTGGATTTCGACGTTGAAACGGCGCGAGGTCTGGAACAGGCGCAACAGCACGCGGCCGAACGAGATTTCGTGCAGCGGCCGGTCGAAGATCGGTTCGCAGACGGCACGAATGGCGGCCTCGAACTCGTCGGCGCGCGTATCGGGCGGCGCCCAGCCAGCTTCGATGTGCGCGCTGGCGACGCGCTTGTAGTCGCGCTGGAAGAAGGCGAGGAAGTTCTGCGCCAGGTAGTTCTTGTCGTTGTCGGTCAGGGTCCCGACGATGCCGAAGTCGAGCGCGATATAGCTGCCGTGGTGGGCGGGGTCGGTGGCGATGAAGATGTTGCCGGGATGCATGTCGGCGTGAAAGAAACCGTCACGAAAAACCTGCGTGAAAAAGATTTCGACCCCGGCCCGCGACAGCGCCGGCAGGTCGATGCCGGCAACGATCAGTGCCCCGGTCTGGCTGATCGGGATGCCGCGCATGCGCTCCATGACCATCACCGTGGTCGTGCACTGGTCCCAGTACACCTCGGGAACCTGCAGCAGCCGCGAGCCGTGGAAATTGCGCCGCAACTGCGAGCAGTTGGCCGCTTCGCGCATCAGATCGAGTTCGTCGTAGAGATACTTGGAGAACTCGGCAACCACTTCGCGCGGCTTCAAGCGCTTGCCGTCCGACCAGACCGTTTCGAGCAGGCCGGCGAGCGTGTCGAGCAGCGCCAGATCATTGGCGATGACGGAGTGCATTTCCGGACGCAGGATCTTGACCGCGACGTCCTGGCCACCGTCTTCCGGGCGCAGGCGGGCGAAGTGGACCTGCGCAATCGACGCACTGGCCACGGGCGTCGAGTCGAAGTCAGCGAAGACTTCACTGGCCGGCCGGCCGTAGGCTTTTTCGATCTGCGCCAGCGCCAGCTCGGGCGAGAACGGCGGTACGCGATCCTGCAGCTTGGCCAGTTCGTCGGCGATATCCGGGCGCAGCAAATCACGGCGGGTGGACAGGACCTGACCGAACTTGACGAAGATCGGCCCCAGAGCTTCCAGCGCCTGGCGCAAACGAACCGCCGACGGGGTATCGAAGCGTCGCCAGAAATGCAGCGCTCGTGACAGCGCAGCCAGCCGACCACTGGGCTCGTGCTCGAGAATCATCTCGTCGAGGCCGAAGCGGCTCGCAATGCTGAGAATTTTGGCGAGGCGGAAGAGTCGCACGGCTGGCTGGCGCCTTGTGGTCGGCAAAGGAGCGAGTTTACACAGAAACGAGCCTGATCGCGCCGCCGATCATCGCCGGTGGTGGCCTGGCAACGTATAATCAAGGGCTCGAAAGAATCCAACAGTCGACGCGCCCCGATGAGTCACGATCTGAAATCCCACCTTGCCGAGCTGATGCGCGCTGCGTTACGTAGCGTCGCACCGAGCGAGGCCGATAGCCCGATCCATATCGAGCGCCCCAAGCAGGCCTCGCATGGTGATTTCTCCTGCAATCTGGCGATGCAACTGGCGCGCTCGCTGAAGCGCAACCCACGACAACTGGCGCAATTGCTGCTGGCCGAGTTGCCGATGTCTCCTTTCGTCAACGACGCCGAAATAGCCGGCGCCGGTTTCATCAACTTCCACGTGTCGCCGGCTGCCAAGCTCGAAGTGGTGCGCGATGTTCTCGAACAGGCTCGCTCCTTCGGCTGTTCGACGACCGGAGGCAAGAGAAAGGTCGTCGTTGAGTTCGTGTCGGCCAACCCGACCGGGCCACTGCACGTCGGCCATGGCCGTGGCGCGGCCTATGGTGGCAGCCTCTGCAAATTGCTCGCCTTCGCCGGCTGGGATGTGACGAGTGAATACTACGTCAACGATGCGGGTCGGCAGATGGACATCCTGACGGTGTCGACCTGGCTGCGCTATCTGGAGCTCGCCGACCCCGACGGCCAGTTGCCTTTCCCGAACAACGCCTACAAGGGCGTCTACGTACGCGACATGGCCAGGCAGCTACGGGCAACGCATGCCGACCGTTACCTGCGTTCGCCAGCCAGCGTCCTGGCCGGCGTTCCTGACCTGCCCGACCCCGAGCGCACCGACGCCGAAGCAACGCAACAGAGAGAAGCGCACCTCGACGCGCTGATTGCCAATGCCAAACAGTTGCTCGACAGCGACTGGGAATACGTGCATGACCACGTGCTCACCGAGCAACTCGCCGACTGCCGTAACGACCTCGAAGACTGCGGCGTGCATTTCGACGTCTGGTTTTCCGAGCGCTCGCTGTTCGCCACCGGGCTGGTCGTCCGCTGTGTCGAGCAACTGGCGAAAGCCGGTTACCTCTACCTTCAGGACGGCGCCCGCTGGTTCAGGTCGACCGCTTTCGGCGACGAGAAGGACCGTGTCGTCCAGCGCGAAAACGGCCAGTACACCTACTTCGCGTCGGATATCGCCTATCACCTCAACAAGTATGAGCGCGGCTTCCAGCGCATCGTCAACGTCTGGGGAGCCGACCATCACGGCTACATCTCGCGCGTCAAAGGTGCGATCAGCGCCCTCGGCCTTGATGCCGAGCGGCTGGATGTAGCCCTCGTGCAGTTCGCCGTACTCTATCGCTCAGGCCATAAAGCGCAGATGTCGACGCGTTCGGGGGACTTCGTGACCCTGCGCACGCTGCGCGAAGAAGTCGGCAACGACGCCTGCCGTTTCTTCTACGTCCTGCGCAAGTCGGACCAGCACCTCGATTTCGATCTCGATCTGGCCAAGAGCCAGTCGAACGACAACCCGGTTTACTATATCCAGTACGCTCACGCTCGCGTCTGCTCGGTACTGACCCTGTGGGCCGGCGATCCGGAAACGCTCGCTACGGCCAATCTTGCCCGGCTCGAGAGCCCCCACGAGCTGACCCTGGCCGCCAGGCTGGGCGAATTCGCCGAGACGGTCGAGGCGGCCGCCGACGAGTTGGCGCCCCACCTGATCGCCTTTTATCTCAAGGATCTGGCGGCCGAGTTTCACAGCTACTACAACGCCGAACGCATGCTGGTCGATGATCTGGAACTCCGCGATGCACGCGTCGCCCTGGCGGCTGCGGTCGGGCAGGTGATTCGCAACGGGATGGCGATTCTCGGCGTCAGTTGCCCGGAATCGATGTAGTCGAAGGACAAAGGAGCGCAATGAGTCGTGACATGAAACCCCGCAGGACACCGCCCGTCAAGAAGTCCGGTGGCGGCACGCTGCTCGGCCTGTTCATTGGCCTGGTCATCGGCGTCGTCGCCGTCGCTGGTGTGGTCTGGTATGTCAACAAGGTGCCGCTACCGTTCACCACCACCGGGCAGCAACCGAAATTGCCGCCGCCGGTCAGTGACGTTCCACCGCCACAGGGCACGGCACCAACGCCACCGCAAACGCCACCGCTGGCGCCGGCGCCCGTGGCGCTACCGGGCAAGCCGGGCGATTCG
>NZ_JAVTWB010000194.1:2986-6869 GCF_032229525.1 Accumulibacter sp. | reverse complement strand
AACGCCACCGCTGGCGCCGGCGCCCGTGGCGCTACCGGGCAAGCCGGGCGATTCGACCGCGCCGGACAAGCCGCGCTTCGACTTCTACAAAATCCTGCCCGGCAATGCCGAAGCGATTCCTGATCCCATAGACGGTCAAACCCGGCCAAAGGATGCCCAGGCGGCGAGCACTCAGCCGACAGACGGCAAGCCCCTGCCAGCCAAACCCGTCGAGGTCAAGCCGGCGGACGAGACCAGTGGGGGCCGGGACCCTGCGGCAACTCTCAAGCAACCGATCTACCTGCAGGCCGGCTCCTTCCAGAGTGTCGCCGACGCTGACAACCAGAAAGCTCGGCTCGCGTTAATGGGTGTCGAGGCGCGGATTCAGCAGGTGATGCTGCAGGACAAGGTCTGGTACCGCGTTCGTCTCGGGCCGTACCTGAAGATGGAAGATGTCAGCGTCCTGCGCGCCGAACTGGCCAAGCAAGGGGTCGACGCCAGAGTGGTCAAAAAGGACTAAGTCATTCAACATTCGAGGAGAAAGACAATGCATGGACGTATGAGCAGATGGATCGGACTGATCACCCTGGCCTTCTTGGCGGCGGCGCTGCCGGCCCGGGCCGAACTGACCATCGGCCGTGATTACGTGGCCATCGTCCCGGCGCAGGCCACCGATAACCCGGCCAAGATCGAGGTGCTCGAGTTTTTCTCCTACGGTTGTCCGCATTGCAGTGACTTTCACCCGACCGTCAGCAAGTGGTCGGCGGCATTGCCGAGCGACGTGGTTTTCAAGCGCGTGCCGATCTCCTTCGCACGTCCGCAGTGGGCCAGCCTGTCGCAGCTGTACTACGCGCTGGAAGCCACCGGCGATCTGGCCAAGCTTGATGGCGCCGTCTTCCAGGCCCTGCATCAGCAGGGCAGCAAGCTCTACGACGACAAGAGCATCATTGCCTGGGTCACCGCGCAAGGCGTGGACAGCAAGAAGTTCACCGATGCCTATAATTCATTCGGCGTCGTCAGCAAAGCCAAACGCGCCGACCAGCTCGCCCACAGCTACAAGATCCAGGGTGTGCCGGCACTGGCCGTCGACGGCAAGTATCTGATGACCGGCAAGGAGATCAAGGGTTACGGCGACCTTATCGTGCTCACCGACCAGATGATCGACAAGGCGCGTAGCGATCGCAACAAGAAGTAAGCGGGCTGACGCGAAGCAGGCGCGTCGATCAACCATGATGCCGCACGCCTGCAGGCGTGCGCAGCGCCACCCTGCCCACGCCGCGTCCGGAGCCTGAGTGCAGCCCGTCCGAAAGGTCTTCATCACGGGCGCCTCATCGGGCATCGGGCAGGCCCTGGCCGAGCACTACGCTACACAGGGCGCACTGCTCGGGCTGAGCGCGCGGCGAGCCGAGCCTTTACAGAAACTGGCAGCACGCTGGCCAGGACAGGTCAGCTGCTACGCGCTCGACGTAACCGACGCGGCGGCCTTGCGGGCGGCCAGTGAAGACTTCATTTCGCGCTTCGGCGTCCCCGATATCGTCATCGCCAATGCCGGCATTTCAGTCGGCACGCTGACCGAACACGCCGAAGACCTCGATGCCATCCGCCGGGTCATGGACACCAATTTCTTCGGCATGGCGGCGACCTTCTCGCCGTTCATCGGCGCCATGCGCCTGGGCGGTCGAGGTCGGCTGGTCGGCATCGCGTCGGTGGCCGGCATACGCGGCTTACCCGGTTCGGAGGCGTACAGTGCTTCGAAGGCCGCGGTGATCAGTTATCTCGAAAGTCTGCGTGTCGAACTGCGCGGATCGGGCGTCAAGGTGATCACCATTTGTCCCGGCTACATCCGAACGCCGATGACGGCGGTCAATCCTTTCCCGATGCCTTTTCTGATCTCGGCCGACGAGGCTGCACCGCGCTTCGCGCGAGCAATCGAGCGCAACAGAAGCTACGCCGTCATTCCCTGGCAAATGGGAATCGTCGCCCGCCTCCTGCGCCTGCTACCGAATGCCGTCTATGACCGCCTGCTGGCCGCCGCACCACGCAAACCAAGGCGAGAGCTCCCCCGATAGACGCCGGACACGACGGACTCCGCGGCTGGTGAGCTCGTGGCGCACCGAGAGCACGAACGCCGTCCAGAGCAAGAACTCTTCCGTCAATCATCCTCCTCCAGCACGGTGATCGGCAGCAGCGCCACGTAGTCCTCAATCGTGCCACCGGCCAGGCAGCATTCGATGATCTTGCGGCCCACGGGATTGAGGTCGGCTTCGAGAAACCGGGTCAATTCCTGGTGGAAAAACTCGCTCAGCTGCTTGGCGCCGATGTCATAGGCCGCGTTGCCGACCTCCGGCTTTTTTTCGACCCGTAACAGGATGACGGGAATGGTCTGTCCCTCGACCACCACGCTGTTCATCGCGAAGCCGAGCAACGGGCAGCGCGAGGGAGCGACCTGCCCTTGCGAGAAACGCGCGCCACCGCGGCGAGCGAGATACTCGCGGGCGATCCATTGCGGCATGAAGCCGGTCTCCCACGCAGCGACGTGCTGATTCGGGCACAGGATGTACTTCATGCGCGGCGTGGCGACAATCTGATCGAGCAGCAAGTTGGCCTGGTCTACCATGCGGCCGGTCGCGAACGGCCAGTACGAACCCACACCTTCCGAGCCTCGACCGTTTGCTCGCCAGCTACTTGGTCGAGGCCAGTGGCGGATTGTCGCCGTGGATGATGCTGTCGCTGCTGATCCTGATCACCTCGATCACCACCGAGTTCATCAGTAACAACGCGGTGGTTGTCTTGTCCGCCGCGATCGTGATCGGTATTGCCGAGCATCTCGGGATCGATCCGCGGCCCTTCGTCGTCGGCGTGATGTTTGCCGCCAGCGCAAGTTTCGCCACGCCGATCGGTTACCAGACCAACACCCTGGTCTATAGCGCCGGCAACTACCGTTTCACCGACTTCACCCGCCTCGGTATTCCGCTCAACCTGTTGCTGTGCATCAGTACCAGCGTATTGATACCGCTGTTCTGGCCTCTGGCGCCGTTGTCAGGCCAGCGCTCGGCGGGTGGCAACGGCGGCGGCGGCGCGGCACATTTTCACGGCACCGAAAGGGGGATAATGGCCGTCACGGGAGCCTTGCCGTTGACTCTCCCGCTGCGCCCGGAGCGACCCCGCACTGGGCCTTCTCCGGCTGCCGGAGGCGAAGACGATGAAAGTTGACGTGTTCCTCAGTTATGCCGAAGAAGATCGCCCACTGGCGGCGCAGCTAGCGGCGCTGCTCGAGGGGCACGGCTGGTCGCTGTGGTGGGATCGCAAGATCCCGCCGGGCAAGACCTGGCGGCAGACGATCGAGGAGGCGATCGGCAGCATGGACTGCATGGTCGTGCTGTGGTCAGCGCATTCGATCGAAAGTCCCTGGGTGCAGGAAGAAGCGGAGGAGGGCCTGGCGCGGGGACGCCTGCTACCGGTACTGATCGATGATGTTCGCCCACCGATGGGTTTTCGCAGCATCCAGGCCTGTGATCTGCGCCAGCGGCCCGGCGAACTGGCATCGGCGCCCGGTTACGAAGTGCTGCTGGCCGCGATCGAAGCGCGCGTCGGCGCCAGCGCGAGCGGACCGGCTACGGACAGCGCCGGGCCTTTACCGCGAAACCCATCAGCACTGCCGACACAGCCGGCGCCGAGCGATCGCAAGTCCGGCCGGCGCGGCGCCTGGTTGGTGGGCGCTGCAGCCACCGTTGTCGCGGCAGGCCTGGTGTACCTCGCCCTGCCCAAACCGTCGTTGCGCGAGCCGGTGGTACCGGCAAGCCAGTCGACAGCGGCCGGCGAAAGTGCCGCAGCGGAACCTGCCACTGCCAGCGGGACGCCGTCGACCACCGGGGGGAGCAGCAGCTCGACCGATGGCGACGCA
>NZ_JAVTWB010000194.1:0-2886 GCF_032229525.1 Accumulibacter sp. | reverse complement strand
GCCGCCGCCAGCCCGGCCGGCCGACAGTTGCGGGTGCTCAACGGCATCTATCTGGTACGCCAACGGCTGGGCCCGAAAGCGGCGGCGCGGCAGGCGTTCGTACAGCTGGTCGATTTCGGCCTCGAGCAGCAGCAACTGGCGATGAAGTTCCTGTTTCGCCCGGGCAGTACGGCGCTGGTCAGCGATTCGCCGCTGTCGCGCTCCTACGGCGAATGGCTGCAGATAATTGCCCAGCGGGCAACAGCCAAGGGGGCGTGCCTGGAAGTGACTGGTCACACCAGCCGCAGCGGTCCGCCAGCGCTCAACGAGCGGCTGTCGCTGCTGCGTGCCGAGTTTGTACGCCAGCAACTGGTCGCCGCCTCACCCGCGCTCGCAGCGCGCAGCCTGGCGGCAGGCATGGGCTCCAGCCAGCCGCTGATCGGCACCGGCCGCGACGACGCCAGCGACGCCCTCGACCGGCGCGTGGTCTTCGGCGTCATCGCTTGCGGCGGGCCCGGCGCCAGCTGACCACGGCCCCCACCTCAGGCCATCGCGAGCAGCGCCGGCGAGGCCGCTTTCGGCAGCTGGCGTGAGGGCAGGCGCCCGCCTGCGGTCGCCTTCTCCTCGCGTTGCGCGGTATCATGGCTCCCCCAATAGCTGTTCTGCCCCAGAAATCATCTGCCGCATGGCAGTCAGTAACGACACCAACCCTGTGGCTTGAAGGCTACGACAAAGCAGGTAGCTACCGAATGCAGATCGTCCGTCTTGTTCTCGTGCTTGCGCTCAGCCTCGTTCCGGTGGGCGCTCGCGCCAGCATTTATGGTTACGTCGATGAGCAGGGCGTGGCGCACCTGGCCACCGAAAAGATCGATGGGCGCTACAAGTTGTTCTCGCGCGGCGACGCGCTGGTTTCCTCTTCATCGCTGGCAAGCGCTGCGGAAAAACCCGAACTGCTGCGCTATTTGTCCCGACATCCAAACCTGAAGAAGTTCGAACCCTTGCTGAAAGCGGCAGGCAACGAATTCGCCGTCGATGCCAGCTTGCTCAAGGCAGTCATGGCGGCGGAATCGGGCTTCAATCCCGAAGCGGTTTCCCCCAAGGGGGCCATTGGCCTGATGCAACTGATGCCGGCCACAGCCAGGCGCTATGGCTTGCGCGGCGACAAGCAGAAGACCCTCGAGGAAAAGCTGACCAACCCGGAAACCAATATCCGCTTGGGCGCGCGTTACCTGCGCGACCTTCAGCGCATGTTTCCAAAGCAGCAAGATCTGGTGCTGGCTTCGTACAATGCCGGCGAGGGCGCCGTCCAGCAATACAACAACACCATTCCGCCTTATCCGGAAACGCGCAGTTACGTGCAACTGGTGACGCAGATCTACGAGTGGTATCAACCCGGGACACCGACGCCCAGGCTCCGAACCAGTGTCTCCTCCAGCGCTGGCGGCCAGGGCAAGCGCCTCCACATGACCATTCCCGGACTGACCAACAGCCCGGCGGCGACGGTCGCAAAGTCCGATTGATGTCGGCGACACCGTCAGCGTAACGAAAAATCGCGGAGCGGGGAGGAATCGGATCGCGCGCCCTGGAGCGGGTTAGCGCAGTCGGCCGGACCTTGCCGCGGTTCCAACCATCACCATCCTCGAGCGAGCGTCGCAAGCAGGGCGATCCACCGCGATGAGAAAAAGCCTCCCCTCCCTGTTTACCGACAACAGCTGCGTCGCTCACGCAGCGCTGCTTTGCGACAGTTACCAGCGACTCGTTGGAAGGCCGCTGCTGAGGCAGCTGTCCGAAGAGCGCTTGCCCGCCCTCTTCCATGCGTCCTTTGCCCTGGTTTCTCACGGCACCGAGGCGGATCCGATTTTCAACTTCGCGAATCGAACAGCGCTTGATCTGTTCGCCATGAGCTGGGACGAATTCACCGCCTTGCCATCGAGAAAATCCGCAGAACCCGAAAACCGCGAAGAGCGTGCGCGACTTCTGGAGCGAGTCACCAATCACGGGTATATCGACGATTACAGCGGAGTACGGATCTCCTCTACGGGAAGGAGGTTCCTGATTGAAAACGCTATCGTCTGGAACCTGATCGATGATCGCGGCGAGTACCACGGGCAGGCAGCAGTCTTTGACAAGTGGGTTTACTTGTAGACCAGCGGCGAAAAGGTGGAGAGTGCTCCGGGATGCACTCTATGCCTGCGCTGTCCGGAATTACGGGCACGACGTGTATCCACGAAGCGTTCGCCTTCCGGAAGCGGCTCTTCTTCCCCTCGTTGCCGCGGACGGCCCAGCCTGGCTGACCAATGGGATGGAGTTGTTTTTTCCAAGCCCTGACCAAAAAGGCAAGACTGAAGACCCAGCGCCACGCGCCGCCGGTTCAGACGTGACCAGTTTCCGCACACAACTTCAGTCCATACGCGTGCCATCGGGACCACAGACATTTCCATTTTTCTGTCCGAGAAGTGTCCCGCCCGCTATCGAAACGTCAAATCTCTCTGACCATTTTCTTCCTATTTTTCTTCCTAAAGCCTGTCCTTCACTCTACCCTCGCCCCGATGTCGCGCGGCCGCCGCAGGCCGTGATAGAAAATAAATAATCGTACGCTGTAGACACAGGATTGTTCCGTCATTATGCTGTAGTGCTTGTAGCGAATGCGCTCGTGGGACGGGATTGACGACGACAAAGCATTGCGCAAGCAGAACCGGCGCCAGACCTCCGCAACAGACGGAACCGATCGCCCCGGCTGGAGCACTCCAGTATTCCGCCATACCGCCAAGGTGCGCCGCCGCGTCCTGCGGTTCTTCAAACACTGTTTTCACAAGTCCGGATCGCAGACGCTCCATGAGGCCCAACGACGGCCGTTGTTGTTGGCCGATCGATGAAGCAACCGGACACCGTTGTCTGCAGCGCCAG
>NZ_JAVTWB010000193.1:0-5800 GCF_032229525.1 Accumulibacter sp. | reverse complement strand
AAGTTGGCGACGTTGGTGACCACGCCTTCGAGAATCATCCCCGGTTGCAGATCCTTGACCGTTTCGACCCCTTCCCTGAAGACGGCGGTCTTGAACTCGGGGCGCGGGTCGCGGCCGGGCTTTTCGAGTTCCTTGAGGATGTCGCGCACGGTCGGCAGGCCGAACTTGTCGTCGGTGTACTTCTCCGCCTGCAGCGCGTTGAGGACGCGGGTATCACCGATGCACTCGCGCAGTCCCTTCTTGATGTCGGCCAGGATGCGTTCGACCAGCGGGTAGGCTTCCGGGTGTACCGCCGAGCCGTCGAGCGGGTTGTCGCTGTCGTTGACGCGCAGGAAGCCGGCGGCGAGCTCGAAGGCCTTGTCGCCGAGGCGGGGCACTTCGCGCAGTGCCCGCCGGTTGGTGAAGGCGCCGTGCTGGTCGCGGTGGGCGACGATGTTCGTTGCCAGCGTCGCGCTGAGACCGGAGACGCGGGTGAGCAGCGGCACCGAGGCGGTGTTGACGTCGACCCCGACGGCGTTGACGCAGTCCTCGACTACCGCGTTGAGCGCTTTCGCCAGGCGGGTCTGGCTGACGTCATGCTGGTACTGGCCAACGCCGATCGACTTCGGATCGATTTTCACCAGTTCGGCCAGCGGATCCTGCAGACGACGGGCAATCGATACTGCGCCGCGCAGGCTGACGTCGACGTCCGGGAATTCGCGCGAGGCGTACTCGGAAGCCGAATAGACCGAAGCGCCGGCCTCTGAAACGACCATCTTGCGCAGGCGAAGCGCGGGTTGCTGGGTGATCAGATCGGCGACCAGGCGGTCTGTTTCGCGTGACGCCGTGCCGTTGCCGATGCTGATCAGGTCGACCTGGTGCTTGCCGGCCAGCGACGCCAGTACCTGCAGCGAGCGATCCCAGTCGCGGCGTGGCTCGTGCGGGTAGATGGTGGCGGTCTCGAGCAACTTGCCGGTGGCGTCGACGACGGCGACCTTGACGCCGGTGCGCAGGCCGGGATCGAGGCCCATGGTGGCGTGTTTGCCGGCCGGTGCGGCGAGCAGCAGGTCGTGCAGGTTGGCGCCGAAAACGCGGATCGCTTCGGCTTCGGCGCGCTCGCGCAGGGCGGTCATCAGTTCGAGTTCGAGGTGCAGGGAGAGCTTGACACGCCAGCTCCAGCGCACCGTGTCGACCAGCCATTTATCGGCGGGCCGAGCGCGGTCGACGACGCCGAAGCGCCGCGCGATGCGTGCCTCGCAGGGGTTGCTACCGGCGGCCTTGTCTTGCTCTTCGCTGTCCAGCACCAGCGCCAGTTGCAGCATCCCTTCGTTGCGGCCGCGCAAGAGCGCCAGTGCGCGATGGGAGGGGATCGCCAGGATCGCCTCGGAGTAGGCGAAATAGTCCTGGAACTTGGCCGCCTCGGCCTCCTTGCCGGCGACCACGCTGGCGCGCACCAGGCCGTGCGCCTCGAGATGGCTGCGCAGTTCGCCGAGCAGGGTGGCGTCCTCGGAGAAACGCTCCATCAAGATCTGGCGGGCACCGTCGAGGACGCTCTTGACGTCGGCAAAGCCGGCTTCGGCGTTCAGGTAACGCTCCGCTTCGCCTTCGGGTGACAGCGTTGGATCGGCGAAGAGGGCTTCGGCGAGCGGCTCCAGCCCGGCCTCGCGGGCGATCTGCGCCTTGCTGCGCCGTTTCCGTTTGTACGGCAGGTAGAGGTCTTCGAGGCGCTGCTTGGTGTCGGCGGCGTTGATCTCGGTGCTCAGGGCGACGGTCAGCTTGCCCTGTTCTTCGATCGACGCGAGGACCACGCCCCGCCGCTCTTCCAGCTCGCGCAAGTAAGTCAGGCGCTCGTCGAGCAGGCGCAACTGGATGTCGTCGAGACCGCCGGTAACCTCCTTGCGGTAGCGAGCGATGAACGGCACGGTCGCCCCGTCGTCGAGCAGCGCGGCAGTGGCCACAACCTGTGGTGGGCGGCAGCCGATTTCTTCGGCGATTTTCTGGGCGATACGGTGTTCGGTCTGGGAAGGCATGACTGAAGGCTGGGGTGCCTGGTTGGCTGAAAAGAGCGCGAACTATGAAGAATCAGGCGGCAAAACTCAAGGGTGACGAGTCTCACGGCAGCGCTGCGGGCGTCGATCGAATTGCCGCCATTCTACGAATCAGGTTAAATTGCCGTTCTTGGCGGCTGGGTCCGGTGGCCATTCAGGGGGACAACATGAACATCGATCTCGAACACTTTGGTCTGAAGGATGTGCCGGTCGATCCGGACAGCGTATTCACTTTCACCGAGGGGCTTGCCGGCTTTGCCGACTGTCGCCGTTTCAAGATTTTTCACGAGGAAGGCAAGGCGACGGTTTTCTGGCTGCAGTCGCTGGACGATTCAGCCTTGATGTTCCCGATCGTGCCGCCGGAGACGCTCGACCTCGAGTACCAGATCGAGCTCTCGGACGCCGACTGCGCCTTGCTCGGCCTGGAGCGTGCCGAGGACGCGACAGTGGTGGTCATCGTCTACCGTGACGACGCAGACGGCGGCAAGATCGCCGCCAACACGCGCTCGCCGATCATTCTCAATCTGCGCAACCGTCGAGCGATGCAGAAGGTGTTGCAGGAAGTGCACCCGACGCTGTTGTATCGCGCGCGCTGATGGGTGTCAGCCGGAGGCGATGCGGCGGGTCAATCATCAACCTTGCGCGAGCGGCAGTGTTGGCGCTTTGCCTGGCTTCTCCTGCTCTGGCGGAAGCTCCGGCAGCAGCCGGCAAGGTCAAGCGCAGCGAGGGGGGGGTGACCATCGAGCGCGGCGGACTGGCGCAGCCGGCGCAGGTGGGCATGCGCGTCTTCGTCGGTGATCGCATTCGTACCGCTGCCGACGGCTTGGTGGGGGTGACGCTGTCCGACGACACACTGCTTACCGCCGGGCCGCAGAGCACGCTGCTGATCAACGAGTTTCAGTTCAATGGCACGACCCACGAGGGCAATCTGCTGGCCACCCTGGTCAAGGGAACGCTGAGTGTGGTTACCGGGCTGATCGCCAAACAGGCGCCACAGAACGTTCGCTTCAAGACCCCGAACGTGGTGCTCGGCGTCAGGGGTACAGAATTCATCGTCGAAGCGCACGGAGAAGGCGAATGAGAACGGTGACCGCTTGGCTGGCTCTCTTGTCGCTGATGATCACCGCCTGCGCGCCGCTGTCCGACAAGGTGATCCTGCTCCCCGGGCCGGATGGGCGAACCGGCGCCCTGCTGGTCAGCGCGGCGGCGGGCGACATCGTGCTTTCCGAGCCCTACACCGGCGCCGATGTTGCCGGCGGCAAGGTGACCATGGTGCGTACCAGTCCGGGCATGGTGCGTAACGACTATGGCTGGCTGCTCGGCCGGCAGCCGGCGCGCCCGCGGCTGTTCGTCGTCCATTTCCAGTCGGGAAGCAGCGTGCTGACCGCTGCATCGCAACCGGTTCTCGATAGCATCCGCGCGCATCTCGCCGCCCTGCCGGGCGGCGAAGCGGTGGTCATCGGACACACTGACCGGGTCGGCGCGGTCGCGACCAACGACCGTCTGTCGCTGCAGCGCGCCAATCTGGTGCGCGAGATGCTGATCAGCGCCGGTGTCGCGCGGGAGGACATTTCGGTGGTCGGGCGGGGTGAGCGCGCACCGGTGGTGGCCACCGCCGATGAGGTGGCTGAAGCGCGTAACCGCCGTGTCGAAATCAAGCTGCGTTGAGCTTGTCCGAAAGTTTGGCCGCCGGCTGACGCCATTAATCCTGCGGCATCTGCTCGGCGTGGTGGTGCTGGGCGTGCTGCTGGGTCACAGCCTGCACTACCTCGAGATCGACCCGCTGCGCCGGCTCGATGCCGTGCTCTACGACGCCCGTGTGCGCTTCTTCGCGCGTCAATCGGTCGACGAACGGATCGCCATCGTCGACATCGACGAGCGTTCGCTGGCCGAGCTGGGGCGCTGGCCGTGGAGCCGGGCGCGCCTGGCCGAGCTGGTGGAGCGGATCGGCGGGCAGTACGGCGCGCTGCTGACCGGCCTGGATGTGATCCTGGCCGAGCCCGACGACAGTTCCGGCCTGGCGTCGCTGGATGCCCTGAGCCGCGGCCTGCTGCGCGGCAACGCTGCTTTTCTGTCAGCACTGGACGAACTGCGCCCGACCCTCGATTACGACGCTCGCTTGGCCGCTACGCTGCGCCGCTACCCGGTGGTGCTCGGCTTTCATCTGTCGAACGGTGCCGGTGCGGCCCGCAGCGGCGCGCTGCCGCCACCGCTTCTGGCCGATCCCGCCACTGCGGCGACCGCCGGGCTGACGCGGTGGGCCGGCTATGGCGGCAGTTTGCCGATCCTTCAGCAAGCCGCCATGGGCGGCGGATTCCTCAACGCGCCGGTCGATCCCGACGGAGTGACGCGGCGCGCGTTTCTGCTGGCGACGGTTGACGGGAAGGTTTACGCGGCGCTGGCGCTGGTCATGGCGCAGGTCCTGCTCGGCGATGCCACGGTGCAGCTGCGCGTTGCCGAGCCAAGGCACGGGCAAGGGGGCGGGCTCGATAGGCTGGAGCTGCTCGGCGCGCGCGGGGGATTGCGCATCGCGACCGATGGCCAGGCGAGTGTGCTGTTGCCTTTTCGTGGCGCCGCGGGCAGTTTTTCCTACCATTCGGCGGCTGACGTGCTGCTGGGTCGGCTACCCGTCGACAGTCTGCGCGGGCGGGTCGTGCTGCTCGGTACGACGGCACCCGGATTGCTCGACCAGCGTGTCACTCCGGTCGGCGAGACCTACCCGGGCGTCGAGGCGCATGCCAACCTGCTGGCCGGCTTGCTCGATGGCCAGTTGCTACAGTCGCCGGGCTATGCACCAGCCGCGGAGGCGGGCCTGCTGTTGCTCGTTGCGATCGGCATGCTCGTTGCTCTACCGCGCGTGTCGCTGGCCGGGGGCGCTGCGCTGACCGGCGCGCTGCTGGCGCTGGTGGTCGCCGTCAATCTGGCGGCCTGGGTCTACGCCCGGCTGTCCTTGCCGATGGCGGCGGGCCTGGTGCTGGTGGTGGCGCTGTACGCTTCGCACCTGTTCGTCGGCTATTTTCTCGAGCGACGAGCGAAGCGCCGGCTGACGCAGCTGTTCGGTCAGTATGTCCCGCCCGAACTGGTCGACGAGATGAGCCGCGACCCCGAGCACTACAGCATGGCCGGCCGTAGCGCCGAGCTAAGCGTGCTCTTCGCTGACGTGCGCGGCTTTACCAGCATGGCCGAGACGATGCCGCCTGGCGAGCTGGCCCAATTGATGAACGAATACCTGTCGGCGATGACCGATGTCATCCGTGCCCATCGCGGAACGCTCGACAAATACATCGGCGATGCGGTGGTGGCTTTCTGGGGTGCCCCGCTGGCCGATGCGCAACACGCGCGGCATGCGGTTGAGGCCGGCCTGGCCATGCAGGCCGCGCTGCATGGCGTCAACCAGGGCTTTGCCGCCCGCGGCTGGCCGGGCTTGCGGATCGGCATCGGCATCAACACCGGCACCATGGTCGTCGGTGACATGGGCTCGCGCCACCGGCGCGCGTATACCGTGCTCGGCGATGCGGTCAACCTGGCATCCCGCTTGCAGGGGCTGTCGGCGCACTACGGCGCCGGGGTGATTGTCGGCGACGCGACCCGCCAGGCACTTGGTGACTGGCCCTGCCGTCAACTCGATGTGGTCACCGTACGCGGGCGCGCCGCGCCGGTGGCCATTCACGAGCCGCTGGTGGCGTGAAACGCGTTCGTTGGAGACAAGCCCCTTTGCCGTTACCGTGAAAGTCGCCTTCGCGACTCACGAATCTCCCTTCTCCCCCGCGCGG
>NZ_JAVTWB010000192.1:2839-5805 GCF_032229525.1 Accumulibacter sp. | reverse complement strand
TAGCCAATCATGCTTCGTTTGCATTCAACCCAACTGTCGATATTTTGATCTTCGACGGCGGAATATCGGGCCGTGATGTGAGTTTTGTTAACACGGATGATGGCAAGGGCGGCGGTGGCGGTGTGCTTATAGAACATGGTGGTAGCGTGAAGGAAATATCATTGATCTTCACCCCCGGCTATGATGAAACGAATATTTACAAGATATCCAACAGTCACTTCCAATTTTCTGATGGTTCCGTTGCTTTAATCGGCGACAACACCACGGGTGTTGGCGACGACACCACCACCGTCACTCTTAATGGCACCAACGGCAATGACTACTTGCTAACTGCGGGAGGCAGCCAGATACTCAACGGCGGCGATGGTGACGATATGCTGGGAACAATCGGTGGCAAATTTGGCGGTACTGGTGGCGGGGGTTCAGGCAACGATGTTTTTAACGGGGGTAACGGCACTGACACGCTTTATCTGGATGAAGTCGATGGCTACACTCAATACACCGTTAATCTTGCCACAGGCAAAGGTTCAATCTCCGCTGGCGCAAACTCCTCAACTTTTACGTTATCCAGCATTGAAAACATATTGGGCTCCAAGGTCAGTGACATCATTACCGGAGACAGCAACAACAATTTGCTATACGGCTACGAAGGCAACGACACGCTGACCGGCGGTGCCGGCAACGACACACTCGATGGCGGCAGCGGCATAGACCTCGCGGTGTTCAGCGGAAAGCTCAGCCAGTACACGCGGACCGTTTCCGGCACGGACACTTATACCATTCGCGACAATGCCGGAACCGACGGCACGGACATCCTGAGCGGTATCGAGCGCCTCAGCTTCGCCGACGGCAATCTCGCGCTGGACGTCGTTGACGGCCATGCCGGCACAACGGCCAAGATACTGGGTGTGGTGTTCGGACCCTCTTCGGTCGCCAACCAGACCATCGCCGGCATCGGCCTGGCGTTGCTCGACAGCGGCGTCAGCTACCCCGATCTGATGATGGCAGCTCTGACGGCGAAGCTGGGCGGCCAGTTTTCCAACGCGGACGAAGTAAACCTGCTGTACCAGAATCTCTTTGGCCATGGCCCCACTCCAGCCGAATCCACCTTCTGGTCTGACGCCATCGATAGCGGCCAGTTTTCCCAGGCTTCGCTGGCCGTCGCCGCCGCCCAACTCGACCTCAACGCCAGCAACATAGACCTGGTGGGCTTGACCCAAACCGGCCTGGCGTACCTGCCGCACACCTGAGTGAGCTGGCGCCGATCAGTTTCGGATCGTGAAAATCTCGCTGCAAGCAAGATGTCCTGCCGCGGCGCCGGCTGAGTCCCCTTGTGATTGCACGCACATCGTACGGCCTAGCCAGTGACTGGCAACGCCCCGCGTTGGCTGGATAACGATGATGTGCGGGCTGCTAAGCGGGACGCGGTTGCTGCCGCGATATTGGCGGCAGCTTTCCTTCCAGATCGCGGACGAAGCGCTTGAATTCCGCGTTGCTCAGCAGCAACTCACGCCCGACGGCGATCAACTCATCCACCTGCTCCTTTTTCAAGGAAAAACTGGTCGGTATCTGGTTCAGGTAGAGCTTGCGCTGGGCTTGCGGAATGCTCTTGAAATCGATCTCGACGAAATAGGGTTCGACCGCTCTTCCAGGCCTTGACAGATCCGTCGCCCAGCGCTCGACGCTGTCCTTCAGCAGCACCATCGTTGCGGCGTTGGTACGATGCAGCTGCACGTCGGTCACCAGATTGATGGTGTCGGCCATCGATGGTGCAGCGCTGCTCAATTCCATGCCGTATTGCGGTGAGGTCGAGGCGTTCACGGAGATGACAATGAAACGCTCGGTGGGCGCGCCGCCAAACGAGTTGAGCAGGTTTCTCGCGCCGCCTGCCAGCTCGATCATTTCGTAGATGGCCAGCAAGCCGAGGTTGTCGGTAATGCCGCCGTCGACCAGGTGGATATAGCGGCGCTGTTGTTTCTGCGCATAGCTGTTGAGTCCATCGACGACCTGCGACAACTGCGGCGAGTCGGCCGCCCGGGTTTTCAAGCCTTTCAGGAAGGTCTCCGCGCGCGGGCTGCAACCGATGCGGTTCTCGAGCACCAGCGGATGGAATACCACGGGCACCGCCGATGATGCGGTGACGGCGCTGGCGACCGGGAACGAAGACAGCTCCGAGCACAGCAGGTCGAAATAGTCCTGCAGGAAGGAAAAGCGCACACCGCGACCGAGATCGGTGGCGTTGATCACGATCAGCGGCCCGTCCTGACCTTGCAGGTCGGCAAAGGTAGCCCCCTTGAAGACGTTGCCATCGTAGTAGTTGGCCGCCATCTCGGTACGGCCACGTTGTGAAAGAAGCAGTGCCGGATCGAGCAATCCCTGCATCAGCTTGACGGAGATGTTTTGACGCAGGAAGTCGTTCTCGAAATCGCTGAAGATCCTGTCGCCATACAGGCCGAAATAGGCGGCCGTGAAGCTGCCACCGGAAACCGAACTGATGGTGTCGATTTCGTCCAGCAACCGCTGCGAACGGCCATCCAGTCTGACGCGGGTATCGCGCAGCGCTTCCAGCACACCATAGGCCAGCGCCGCGGCGCGCGTGCCGCCGCCTGAAAACGCGAGGATCATGGTCACTTCGTCGGAACGGCCGGAATGGACTGCCTGCTGTAGCGAATACCTCGCCGAGGATTCGGCAGCGGCAAACGGTTCGTTGCTGATCTTGCCGTAAGACACGCAGGCCGAAAGCAGCGGCAAGCAAGCCGCCAGCAAAAGCGAAAGACGAAGGTGACGGAGGAAGGAGTGAGCCATTTGATCCCGACGGTATTGTGGCTGGCCAACCGGACCCCGTGGCGGGCTTTCCGGTGTCGCCAGGGTTCGTGCGTTGGTGGTTGCGAGACGCCTGTTCGCGGCAGCAGGCAGCGCGGAATTTCCGTCCTTGCTTGACCTACAGGGTTTTCAGAAGTTCGATC
>NZ_JAVTWB010000192.1:0-2739 GCF_032229525.1 Accumulibacter sp. | reverse complement strand
AGCATCGTTGCGTCGTCGCCGCGACCCGGCTGATCCCGCTAGCTGATCCGGTCCTCTCAGTGGTGAGCCGGCGCCGCATCGAAGCCCCCCAAGGGCGTCAAGGAGACACGCATGGCCCATATCGTGATCATCGGTGCCGGCATCGGCGGCATGCCCGCCGCCTACGAGACGCGCGAGTTGCTCGGCAAGGAGCACCGCGTCACCGTCGTCAGCGCCGCCGAAAGCTTCCAGTTCACACCGTCCAACCCCTGGGTGGCCGTAGGCTGGCGCGAGCGCAAGGCGGTGACCATCCCCATCGCTCCCCATCTGGCCAAGAAGAACATCGGCTTCATCGGCAAGGCGGTAACCGCGATCGACGCCGAGACCAACCGCCTCACGCTGGACGGTGGCGAGGCGCTGGACTACGACTATCTGGTCATCACTACCGGTCCCAAGCTGAGCTTCGACGAAGTGCCCGGCGCCGGCCCGCACGGTGGCCACACGCATTCGGTGTGCACCGTGCAGCACGCGGAGAACTTCTGGGCCGACTACCAGGAATTCCTGAAGGACCCCGGGCCGATCGTCATCGGGGCCATGCCGGGCGCCAGTTGCTTCGGTCCGGCCTACGAATTCACTTTCATCGTCGACGCCGACCTGCGCAAGCGCAAGCTGCGCCACAAGGTGCCCATCACCTTCGTCACCAGTGAGCCCTACATCGGCCACATGGGCCTGGGCGGCGTCGGTGACAGCAAGAGCATGCTCGAAAGCGAGCTGCGCGGGCACGACGTCAAGTGGGTGACCAACGCCAAGACCACCCGCGTCGAGGCCGGCAAGATTTTCGTCAGCGAACTCGACGACCTCGGCCAGACGCGACGCGAGCACGAGATCGGCTTCAAGCTGTCGATGATGCTGCCAGCGTTCAAGGGCGTGGACCCGGTGGCCGCCGTGCCGAACCTGTGCAACCCGCGCGGCTTCGTGCTGATCGACGAGTTCCAGCGCAGCAAGGCCTACAAGAACATCTTCTCGGCGGGCGTCTGCGTCGCCATCCCGCCGGTGGAAGTGACGCCGGTACCGACCGGCGCACCCAAGACCGGCTACATGATCGAAAGCATGGTCAGCGCCATCGCGCACAACATTGCCGACGAACTGGCCGGCAAGCCCGCCACCGCAAAGGGTACCTGGAACGCGATCTGCTTGGCGGACATGGGCGATACCGGCGCCGCCTTCGTCGCACTGCCGCAAATCCCGCCGCGCAACGTCAACTGGTTCAAGAAAGGCAAGTGGGTGCACGTGGCCAAGGTCGCCTACGAGAAATATTTCCTGGCGAAAATGAAGAGTGGCAACTCCGAGCCGATCTACGAGAAGTACATCCTGAAAACGCTCGGCATCGTGCGCCTGCTGGACAAGTAGCGCCGACCAACTGGCTCTCGTCGCCGACCGTCAAGCGCTGCCCTGCGGCGGTCGGCGCGACCAGGGGCCGGGTTCAGTTCTACGCAACATCAACCAGACGCGCGCCAGGCCCCAGCCTGCAGGAGAGAAGACTCCAGCCGCTATCCGAACAGCGTCCTTCGTCCCCGTGGGAATGGTTGAAGTATTGCACCCGGCGGCGAAGCATGGGTCGGTGATCGCAGGAAAGGAGCCTGGCCGGTATTCTCCAACATGGACGGCGCCCACGAGCCGAGGCCCGAATGATCCGAGCATTCTTTGAGCGCAAGGGAAGCACGATAACCGTCATCAACTGATGCTAACATGGGCACGACTGCAAGACGGAGAACCCCATGCGCACCACTCTCGCACTCGATGATGATTTGCTGACCAAGGCTCAAGCTCTGACAGGCGTTACTGAAAAAACGGCCCTGGTGCGAGAAGCCCTGCGCGCCCTGATCCAACGCGAAAGCGCGAAACGACTGGCTCTGCTCGGCGGCTCCGAGCCACAACTGAAAGACGTGCCGAGACGCCAAACGGAGCAAGCATGATCCTGGTCGATACGTCGATCTGGATAGAACACCTTCGCCGCAGTGACGAGTGGCTGACCCGGAGCCTGGAGCACGGCCAGGTGCTGAGCCACCCTTACGTCATTGGCGAACTGGCCCTTGGCAACCTCCGGAATCGCCAACTGATCCTTGGCGCGCTACAGGACTTGCCGCAGGCACCCGTCGCTACGGATGACGAGGTACTGCGTTTTGTCGAGCAGAATGCTCTCTACGGCGTTGGCATCGGCTACATTGACGCGCATTTGCTGGCAGCGGTACGCCTTTCGCCCGGAACCACCTTGTGGACCGGGGATAAAAAGCTCCTTGCTGCTGGCAAGAGCCTGGGCTTGATAGAAAACCGGGTTCAATGACCAGAGCGGTGCCGGAGAATGGGTAACCCCGCCGCTACCTTTCGGTGTGCGGGGGTCTCGCAACGCTCGCTATCGGTTGGCAGTGTGCCGTTACGGAGACCGAGCGCATGCTGGAATGTTGGACGTGACCCCGCCTGTGTGCTCCTAGGCGACTGCAGTTAGATTCAAGGAATGGAATGGACGCTGTTCGGCTCGGCACTGCTGTCGTCCACCTTGTTTCCCGGCGGCTCCGAAGCGCTGCTGCTATATCGACTGCACCAGGGCGCCGACCCGCTCACCACAGTATTGACGGCGACTGCCGGCAATGTGCTCGGCAGCCTCATCACCTACGGCATGGGGCGGTTTGGGCGCCAGGCAGTACAGCGCCGCAGCGAAAAAACCGACCTCCATATCGCCCGTGCCGAAAGCTGGTTCAA
>NZ_JAVTWB010000191.1:0-5830 GCF_032229525.1 Accumulibacter sp. | reverse complement strand
ACGAGCGCGGCGCCAATCTGGCGCGCGGCGCCAGCAACTATCGCGAGGACTTCAAGCGCTCGCTGCGCAACGAAGCGCCCGCCGGCGTCGAGGCCTTCCGCGTCGGCGAGAACCTCGCCATCACCCCTGGCAAGGTGGTCTACCGCAATCACCTGATCGAGCTGATTCAATACACGCCGGCTACCGACACCGTCCAGCGCGAACCGGTGCTGATGCAATCGGCGTGGATGATGAAGTACTACATCCTCGACCTCTCGCCGCACAACTCGCTGGTCAAGTATCTCGTCGATCGCGGCCATACGGTGTACATGGTCTCGTGGCTCAACCCGGGTCCGGAGCACCGCAATCTGGGCATGGAGGATTACCGCAAACACGGCACCCTGGCCGCTGTCGAGGTCATCTCCGAGCTGCAACCCGGACGCAAGATTCACGCCGCCGGTTATTGCCTGGGCGGCATTCTGCTGACCATCACGGCGGCGGCAATGGCGAGAGACGGCGACGACCGTCTGGCCAGCGTCACCTTGTTCACCACCATGACCGACTTCACCGAAGTCGGCGAGATCAACGTCTTCATGGACGCCAGCGAAGTGACGCTGCTCGAAGACATGATGTGGCAGAAAGGCTACCTCGATCACAAGCAGGTCTCGGGCGGTTTTCAGCTGCTGAAATCTGCCGACCTGATCTGGTCGAAGATGGTCCGCGAGTACTACCTCGGGCATCGCGAACCGATGTTCGACCTGATGGCCTGGAACGCCGACGGCACGCGCATGCCCTATCGCCAGCACTCCGAGCTGCTGCGCCGGCTGTACGTGGACAACGAGCTCTTCGAGGGCAAGTACATGGTCGAAGGCCGCGCCATCTCGATCAGCGACATCCACTGCCCGATCTTTGCCGTGGCCGCCGTGGCCGACCACGTCGCCCCCTGGCACTCGGTGTACAAACTGCACCTGCAAAGCGACGCCACCGAGCTGACGTTTGTGCTGACCAGCGGCGGGCACAACGTCGGCATCGTCAACGAACCCGGCCACCCGCACCGCTCTTACCAGCTCAGCGTCTGCCACGAAGGGGACCGCTGCATCGACCCGGAAACCTGGAAAGCACAAACGCCGACCGCGCAGGGCTCGTGGTGGCCAGCCTGGCAGCAATGGCTCGAAGCGCACTCCTCGGGCAGCGAAGCGCCGCCAGCGATGGGTGCCCCGGACAAAGGCTATGAGCCCCTGTGCGACAGCCCGGGAACCTATGTGCTGCAGCAGTAGGCGACAGCATGCTGTGGCGCTTGGCCTCGCCATTGCTCGAGCAAGATTCCGAAGATACTGCCTGCTGCTGTCTCCTCGGCCGTGTGTTCGACAATGGCCGTCGAATTGTTGGGCTCACGAGGTGCGCGATAAGTTGACCGATGGTGAAGGTAACGCCTCGGTGGTTAATTGATCGGCGGTTCCTTGGTGGTGCCGTGGAGTTCAGCTCGAAGAGCAGTGCCCCGCGACGCAGAAATCTTACGAAAGACGTACCCAATGACCATAAAACTCAATGAAGAAAATAACGGCAAGCTGCTCACCATCCACGCCAGCGGCAAGCTGATCAAGGACGACTACGCGGAGTTTGTGCCCGCGTTCGAGCGACTTGTCCAACAGCACGGAAAGCTGCGGGTGTTGTTCGACATGAGCGACTTCCATGGCTGGGAACTCAGTGCAGCGTGGGAGGACACCAAGTTCGGCATCCAGCACTTCGCCGACATCGACCGACTGGCAATGCTCGGGGACAAGGCGTGGCAGCACGGCATGGCAATCTTCTGCAAGCCGTTTACAAAAGCACAAGTCCGTTACTTCGATCACGCCAAGGCGGTCGAGGCGCGGAAATGGTTGGACGAGGCGTAACGGCCTCGGTAAGTGCAAAGGATACCCATAATGGAAGCTAACACCTCCCAATCCAGGGCGCCCGAACCGAAGCCGGGACCGAAGTCCGCTGCGAAGGATGATCTGAAATCCCTGCCGCTGGCAGAGGTGGAGAAGAAATTGGCATCGTCGCCGGACGGTCTCAGCCAGACCGAGGCGGAGAAACGTCTGGCCCAATACGGGCCGAACGAGATTGATGAAAAGGAAACCAACGCCTTCCTGAAATTTCTCTCGTATTTCTGGGGTCCGATCCCGTGGATGATCGAAGCGGCGGTGATACTGTCGGGGGTTGCCCAACATTGGCCGGACTTTGGCATCATCCTGGTGTTGCTTATTGCCAACGCCGTGGTCGGCTTCTGGGAGGAACACCAGGCCGGCAACGCCATCGCCGCACTGAAGGCCAAGCTGGCAAGCAAGGCCCAGGTCAAACGCGATGGCAAGTGGGGCAGCCGGGAGTCGCGTGAACTCGTGCCAGGCGACATCATCCATCTGCGCTTGGGTGACATCGTACCGGCCGATGCGCGCCTGCTGGAAGGCGACCCGGTGGAGGTGGATCAATCGGCGCTGACCGGTGAGTCCTTGCCCGTTACGCATCAAGCCGGCGACGCGGTGTTCTCCGGTTCGATCATCCGCACCGGAGAAATCGACGCGCTGGTGTACGCCACCGGCGACAACACCTACTTCGGCAAGACGGCGAAGCTGGTGCAGGGAGCGCAGGCGGCCAGCCACTTCCAGCGTGCGGTACTCAAAATCGGCAACTACCTGATCATCCTCGCGGTGGTTCTGGTGGCGGTGATCATCACTGTCGCGCTCTTCCGGGGCGACCCGATTCTCACCACGCTGCAGTTCGCCTTGGTGTTGACCGTAGCCGCCATTCCGGTAGCGATGCCGACGGTGCTGTCGGTCACCATGGCGGTCGGGGCACGTCTGCTGGCGAAGAAAGAGGCCATCGTGACCCGCTTGGCGGCTATCGAGGAACTGGCGGGCGTGGACGTGCTGTGCTCCGACAAGACCGGCACCCTGACCCAGAATAAACTGACCCTGGGCGATCCGTTCGCCGTCAACAACGTGTCCGCAGAGCAGGTGATTTTCAACGCCGCTCTGGCCTCGCGGGCAGACAATCAGGACACCATCGACCTCGCTGTCCTCGGTGGCCTGAAAGACGATCAGGCATTGAAGGGCTATCAGGTCCTTCATTTCCAGCCATTCGACCCGGTCCATAAACGCACCGAGGCCTCCGTCAAAGGCGTGGACGGAAAAGAGTTTAAGGTCACCAAGGGCGCGCCACAGGTGATTCTGGAACTGTCGGCCAATGCCGCGCAGGTAAAGTCTGCCGTCGAGACGGCGGTCAACGAATTCGCCGCGCGGGGCTTCCGTTCATTGGGCGTGGCACGGGCCGATCAGGATGGCGGGTGGCAGTTTGTCGGCGTATTGCCGCTGTTCGATCCGCCACGCGAGCAGGCCAGGGCGACCATCGCGACGGCCCGCGAGATGGGCGTCAGCGTCAAGATGGTGACGGGCGATGCGTTGGCTATTGCCCAGGAAACCGCCAAGAAACTGGGGCTGGGCACGAATATTCTCGATGCCAGCGGATTCGGCGACACCAAGCATCACGAGACGGCGAAGTTGGCGGAGGCGATCGAGAAAGCAGACGGTTTCGCCCAGGTGTTCCCCGAACACAAGTACCACATCATCGATGTCCTGCAACAGCGCGGCCATATCGTCGGCATGACGGGAGACGGGGTGAACGATGCGCCCGCGCTGAAAAAGGCCGACTGCGGCATCGCCGTTTCCGGCGCGACGGATGCGGCGCGCGCGGCGGCGGACATCGTGCTGATGACGCCTGGCCTGTCGGTGATCATCGACGCGATCAAGGAGAGCCGGAACATCTTCCAGCGCATGAACAGTTACGCGATCTACCGTATCACCGAGACGTTGCGCGTGCTGTTGTTCATGACCTTATCAATTCTGGTGTTCAATTTCTACCCGATGACCGCGGTGATGATCGTCATGCTGGCGTTGCTCAACGATGGCGCAATTCTGTCCATTGCCTACGATAACGTGCGCTACAAGGATCAGCCTGAGGCCTGGAACATGCACATGGTCCTCGGTGTTTCTTCGGTGCTGGGTATTGTCGGACCTCTGGCAGCGTTTGGTATGTTCTACCTGGCTGATCGAGTTTATAAGCTTGATCACCCTCATCTCCAGACCCTGATGTATCTGATGCTCTCCGTGGCTGGTCATCTGACGATCTTCCTGACGCGAACGCGCGGCCCGTTCTGGTCCATCCGCCCGGCACGGATCTTGTGGATGGCGGTGCTCGGCACGCAAATCGTGGCGACCCTGATCGCGGTTTACGGGCTGTTCATGACGCCGCTAGGCTGGGGTTGGGCGCTGTTCGTCTGGGGCTACGCCTTCGTTTGGTTCCTCGTCAGCGACCGCGTCAAACTGCTTGCGTATCGAGTGTTCGATCCAAGCGCTGCGCCGCTGTTGGGCAAGAAGTCAGTGGCCGCAGCAACGTCGATTGCCATGCCGAAAGGATCCAAATGAAAATTCAGCTCGATGAGCCGGAAAGGCAATTGCTGTGACCACACGCCGACCCGGAGTTCTCGGATCTCGAGAAAATCGAGGAAGCGCTGTGGGTGATGGCCTTGCGACTCGGCGCAGCATTCTGGTGGTGGCGCCGCGCGCGAGCGCAAGCACGCCCGTCAAGCGTGGGGCCGAAATGAGCGGCATCATCGCGGTGCCTGAGTCCGGTGGCCCTTACCTGATCCGGCCGGGGGGGGCTTAACTTGTCGATCGTGGTTCTGGGGGCCATTGCGATGCTGGTCCTGACCACACTCATCCACTTCGAGGTTCTTTCAGGTCTCTCCCGCGTGCTGCCCATGGTGCCTCTGCGCTCGCGCTTCAAGTTGCTGGTCGTGCTCGGCGCAACTTTTCTGGCGCATGCCCTGGAGATTGCACTCTACGCGGTGGCGCTGCTGCTGCTCGTGCGTTCGGGTGTCGGCACAATGAGTGGGGCCGAGCCGCTGAGCTTCGAGACCGCGCTCTATTTCTCGGCCGAGACCTATTCCTCACTTGGCTATGGTGACCTTGTCCCGCTTGAGGCCTTGCGCCTGCTGGCCGGCGCCGAAACCCTCAACGGTTTGCTCATGATCGGCTGGTCGGCCTCCTACATCCATATTGCGATGGAGCGATTCTGGGCCCCGAACAGCTAGGTTCCGCCCGCAGGCCGGCAGCCAACCCGCGCTATCTGGAGGAGCCGGCCCTGCGGTCAGAAGGGGAAGGCCGTTGAATGGGCGCCCGAATAACGGAAGTGGCGCTTTTCGACTCCCGGGGTAGCAGGGACGGCATGTTCTTGAAGACTTATTGCCCAGTGCTGGGGACCCGTCTGCGGAGGTGGGGAGACCACCGACCGCTGCGTATAAGGCAACGAAAGCGCAGCGGCTGCAGGCGGGAGTCGGAGGGGTTCATAGTACCGATCGAGATCGCGGGACAACATAAGCCCGGTCGCGGGAAGGAACCCCACTTTGTTCGCGCAACCGCAGTGCGGAGGAGGTCTTTACCATCGTGCGCTCGACTGGCTACACGCAGCACAACCGGACATCGAGCGGCGCTTGGCGCGCAGGCACTTGGTCGGTAGCACCCTGGTGCTTTACGACCTGACCTCGACCTGGCTCACCGGCCGTTGCTGTCCGCTTGCCGCCCGCGGGCATTCGCGCGACGGCAAGCGCGATGATCCGCAGATTGTCTTTGGGCTGATCTGTGCTGCCGATGGCTGCCCGGTCGCGGTGGAGGTGTTCTCGGGCAATACCGCCGACCCGGCGACCGTCGCCGCGCAAGTCGCCAAACTCAGGTTACGCTTTGCGATCGAGCAGATCGCCTGGGTGCGCAAGACGGAGAAGATTGCCGAGGAAGCGGCGCTCGATGGCTTGTAT
>NZ_JAVTWB010000190.1:30763-37804 GCF_032229525.1 Accumulibacter sp. | reverse complement strand
TCCGCTTGCCCGGCACCGGTTGCTGTACCTCGTCCTTGCCGATCGCTGCCGAGCCGATTCCCGAGGTGGACGCTGCCTTGCTCGGCCTGGATGGCCCGCGCTTCGTGATCGCTCAGCGTGCCATCAAGTTCGACCCCGGCGACGATGAGGTCTACGCGCGGATAGCCGTCGCGGTCGGCGCGAGCGTCTTCATTCTGCTGCGGGATCCGGTTTGTCCCTGGGCGACCGACCAGATCATGCTGCGCCTGGAATCCGCATTCCGCAGGCATGGGCTTGATCCGACCCGGCATCTGGTGGTGATTCCCTGGCTCTCGCCGGGGAAGTTTCTCGCCTTGCTTGATCTCTGCGACGTCTTTCTCGACTGTCCGACTTTCTCCGGCTACACCACGGCCTGGCAGGCAATCCATCGCGGCCTGCCGATCGTTGCCCTTGAAGGCCGCTATATGCGCCAACGCCTTGCTGCGGGCTTGCTGCGCAAGGCCGGCTTGCCAGGCACCATCGCCTCCTCGGTAGATGAATACATCTGCATTGCGGCGCGACTGGCCGAGGAGTGCCGCGACCTGGATCGCCGAAAAACCCTTCGCGCAGGGGTTCTCGCTGCCGCGCCAGCGGTGGATGGCGACCTCAGCGTCGTCAGGTCGTTTGAACGGTGCCTGGCAACTGAACTGGAAGCTCGCCGCCAAGGCTCCGAATAACCAGCCGGATTCAAGGGCTGTCGACACGCCTCAGGCTGATCAGCCTGAACCAGCCAGCTGCCAGCGCCGGCTGATCGCGCTCGAGGACCAGTTGCGGCGTCTGCTCGAGCACCTCTTCGAGGACCACGTCCAGCCGGGTAGCCACACGCCGAACCAACGGATTGAGCAGTCGTCGCACCAGCGCCCGCCGCCCAGGTTGAAGAAACTTGTCGAAGATCAGCACGCTGCCGCCCGGCGCCAGTACGCGTGCCGTCTCGCCCAGGCAGGCGACGGGATCGGGAAGCACGGCGAGGATCAGGTGCAGGATCGCGTGGTCGAAACTGCGGTCGGCAAAGGGCAGGTACTGCGCGTCGCCCTGAACACACTGGAAATCGAGCTGCGCTGCGCGTGGCAGTGCTCGCCGCAGCATGGCACGCGTCAGGTCGATTCCGGTGTAGCTGTGCTGCGATGGCAATAGCGGCAGGTCAAGGCCCGTGCCGACACCGCTCAGCAGTACGCGCGCCGGCTGCTGCGGCAGGAAAGCCAGACTTTTCGTGCGCGGCACGCGCGTTGCTGCGGCAAGTGCCGCGTCGTAGAAGGGAGAGATCAGCGTGTAGCTGTGTTTGAGGCTCAATAGCGCCGAATCAATGCAGGACGCGTGGCACGGCCAGGGTGAACTCGCCGATCTGGGCTTCGAACTGCTTGCCGTCTACCGCCGTCATCTGGTAGCTACCACGCATCGTGCCGACCGGCGTTTCCAGTTGGCAACCGCTGGTGTACTCGAACTTCTCGCCGGGTTGCAGCAACGGCTGCTGGCCGACGACGCCCAGGCCGCGCACTTCCTGGACCTCGCCGCTGGCATCGGTGATGATCCAGTGCCGCGAGATGAGTTGGGCCGGCACAGTGCCGACATTCTCGAGGGTAATGGCATAGGCAAAGACGTAGCTGTCGTTCGCCGGGTCAGACTGCTCGGCGATGTATTGCGGGATCGCGCTGACCGCGACCTCATACTTCTTGCTCTCAGCCATGTTTGCTCGATGTCGGGACACTCAGAACCGGCATTGCACACCAAAGCGCGGATGCTGACAAGCCTGTTCGTGATCTGGACTCCTCGCCAAAGCGGCGGAAGCCGATTCGCGGTAGAATGAAACCCCGTTTTCTCAAGGGTTTTCCGCCATGTTCGTCATCGCTCCCAGCATCCTTTCTGCCGATTTTGCCCGACTCGGCGATGAAGTCGTGAACGTAATCGCCGCTGGCGCAGACTGGATCCACTTCGACGTAATGGATAACCATTACGTGCCGAACCTGACTATCGGCCCGCTGGTATGCAAGGCGATCCGCCCGCTGACCCAGGCGCCGATCGATGTCCATCTGATGGTCAAGCCGGTCGACCGAATCATCCCCGACTTCGCCGAGGCCGGCGCCAACATCATCACCTTCCACCCCGAAGCCTCCGAGCACGTCGACCGCTCGCTGGCGCTTATCCGTGAATGCGGCTGCCAGGCCGGCCTGGTGTTCAATCCGGCCACGCCGCTGGACCACATGGACCACGTCATGGACAAGCTGGATATCGTCCTGCTGATGAGCGTCAACCCGGGCTTTGGCGGGCAGAAGTTCATCCCCTCAACACTCGCCAAATTGCGCGCTGCACGCGCCCGCATCGATGCCTACGAACAGGAAAGCGGACGCCGCATCCGGCTCGAGGTCGACGGCGGAGTAAAAGTGGACAACATTGCCGAGATCGCCGCCGCCGGTGCCGACGCCTTCGTCGCCGGCTCGGCCGTCTTCAGCGCCGGAAGCGACAGCGACAGCAACCGCTACGACACGGTCATCGCGGCGCTACGCCGCCAACTGGCGGCTGCTTGATGCCTCCGCCGCTCAAGGTACGCGCCGTCCTGATTGATCTCGACGGCACGCTGATCGACACCGTCCTCGACCTGCATGCTGCGGCCAACGCCATGCAGCGCGACCTCGGCAGACCAGAAGTAGCCGTGGAAGCGGTCCGCAGCTATGTCGGACGCGGCATCCCCAATCTCGTCAAGCGCGTGCTCGCTGGAAGCATGGTCGCCGCCGACGACCCGGCACCGCCGCCCAAGGAAGCACTGGACAGCTTCCGTCACCACTACGCCAGCGCGAACGGCCGTCATGCCGTGCTCTTCCCGGGTGTGCTTGAAGGCCTCGAAGCCTTCAAGGCCCTGGATCTGCCGCTCGGAGTAATCACCAACAAGGCACAAGCCTTCGCCGTACCACTGCTTGAGCATGTCGGTCTGGCGCCGTTCTTCAAGGTGGTGGTGAGCGGCGACGTCCTGCCCCGTCCGAAGCCCGACCCGATGCCGTTGGTCTGGGCCAGCGGCCGCCTCGGCACCTCGCCCGCGGACGTGCTGATGATTGGTGATTCGGTGCACGATTTTCATGCCGGACGCGCCGCCGGCTGCCACGTTTTCCTCGTGCCCTACGGCTACAACGAAGGGCGAGGGGTTGGTGATCTCGCTTGCGATGGTATAGTCTCGAGCCTCGCTGAAGCCGCCCAACGCATCCGTCACGCATGAACGCACTCGAACACAAACTGCACGCACCGCCCGCCAGCCGGGCGGGGGCTTGGCCCTGGCGCCCCTGGCGCCGATAAATGGCCGCGCAGCCTCGCCGCTGCCCCGCCCCGCCCCGCGGTGTGCATCAACTCGATGCCCACCGGTTCCAACAGTGTTTCCGTGTTTTCTTGTGGAGTTCCCATGACCGCAGCGTATTTTAATCGGCTCGCTGCCGAAGGCTACAACCGTATCCCGGTAACGCTCGAGACCTTTGCTGATCTCGACACCCCGCTGTCGATCTACCTGAAGCTGGCCAACGAGCCGTACACCTACCTGCTCGAATCGGTGCAGGGCGGCGAGCGCTTCGGCCGTTACTCGATCATCGGTCTTTCCAGTCCGACGCGTATTGTCGTCAATGCGCATCAAGTCCTGGTACTGAACGGCAACCGTATCGCCGAACGCGAAGACGACACCAACCCGCTCGACTTCATCGCCAAGTACATGCACCGCTTTCGCGCCGCGCCAACCACCGGTTTGCCGCGCTTCTGCGGCGGACTGGTCGGTTGCTTTGGCTACGACACCGTGCGCTACATCGAAACCCGGCTGACGCGCTCGCAAAAACCGGACGATCTCGGCATTCCCGACATCGTGCTGCTGCTTTCCGAAGAAATTGCCGTGGTCGACAACCTCTCGGGCAAACTGACCCTGGTCGTCTATGCCGAGCCCGGCGTTCCCGGTGCCTACCAGAAAGCGCAGGCCAGGCTCCGGGAGCTGCTGGCCAGGCTACGCGAGCCGGTACATATCCCGGCCGAGAAACCACAGCCCTCGCAGCCGGCGACATCGATGTTTGGCGAGACCCAGTTCAAACAGGCCGTGGTCAAAGCCAAGCGTTATATCACCGAGGGTGACATCATGCAGGTCGTCCTCTCCCAGCGCATGAGCAAACCGCTCGCCGCCAGCCCGATCGCCTTGTACCGCTCGCTGCGCTCGCTCAATCCATCGCCGTACATGTTCTACTTCGACTTCGAGGATTTTCACGTGGTCGGCGCTTCACCGGAGATTCTGGTCCGTCTCGAAGGCGACACGGTCACCGTCCGGCCGATCGCCGGCACGCGCCGGCGAGGCGTTTCCTTTGAAGAAGATCAAGCGCTCGCCGATGAGCTGCTGGCTGACGAGAAGGAACGGGCCGAGCACGTGCAACTCCTCGACCTCGGCCGCAACGACGCCGGTCGCGTTGCGCGCATCGGCACCATCAAGCTCACCGAAAACATGATCGTCGAGCGCTACTCGCACGTCATGCACATCGTCTCGAACGTCGAAGCCAAGCTGCGTCCTGACCTGACCGCGCTCGACGTACTCAAGGCCACCTTCCCGGCCGGAACCGTCTCCGGCGCGGCGAAACTCCGCGCGATGGAAATCATCGACGAGCTCGAACCGGTCAAGCGCGGGATTTACGCCGGTGCCGTCGGCTACCTGGGGTTCAACGGCGACATGGACCTGGCAATCGCGATTCGTACGGCAATCGTCAAGGACGGCCAATTACACGTACAGGCCGGCGCCGGCATTGTCGCCGACTCCGACCCGTCTTCGGAATGGCAGGAAACACAGAACAAGGCGCGCGCCGTGCTGCGCGCCGCAGAGCTGGCCGAACATGGGCTTGACACGCGCCTGTGAGTTACCGGCGGCTCGCTGGCGAACCGCCGGCATTGAGCCCGCGTGAGGTAGGCTGGACAACCGGGTGTCACTTCGGAGTTTCCCGGGCCTGGCGCGTGGCGATATTCAAGGCCGCAATAAGTGCGAGCGGGATCCACGTCAGAAACCAGTGCTCTTTGGGTCGTGGCAGGATGCCGCCGCCTTCGGTGAGTCCCGCACCAAGACCATAGATCAGCAGGGCACCGCCGATCGCGAAGAGCAGTTTGTGCCGATGACGCCAGCAATAACTCAAGGCCAGCACATGCATGGCCAGCCAGAGGCACAGGCCGATGATGCCTGTGTAGTACAGCACTCCGAGGGCAAAGCTGTGCGGTTCGCTGAATGGAAGTGGAGATACATCAACGTAGATCGCCAGGGACGCTCCAATGCCAAAGCCCAGCCAAGGCCGCTGGCTGATCTTGCTCAGTGCACTCTGCCAGATCTCCAGGCGGTAAGAAGTGCCGCGACTCATTAGCGCGTCGGGATAGAGTAGCAGCATCACCGCCAAGCCCGATGCGCCAGCCAGGATCAGAATGATCGAACGTCGGTCCCAGCGGACCAGTGCCAACCACCCACAGACCAACGCTGTTGCGAGGAGCGGTGTGCGCGAGCCGGTGGCCAGCAGCGCGCCTCCGGAAACTAACAGTGGTGCGATGGTCATCCAGCATTGTCGTTGCGGCAAGGTCATGCTCAAAGCGAGCCAAAGGGCGCAAAAAAAACCGAAAAGATGCGAGCTCAGCAGTGGGTTGTCCAACGCCCCTGGGCCAACCAGCCTGGCTTCTGGCGTCCAGCCAACGGCAAACGTGCCTAGCGAATAAATGGTCAGCGGAATCATCAGCACTGCGGCAATCAGCGTGCTCTGTTCGAGTCGTCTACTCCCTTGCACGGTGAGCAATGAGCACGCGGCAAACAACAGGAAGATGTATAGGGGGTTCTTCAACAGGCCGCCGGTCAAGCTGCCGCTAATTGACCAGATGCTGCTGAGCAGGGACCAGGCGGAGAAAGCCAGGAAAAGCCCGATGATGGGTTCCCGCAACAAGTCCTTGAGCACCTCCGGCTTCAATACCAGTGCCAAAAAAGCCGGAAATGCCAGCAGTGCGTAGACCAACTTGTGGTAAGTGCCACGATCAGGCAGGACAGCCAAGCCCAGCAGCAGGATCAAATAACCCAGCGGGAGGAGCCAGTCGCAGATGAAAAAGAATGCTTGTTGTGAGCGTGGGGTCATCGGAAAATGCATTTAAGGTGCCCGCGGGGGGTACCTCCGCCAGGGGCAGCGTCATGCTACCAGCTTTTGCTGCTGCGACCTTGGTTCTGTCATATCGGATGCGTTTTCCGAAGCAGATCCCGGAAACGCCGATTGTCGGATAACTCGAATCTGGACAGACCTCTTGCGACAACTGCGGAGCAATTACTCGTTCCCTGCATCGGCGTTGTTCGCAGTATTTCGTGATTCTGGTGCCAGTCATCGTTTCCGCCCTTGGTGCGCTTCAGCTGGATGCCATCACACGGCCCGCCACCGACATGCTGGCAAAGGTGATGGAAATGCTGCCGGCAATTTTCAGTGCCGGCTTGCTACTGCTCGCGGTCGTCATCGGGCGCATCGTCGCGGGACTACTGAGCAACGTGCTGGCAGCTGTCGGTTTCGATGATCTGCCGGTAAAACTCGGCCTCGCCAAAACGGCGGCAGAAGGGGAGCGCTCGCCATCTGCCCTGGCAGGCAAGCTGGCATCGCGGTGATCGTGCTCTTCGCCACCACGGAAGCCAGCAACCTGCTCGGCTTCGCTGGTTTTTCGGCGATCGTCAGGAGCTTCGTCGGCTTTGGCGGGCACGTACTGCTTGGCCTGGTGATCTTTGGCTTCGGTCTGCTGCTGGCAAATTTCGTTGCCGGTATCGTGCGCGCCAGCGACTCGCCGAATGCGCCCCTGCTGGCGCTTGGCACACGAATCGTCATTCTGCTGTTGTCTGGTGCCATGGCGCTACGTCAGATGGAACTGGCCATTGACATCGCCAACCCGGCTTTTGGATTCATCGTCGGTGCTGTGGCTGTCGCGCTGGCGCTGGCTTTCGGCCTGGGTGGACGGGATTCCGCCGCGGCACTTCTCGCCGATTGGCAGCAGCGGACGGGCAAGTCCAGTTCGACGGACGCA
>NZ_JAVTWB010000190.1:26378-30663 GCF_032229525.1 Accumulibacter sp. | reverse complement strand
TTTACCGGTGCCGTCAGCACCGATCACCCACCGGCGAGCGAAGCAGCGGGTATCAATCGACGGCATGGCAGGCGAAAGCCTGTTTAGTCAACAGGATGCCCCTGCAATGCTGCTGATGATCGACAACTACGACTCCTTTACCTACAACCTCGTCCAGTACTTCGGGGAGCTGGGACAGGACGTCCGGGTATTCCGCAACGACGCCATCAGCATCGCCGAAATCGCGCGCCTGAACCCTGCCCTGCTGGTAATTTCTCCCGGTCCCTGCGCGCCGGGACAGGCGGGGATTTCTCTGGCAGCGATTCGCGAATTCGCCGGCAAGATTCCACTGCTTGGCGTCTGCCTCGGACACCAGGCGATCGGCGAGGCTTTCGGCGGCCGCGTGGTGCACGCGCGCAAGCTGATGCACGGCAAGATATCGCCGGTGCACCATACGGACAAGGGGGTTTTCCGTGGCCTGCCCAATCCGCTGACGTGCACTCGCTACCACTCGCTGGCCATTGAGCGCGACTCCTTGCCGGAGTGCCTCGAGATCACCGCCTGGACCGATGACGGCGAGATCATGGCCCTGCGCCATCGCAGCCTGGCGGTCGAGGGCGTTCAGTTCCACCCGGAATCGATCCTCACCGAGCGCGGCCACGACCTGTTGAAGAACTTCCTTGAGGAGCACGGCAAATGAACGCACAGGACGCCCTGGCGCGGGTCATCGAACACCGCGAGATCTTTCACGACGAGATGGTCTCCCTGATGCGTCAGATCATGGGCGGCGAAGTCAGCCCGGTGATGATCGCGGCGATCATCGTTGGCCTGCGCGTCAAGAAGGAAACAATCGGTGAAATTGCTGCCGCGGCCGAGGTCATGCGCGAACTGTCGACCAAGGTGCTGGTCGGTGACCGCTCACGCCTGGTAGACACCTGCGGCACTGGCGGTGACGGCGCCCAGACCTTCAACATCTCGACCGCCGCGATGTTCGTTGCCGCCGCCGCCGGAGCCAGGGTCGCCAAGCATGGCGGGCGCTCGGTGTCTTCACAATCCGGTAGCGCCGACGTGCTCGAAGCGCTTGGCGTCAACATCAACCTGACGCCCGAACAGGTCGGGCAGTGCGTCGATGAAGTCGGTATCGGCTTCATGTTCGCCCCCAACCATCACAGCGCGATGAAGCACGCGGCGCCGGTTCGCCGCGAACTGGGCATCCGCACGCTGTTCAACATTCTCGGCCCGTTGACCAACCCGGCCGGTGCGGCCAATCAGGTGCTCGGCGTATTTCATCCCGACCTGGTGGGAATCCAGGTGCGCGTTCTGCAGCGCCTTGGCAGTTCGCACGCGATGACCGTTTTTGGCCGCGAAGGCCTTGACGAGATCTCGATCTCCGGCGAGACGCTGGTCGGCGAGTTGAAGAACGGTCGCATCGACGAATACACCGTCCACCCCGAGCAGTTCAACCTCGCCGTGCATGACCCGAGCGTATTGCGCGTGGCCAACGTCGACCAATCGAAAGCGATGTTGCTGGCCACCCTGCAGAACAAGGCCGGCGCCGCACGCGACATCGTCGCGCTCAATGCCGGTGCGAGCATCTACGTCAGCGGTCTGACCGAAACCCTGGGCGACGGCGTGGAGCGCGCTTTCGAAGCCATTGCCTCGGGCGCGGCGCTCACCCGGCTCGACGAATTCGTTGCCTTTACGCGCGGGTTTTCGGCGTGATCGGTGGCGTTGTGAAGGAGACGAGCATGGCCATACCGCAAGTTGACAAGCGCTTCAATGCCGCCTCCTACCTGGCCTGGGAAGAAACCCAGGCAGAGCGTCACGAATACGTGGCCGGCGAAGTTTTCGCCATGGTCGGCGTGCGCCAGTCACACAATGTAGCGAAGGGAAACCTGTATGGCAGTCTGCGTCGCGAACTCAAGGGCAGCCCCTGCCGGGTGTTCATCGAATCGGTCAAGACGCGCATTGAAGCAGCCGATTGCTTCTTCTATCCCGACGTCGTGGTCACCGGCGACCCGCGAGACTGTCTGACCCCGGACCACGTCAGCCACCCGCTGCTGGTTGCAGAAGTGTTGTCCGAATCGACCGCCGCCTACGACCGAGGAGCCAAATTCGCCGCCTATCGCAAGCTCGCAAGCCTGCAGGACTACGTGCTGATCGACCTGCCAGCGAAACGTATCGAGGTCTTCCGCCGCGACCGCGGAAAGCACTGGGTGCTCTACGACTATGGCGTGGGCGACACGGTCGACCTGGCTTCCCGCGCGCTAGAGATCCCTGTCGATGATCTGCTTGAAGACACCGACGAGGGCGCGACCACCCCGGCGGCGCAGTCCACCCCGTGATCAGCGACATTCTCAACCGTATACTTGCCGTCAAGCGCGACGAAGTCGCTGCCGCCCAGGTGGCAATGCCGCTCGCCAGCGTACGCGCCAGCGCCGAAAAGCAAGCCACGCCGCGCGACTTTGTCGGCGCCATGCGCGACCGGATCGCCCATGGCCAGGCCGCGGTGATCGCTGAAATCAAGAAAGCCAGCCCATCCAGGGGCGTGCTGCGCGCCGATTTTCGCCCGGCAGAGATCGCCGCCAGTTATCAGCGACACGGTGCAGCGTGTCTGTCGGTGCTCACCGACCGCCAGTTCTTCCAGGGCGACCCGGCCTACCTGCAGGCGGCGCGCAGCGCGTGCACCTTGCCGGTCCTGCGCAAGGACTTTCTGGTGCACCCCTATCAGGTGTACGAGGCCCGCGCGATGGACGCCGACGCCATCCTGTTGATCGCCGCAGCACTCGACCTGCCCGCCATGCGCGATTTCGAGGCGATCGCCGGCGGTTTGGCTATGGCCGTACTCGTCGAAGTGCACAATGCCCAGGAACTCGATCTCGCCCTGCAGCTCAGCACACCACTGATCGGCATCAACAACCGCAATTTGCGCAACTTCGAAGTCAGTCTGCAGACCACCCTCGAACTGCTGTCCTTGATCCCGGAAGATCGCATCGTCGTCACCGAAAGCGGCATTCTCGCCACCCGCGATGTCGCTTTGATGCGCGACAACGGTGTCAACGCCTTCCTTGTTGGCGAAGCATTCATGCGCGCCGCCGAACCCGGCGAAGCGCTGGCGGGCCTGTTTTCCTGAGCTTGCACATCCCAATCGAACGGGCCCGCCGCCGAATCTCTCACCGTCGGCCAGGGGCGAATCGCTGGCAGGCCTGAGAAGCAAGTTCGTAGCGCAGCTCGCGTGCGTGTCAGTAACGCCAATCCACCGACCATGGGATGCGCGCCCAAAGTGAAATCAATTCAAGACCAACGGTGGCGGCCACCGCGCTGCGGGTAAACGCGATAGGCGATGCCCCCCCGACAACAATGCTCCGTCTTCCGAAACCCACTCGACGGTGTCGCAAGCGCCAAGAAGCGCAGCGGCTTGCAGCACGAATCACCACATGTGTGGCAAAAAACCAACAATTGCAGCGCGATCGGCAGCCAAAGCGCTCGGCGCGCTTGCCCCGCCCATCTGCACTTGCCACAATCACTCCAACTTCTCGAGTATTCAGAGAGGCCCAGTTTGATGAAGCACCAGTTGGATTCATTGATCGCAAACATAGAGGAGATTCACCATGCAAAAGAAACTGATCGCGCTGGCAGTTGCCGGCCTGGCCTCGGGCGCTGCTTTTGCCCAGAGCAACGTCACCATCTACGGTATTGCTGACGCAGCGTATGTGTACGGCTCGGGCGGCACGCCTACCGGCGTTAGCGGCAACTACAAGTTCAGCGGCATCCAGTCCGGCTACCTGAGCGGTTCGCGTCTCGGCTTCAAAGGTACGGAAGATCTGGGCAATGGCCTGAAGGCGATTTTCACCCTCGAGTACTCGCTCAGCGTCGACGGCAACACCGGCGTCGGCAGCACCGGCGGTCTGAATGCCCGCCAGCAGTTCGTCGGCCTGTCCAGCGCCAAGCTCGGTACCGTCGCCCTCGGCCGTCAGTACGCACCGGGCTACATCGCCACGGTTAACAATGACCCGACCGGCGGCGCCACCTTTGGCACGCAGTCGATCTTGAGCAACGCAGGCGGCAACACCATCACCCCGAACAGTGCAGCCCGCTTCAACAATGCCGCCACCTACACCTCGCCGAACTTCAGCGGCTTCACCGGCAAGCTGATCTACGGCTTCGGCGAATCAGGCCCCACCGCCTCGACGAGCGACAACGGCCAGTGGGGCGCTGGTGGCAACTACGCCAACGGCCCGCTCAACATCGACCTGGTCTACCAGTCGCGTCAGAACGTCAATGGCCAGTTCAATACTCCTGGCAC
>NZ_JAVTWB010000190.1:16789-26278 GCF_032229525.1 Accumulibacter sp. | reverse complement strand
CGGTCACTTGCTTCCTGAAACGGGCGCTTCGGCGCCCGTTTTTTTTGCTGCCGCGCCGCCCGCCGCCGCCGCCCTGCGCTCAGAGGCAAGCAGCGCTGATTCGGTTGCGATTGGCCGCAGCCGCGCGTGCGTGGGTGCGTAGACCTCGCCCGATGGGCCGGGACCGCAGCGCAAAAAAGCCGTGGGCGGCGATCGACGCCTTCGACCCCACAGCACGCACGCCCAACTGTGGCGCAAATACAACGCGCCGATGTCGCCGCACCGGGATTACGCTCGTCACGCTTGCTGCTGTAAAAGCGCTCTGCCAAACTTCTGGTCGATGGCTCAAGAGCTTCGCCGCCCAGCCAATCAGCATAGCGCAGCAGATTTCGGTTTTGTGATTGCAGGACCTACAGGAGATTACCCAAGTGAACAAGAAGCTTATCGCACTGGCAATTGGCAGCCTGGTTTCCGGAGCCGTTGCGGCCCAGACCAACGTCACCGTCTACGGTGTCGTCGATGCCGGTTACGTTTACAGTTCAGGTAGCGCCGGTCCCGGCATGGGCACAAACAAGTTCAGCGGCATCGCTTCCGGCATTGCCGCCGGCAATCGTCTGGGTTTCCGGGGCGAAGAAGCGCTCGGCAACGGCCTCAAGGCGGTGTTCACGCTTGAGTACGGGCTGGATATCGACACCAACCAGGGTCTCGGTACCGGTGGCCTGAATGCGCGCCAGCAGTTCGTCGGCCTGTCGAGCGCCAAGCTCGGCACCGTCGCCCTTGGCCGTCAGTATTCGCCGGGCTTCAACGCTGCAGCCCGCAACGACGCGCTTGACGCAACCGACATGGCCATTCAGTCAAGCCTCAGCGCACTTAATGGCTATACCGTCACCCCGAACAGCCCGGCTCGCTTCAATAATTCCGTCACCTACACCAGCAACAACTACTCCGGCCTGACTTTCAGCGCCATTTACGGCTTCGGTGAGAGCAATCTTGGCGGCTTGAACAACGCCAGCACCTCCGACAACGGCAAGGGCGGCCTCGGCCTCAACTACGCCAACGGCCCGGTTAACGTCGACCTGGTTTATCAGACCCGTCAGAACGTCAACATCGCCTACCCGAACCCGGCCGGCATGGGCAAGGATATCAACGAGTGGTATATCGGTGGCAACTATGACTTCAAGGTTGCCAAAGTCTTCGCCAGCTACCAGGCGCTCGACAACAAGAACAATCTCGTCGGCGCCGGCAGTGTAGACGACAGCGATCTCTGGACACTTGGCGTCAGCGCTCCGGTCGGCCCTGGCACCGCCGCATTGAGCTATGGCAAGGTGACCACCGATCGCCGCAATGTTGCCGATGGAAGCAGCTGGGGCGCGGGCGCGATGTACACCTATCCGCTGTCGAAGCGCACCGCGGTCTACGCAGCCTATAGCTACTTCGATAACAACAAGCACGTGATCGTCCCTGGTCAGACAATCATTGTCCCGGGCCAGATCGGTGCCGCGAACGAGAGCAACTACACGCTCGGCGCCGGCCTCATGCACAGCTTCTGATTGGCTTTTGTCTTTGTCGCAGAAGAATCGGGCGCCTGGCGCCCGTTTCTTTTCCCGCCGGATTTTCTTTCGTCGGCGAAAAAAACCACCCCTGGTCGGGCTGCCGCTTGCTTCACCAGGCCTGACTCTGTACAATCCTCGCCTTTCGACGTCATCAGCAGTTTTTCATAGGAACCCACATTCATGGCCAATAGCGCACAAGCTCGCAAGCGTGCCCGCCAAGCCGTCAAGCAGCGCACCCACAATGCGGGCCTGCGCTCGACTCTGCGTACCGCCATCAAGCGTGTGCAGAAGGCAATTGGCGCTGGTGACAAAGCTGCAGCGCAGAGCATCTTCCAGCAATCGGTAGCGGTAATCGACCGCATTGCCGACAAGGACATCATCCACAAGAACAAGGCTGCCCGCCAGAAGAGCCGCCTGTCGGCTCAGATCAAGGGACTTGCCGCCGCCTAGCGCTATGGTCGGCCGGTCTATGTGACCCAAAACGGCGCCTCGGGGCGCCGTTTTTGCGTCCCTGACGAATGTCGACACTTCGGACGGCACGCCACAGGACAACGGCGAAAAGCGATTCGCGGCGCTAACGCCGGCAGTCTATTGCGTGTTTGACGAGGCGTGGCGACCAGGGCTCCGACGCGACCCATTGCCGATAGACGGGTATAATTTTGGCTTGGCGATAGAATATTAGATCGTGCTAATATGATTACTGTGACGAGGAATGCTATGACTGCGGTGGAGATGGCTATGGATATGGAACAAGCTCGCTTCAACATGATCGAGCAACAAATCCGTCCTTGGGAAGTGCTGGATCCGGAGGTGCTCGGGCTCCTGGCCGCGGTAAGACGTGAAGACTTCGTACCCGCCGCACACCGGACTTTGGCGTTTGCCGACATCGAAATGCCGCTTGGCAATGGCCAGACGATGCTCCAACCGAAGATCGAGGCACGCATTCTCCAGGAGGTGGCGCTCAGGAACACCGACATTGCGCTGGAAGTCGGCACCGGTAGCGGCCATATGGCAGCGCTACTGGCGGCAAAAGCGGAGTACGTTTACAGTGTCGAGATTGATCCGCAGCTCGCCGAGAGGGCTCGGCAAAACCTCGAACGAGCGGGTGTCGCCAACGTCACTGTAGCAACTGGCGACGCTTCCGAGGGTTGGCCCGATCCGGGGCCCTATGACGTGATCGTCATCTCGGGTTCCTTGTCCGAACTTCCCGAGGCTTTTCTGCAGCAATTGAAGATCGGCGGCCGCCTCGCGGTATTCATCGGCGAGGCGCCGGCGATGCAGGCACGCCTGATTACGCGCACCAGCGAGCAGGCGTTCAACACGATCAATCTCTTCGAGACCGTGGTCGCGCCGCTGACCACCAAAAAACAACGTCAGCGCTTCGTCTTCTGACTGCGGATCGAGGCAATGCAACAGCTCTCGGCAGTCCAGTTGGCAGAGTGGCTGACGCCAAGTACACCGTCGGCGAACCCTGCCGACTCAGAGTCGCCGCGACGACCGCTCTTGCTCGACGTGCGCGAGCCCTGGGAGTACGAGCTCTGCCACCTCGCCGACTCGATGCTGCTGCCGATGCAGACCGTGCCGACCCGTCTGGGCGAGCTCGACAGCGAAGCCGACATCGTGGTGATCTGCCATCACGGTGTGCGCAGCCTGCAGGTGGGCAACTTTCTCGAACGCCAGGGCTTCAGTTCGATCTACAACCTCACCGGTGGCGTCGATGCGTGGGCGCGCGACGTCGATCCGGCGATGCGCAAGTATTGAAAGAGGGCTAGCATCATGCCTGTGAAACTTGGTCCCGGAAGGTTCAGTCTGCTGCTGGCCGGCCTGTTCTCCGCAATTCCCGCCTTTGCTACCGATCTGCTCCAGGTCTATCGCGATGCGCTGACCTACGACGCCCAGTACACGGCAGCACGCGCCAGCGCCGTCGCCGGACGCGAGAAGCAACCACAAGCGCTGGCCGGCCTTCTGCCGACCATTGCGGCCACGGGCAACAGCTACTGGAACGACACCCGCTACAAGGTCAACGTCGACACCCTCAGTAGCTCGTATAGCAACAAGTACAACAATCACAGTTACGGCGTCAATCTGACCCAACCCTTGTTCCGCTGGCAAAATTTCGTGCAATACGACCAGTCGAAGCTGTTGGTCATGCAGACCGAGGCCAACTTCGCGCAGGCGGGGCAAGACCTCATTCTGCGCGTTGCACAAGCCTACTTCGACGAGCTGTTCGCGATCGAAAACCTGCGCGCCGTTCAGGCCAACAAGACCGCGATTGCGCAGCAACTGGCGCAAGCGAAGAAGAACTTCGAGGTCGGCACCGCGACGGTCACCGATACCTACGAATCGCAATCGCGCTTCGACTTGGCAACGGCGCAGGAAATTGCTGCCGAGAGCGAGCTCGAAGTCAAGCGTTATGCGCTCCGTGTGCTGATTGGCAAGAACCCCGGCGAACTGAATCGGCTCAAGCCGAAAGCAGTCATGACACCGCCACAACCGGCGAGCATGGAACCATGGGTCGAGGCTGCCGAGCGCGATAGCTTCGTCGTGCAGGCGCAGCAGGCGGCCACCGAGGCGGCGGCCAAGGCGATCGAAATCAGCCGGGCCGGTCATTACCCGACCCTCGATGCGGTCGCCAACTACAACCAGAACAACGGTCCCGGCCAATTTGGCGTCGGTTCGATCGATAACACCACAAGGCAGGTTGGCCTGCAGCTCAACATCCCGCTATTTCAGGGCGGTTCCGTCAACTCGAAGACCCGCGAAGCGATTGCCAAACGTGATGTCGAGGCGGCATCACTGGACAATGCCAAGCGCAGCGCCGCACTCGGCGCACGCCAGTCCTACCTGGGGGTGGTCAACGGCCTCGCCGGCGTACGGGCGCTGGAAGCGGCGCTGGTGTCGAGTCTCAGCTCCCTCGAATCGAACCGCCTCGGCTACGAAGTGGGTGTACGGATCAACATCGACGTGCTCAACGCCGAGAATCAGGTCTACGTCACCCGGCGAGACCTTGCCAAAGCGCGCTTCGATACCCTGCTCGCCCAGCTGCGGCTGAAAGCGGCCGTCGGCTCGCTCGCCGAGGGTGATCTGGAGCAGATCAACACCCTCTTCGAAGCGCCATGAACGGCTCGATCAGTGCCACGGTGCGCGCCGTGGCGCCGCGGTGCGCCTGACTGAAGGCCAGCCCCGCAGCACGCATCGCCCGCAGCTGCGCCGGCTGCTTCAGCAGTTCGCCGGCGACCGCAGCCGCCTCGCCGGCGTCGACAACCCGGCGAGCAGCGCCACAGGCGATGGCATCTTCGCTGGCCTGGGCAAAGTTGAAGCTGTGCGGACCGAGCAGGACGGGGCAGCCACAGGCTGCCGCCTCGATCAGGTTCTGTCCGCCAAAGGGCAGCAGCGAGCCGCCGATCAGCGCCAGATCCGACAGCGCGTAGTAGGCCATCATTTCACCCATGCTGTCGCCGAGCCAGACCTGCGTCTCGCTCGTCGGCAGCGTTCCCGAACTTCTTCGGCGGCTCACCAGCCCGCGCCCGGCAATTAGCCGGGCGACTTCGGCAAATCGCTGCGGGTGACGCGGCACCATCACCAACAACATCTCGGGAATAGCGATCGACGTGAAAGCTTCCAGGATCAGCGCTTCCTCTCCTTCGCGCGTACTGGCAGCCAGCCACACCGGCCGCGGCCCGATGGCCTGCCGCCATTGCTCTCCCAACTGCAGTTTTTCGGGTAGCGGTGCACTATCGAATTTCAGATTGCCGCAGACGCTCGGCTGGCACGCGCCAATCTGTCGCAAGCGATTGGCGTCAGCTTCGGTCTGGGCGCCGACGGCGCTCAGCGACGCGAGTGCCGGCTGGATCAGGGCCCGCAGCCGGGCATAGCCGCGCTGCGAACGTGCCGACAGGCGAGCGTTGATCAGCGCCAGTGGCAGTTGCCGTTTTTTGGCCGCCGCGATCAGGTTTGGCCACAACTCGGTCTCCATCAGCAAGCCGATCTGCGGCCGGAAGTGATCGAGGAAGCGCCCGCAAGCGTCCGGCAAATCATAAGGCAGGTAGGACTGCGTCAGCCGCTCCGGGTACCTGAGCTGCAGATCACTACCGGCTGCCCGGCCAGTCGGCGTCATGTGGGTCAGCAGCAGACTGTGCTCCGGATAGTCATGTAGGAGCGCGGCCACCAGCGGTTCCGCCGCGCGGGTCTCGCCGACCGAGACCGCGTGCAGCCAGATCAGAGGCCGTCGTGGGCACCGTGCGTAAAAACCGTGGCGTTCGCCCAGGTGCTGGAGGTACTCGGGTTGCCTTCGCGCTCGCCAGAGCAGCCGCAGCCAGATCAGAGGCATGGCCAGGTAGAAAAGCAGCGAGTAAGCAAGGCGGGCCATCAGCGCAGCGCCTGCTCGGCGACCGTCAACACCTCCTGAACGGACGGTGCGGCACCGGTGCGGCCGAGATTGCGCACGAAACCGGTGCCGTAGACGCCGGTCAGCGCAGGTTCAGTGGCGATGTAAAGCGCGATGGTCGGCACGCGCAAGGCCGCCGCGAGGTGGGCGAGGCCGGTATCGACACCAATTGCCAGCTTTGCCCGAGCGATCAGTGCGGCCAGCATGGGCAGCGTCAGCGGCGGCGGCACGACGGCACCCGGCACAGCAGCGGCGATTCGCTCGGCTCGTTGTCTCTCGCGCGCGCTGCCGGCGGGCAGAAGAGGCGTTAGCCCGCGCGCGACCATCGCCTGGCCAACCGCAGACCAGTGCGCTTCGTCCCACAGCTTGTCGTCACGACTGGTCGCCGTCAGCAGAACCGCGAGATGGTCCGCGGACAGCCAAGCGGTATCAACGGGTTCAATGGGCGGCGGCGAGATGCCGTAATCGAGCGGCAGGTCGACCGGATAATCGAAAGCTGCGGCAGCCAACCAGCGGTTGCGTTGAACGGCGTGGACATTGCGCGGCAGGACGAAGGTGGTGTCGTAGAAGCGCGCCGCGATGGGTTCGCGTGCGGCCTCGGCCGCGTAGCCACAGCGCCTACCGTGGGCTTGTCGGCTGATCAACGCGCTTTTCAGCAGACCCTGTGTATCGAGAACGACGTCGTAGTTTTTTTTGCCGATTCGTCGCCGGAAGTCGCGAATTTCGCGCCAGGTGGCGAAGCGCCAGAGATTGTCGCGCCAGCGCCGGATAGCCACCGGAATGATCTCGTCGACGGCCGGATGAAGACGCGGAATATCGACAAATGCCTCCTCGACACACCAGTCGATATGTGCGTCAGGAAAGCTCTGCCGCAGATCGGTGACCACCGGCAGATTGTGGATTACGTCACCGAGCGACGAGGTTTTTACCAGTAGGATACGCATCGGTGAGCCAATGGTCCGGAAGATGGGCAACAAGCGGGAAGAGCGCATTATAGGAGATGGCAGCTGCAGCGGTCCGCCTGGCACCCGCGCGGTAGCGGCGGGAGCTTGTTTTTTCGCACCGCTCGCAGCCAGTCCCGCCCACCGCTGGCCGAAACCGACGGCGCTATAATGCCGCCTCCTCAAACCTCTTGGCGGCAAGACTGCCCCGATTGGAGATGCTCCAAATGACCTCGTCTGTGATTCGTCCGGTGATCCTCTGTGGAGGCTCGGGCACCCGCTTGTGGCCGCTGTCGCGAACGCATTACCCGAAGCAGTTTCTCCGCCTGGTGGATCAGTTCTCGCTCCTCCAGAACACGCTGCGTCGCCTGGAAGGGATCGCCGGGCTGGGTGTGGCCATCGCCGTGGCCAACGAGAACCACCGTTTTCTGGTCGCCGAACAATTTCACGAGATCGGCCTGAAGCCCGATATCCTGCTCGAACCCGCAGCACGCAATACCGCTCCGGCGGTCGCGGCGGCCGCAGTGCATGCGATTGGTGACGGCGATGAGAAGGAAGCGCCGCTGCTTCTGGTGTTGCCCTCGGATCATGTCATCGCCAACGTCACAGCTTTTCAGGAAGCCGTTGCAGCGGCAATCCCGCACGCACGCGCTGGCGCCCTGGTCACCTTTGGCGTGGTGCCCGATCGCCCGGAAACCGGCTACGGTTACATCCGTCGCGGCGAGGCAGTCGCCGGTGGCTACGCGCTCGATCGTTTCGTCGAAAAACCCGATGTCGAGACCGCACAGGGCTACCTCGATGCGGGCGAGTACTTCTGGAACAGCGGCATGTTCCTGTTCCGCGCCGACACCTACCTCGAGGCACTCGACCGCTATGCGCCCGGAATCCGCGAGTGCGTCACGGCGGCGGTGGCCAGCGACCGCTGCGACCTCGATTTCATCCGCCTCGATCACGCCGCTTTCGTGGCCAGCCCGTCGAAATCGATCGACTACGCGGTGATGGAAAAGACCGACCGTGGCGTCGTCATTCCACTCGATGCCGGCTGGAGCGACATCGGCGCCTGGGACGCGCTGGCCACGCTCGGCCAAGCCGACGATGAGGGCAACACCCGGCGCGGTGATGTGATCAGCATCGATACCCGCAACTCCATCCTGCTGTCGGAAGGACGATTGGTCGCCACCGTCGGGGTCAGCGATCTGATCGTGGTCGCCACACCGGATGCGGTACTGGTGGCCGACAAGGCGAAAGCGCAGGAGGTCAAGGCGCTGGTCGAGGCGCTGAAGCGCTCAGACCGCGTCGAGACCGAATTCCGGCACATCGTGCATCGCCCCTGGGGAAGCTACGAAGGACTGGCCCAGGCCCCGCGCTACCAGGTAAAACGCATCCTGGTAAAGCCTGGCGCGAGCCTCAGCTTGCAGAAACATCATCATCGTGCCGAACACTGGGTCGTCGTCAAGGGCACTGCCGTGATCGTGCGCGGCGACGAAACGCTGTTGCTCGCGGAGAACCAGTCGACCTATATTCCGCTTGGCGTGGTCCATCGTCTGGAAAACCCGGGCAAGATCGACCTTGAAATGATCGAAGTCCAATCCGGCAGCTATCTGGGCGAGGATGACATTGTCCGCCTGCAAGACAGCTACGGCAGATGATTCCAGGCTTCGGCGGCCCCTGGTGACGGGCAATCGTCACCTCTTGTTCAACCCTGGCGATATTTGAAAGGTCGACAGATGATTCTGATTACAGGTGGCGCCGGCTTCATCGGAGCCAACTTCATTCTCGACTGGCTGGCGCAGAGCGACGAGGCCGTCATCAACCTAGACAAGCTGACCTACGCCGGCAATCGCGAGAACCTCGCGTCACTGGCCAACGACGCACGGCACATCTTCGTGCACGGCGACATCGGCGACAGCAAACTGACCAGCAGCCTGCTGTCGCAATACCAGCCGCGCGCAATCGTCAACTTCGCCGCCGAGTCGCACGTCGATCGCTCGATCCATGGTCCGGAAGACTTCATCCAGACCAACGTCGTCGGCAGCTTTCACCTCCTCGAAGCCACGCGCGGCTACTGGAGCGCGCTGCCGGACGCGGCCAAGCAAGGCTTCCGATTTCTGCACGTGTCGACCGACGAGGTCTATGGTTCGCTGGCGAAGGATGAACCGGCCTTCAGCGAAAGCCACAGCTATGAGCCGAATAGCCCCTATTCGGCAAGCAAGGCGGCGAGCGACCACCTGGTCCGCGCCTACCATCACACCTATGGGCTGCCGGTGCTGACCACCAACTGTTCGAACAACTACGGACCCTACCATTTCCCGGAAAAGCTGATTCCACTGATGATCGTCAATGCGCTCGCCGGCAAACCCTTGCCGGTCTACGGCGACGGCCAGCAGATTCGCGACTGGTTGTACGTCACCGACCACTGCAGTGCCATCCGGCGGGTACTCGACGCGGGCCGCACCGGCGAGACCTACAACGTCGGCGGCTGGAACGAAAAACCCAACCTCGACATCGTGCACATCGTTTGCAGCCTGCTCGACGAACTTCGGCCGCGCGCCGACGGCAAGCCGTATAGCGAACAGATCACCTACGTCACCGACCGTCCCGGCCACGATCGCCGCTACGCCATAGACGC
>NZ_JAVTWB010000190.1:3032-16689 GCF_032229525.1 Accumulibacter sp. | reverse complement strand
CTGTGTGGCGATTTCACCAACCTCGCTGGTCTGGCGGCAAGCGTACGCCAGGTCGCTCCGGACCTGATCGTCAACGCGGCCGCCCATACCGCGGTCGACCGGGCCGAAGCGGAGCCGGAGCTGGCGAAAATGATCAACGCCCTGGCTCCCGCCGTACTGGCCGACGAAGCGAAGCGGCTTGGCGCCTGGCTGGTCCATTACTCGACTGACTACGTCTTCGACGGCAGCGGTGACAGGCCATGGCAAGAAGGCGACCCGACCGGTCCGCTCAGCGTCTACGGACAGACCAAGTTGGCCGGCGAGCAGGCCGTTGCCGCTTGCGACCGGCATCTGATTTTCCGTACCAGTTGGGTCTACGCGGCACGCGGCAGCAATTTTGCCCGGACGATGCTGCGCCTGGCGAGCGAGCGCGATCAACTCAAGGTGATCGCCGATCAGATCGGGGCGCCAACCGGCGCCGAACTCCTCGCCGACGTGACCGCGCATGCCGTTCGTGGCGTACAGCAGCGACCGCATCTCGCCGGCCTCTACCACCTGGTGGCGGCTGGCGAGACCAGCTGGCACGGCTATGCCGGGCACGTCATCGACTTCGCCCGGCGGGCCGGCCAGCCCATCCGCGTCGCGCCGACAGCTATCGAGCCAGTGCCGAGCAGCGCCTACCCCTTGCCGGCACCGCGTCCCCATAACTCGCGGCTCGATACGCGCAAGCTGCGGGACGCCTTCGACCTGCGCCTGCCGGAGTGGCAAATCGGCGTCGATCGCATGCTGGCGGAAGTACTCGGGCAATGACTCGGCGAAGGGCCCGGCCGACGCCGATCGACCACCTGCTCGGCAAACCAGGCGACGAATCGTGGGATGATAGAGCTTCTCGTTTTCCCAGGTCCTGAAGGGAGTCGGAATTGCTCTGGTGGCTGGCATATCTCGCGCTCGGTCTGTTCGGCGGCTTCTTCGCCGGCATGCTCGGCATCGGCGGCGGCCTGGTGATGGTCCCGACCTTGACCATGATGTTCGCCGCGCAAGCGGGATTTCCGATAGCGGAGGTTCTCCATCTGGCACTCGGTACGTCGATGGCGGCGATCATCTTCACCTCGCTTGCCAGCCTGCGTGCGCACCACCAGCATGGCGCCGTGCTGTGGCGGGTGGTCGTCCAGATCACGCCGGGAATTCTCATCGGCACCCTGATCGGCACGTTGTTCGCGGGCAGCGTGCCGTCCAAACCGCTGGCCGTGTTCTTCACCGCTTTCGTCTGCCTGGTCGCCATGCAGATGATCTTTGGTCTGAAACCCAAACCGTCGAGAGAGCTGCCCGGCGCAGCTGGCGTCTTTGCCGTCGGCACCGGCATCGGTGCCGTCTCGGCACTGGTGGCCATTGGCGGCGGGTCGCTCACCGTGCCTTTCCTGACCTGGTGCAATGTGCGCGTACAGAATGCCATCGGGACATCTGCCGCGGTCGGCTTTCCCATCGCCGTCGGCGGTTCGCTGGGTTATATCTTCAACGGCTGGGGGCACCCCGGTCTGCCGCAGTGGAGCCTCGGCTACGTCTACCTGCCCGCCCTGGTCTGGCTGATACCGGCCAGCATGCTGATCGCACCGCTCGGCGCCAAACTGGCACACCGCTTGCCTGTGGCCACCTTGAAGCGTCTTTTTGCCGGCATCCTGATCTTGCTCGCGGCGAAGATGGCCTGGGGCCTGTTCACCTAGCGAGGCGGATCAGCGGCCGCAGAAATTCGGCGCGCGCTTTTCGAGAAACGCCGCCAGACCTTCGCGATAGTCGTCGCTATCGAGAAAGGCGAACGAGGCACGCAGTTCGTCAGCGCTGATCGGACGCGCTTCCTGCAGCCGACGCACCCACTGTTTGTGCCAACCGGCAACCAGCGGCGCGCCTTCGCAGATACGGCGCGCACTTGCCTGCGCCTCGCGAACGACATCGGCGTCCGCAATGACACGGGTGACGAGGCCCTTGGCGAGAGCCTCCGTCGAGCCGAGGATGCGACCTTCGAGCAGGATTTCCAGCAGGCTTGCCGGCCCGATCAAGCGCAACAGGCCTTCCATCTCGCCGGGATACATCGAAAAACCGAGCTTGTTGATCGGCGCTCCGAAGCGGGACGACTCGCCGCAGATACGCAGGTCACATTGCGCGGCGATCTCCAGCCCGCCACCGATGCACGCCCCCTGTACCAGCGCAATGATCGGCAGAGGACAGCTGGACAACGCCCGCAGGGCATCCCCCACCTGCGCGTGGTAGGCCATCGCCCGGTCCACCGTATCCCGCCGGCTACGAAACTCCTCGATGTCACCGCCGGCGGCGAAAGCCTGATCGCCGTCGCCACGCACGATGACACAGCGCAACTGCTGATCACGCGACAGATCGCCGACGATCTCGGCCAGGCTCTGCCACATGGCAAAATCGATGGCGTTGAGCTTGCCCGGATTCGACAGGGTGACGGTGGCGACCGCCGTCGCACGCGTGCACAGGATGCGACCGGTCATTCCAGCAACTCCTGATTGGAATGGCATCGGGCCAGGGCCTCGCGTCCGGAAAGAATGTGATCGTGCATCGCCGTTTGTGCGCCAGCCGCATCACCCGCCTTGATCGCCGCCAGGATCACGCGGTGTTCGGCAAGAGACTGCTTCAGACGACCGTCGATGCTCAGCGAAAACAGCCGCGTAAGCTTGAGCACCTTGCGCAGATCCTGGATCACCTGTCGGAGCCGACGGTTTCCGGACATTTCCTGAATGCGCGAGTGAAACTCCTGATTCGCTTCGAAGAAACGTTCGATCTCGTTGCTGGCGGCAAAGTGCTCGAGTCGGGCGTGAATCGCGTCGAGCCCGGCCAGATCCTCGGACTGTGCACGGCTTGTCGCTTCCAGCGCACAACGGGCTTCGAGCATCGCCATCAAGGGGAAGATGTCGTCGAGATCCTGCTCCGAGACCTCGGTCACGAAGCAGCCACGGCGCGGTCGCAAAATTACCAGACCCTCGGCAGCGAGCACCTTCAGCGCTTCGCGCAGTGGTGTCCGACTGATGCCATAAGCGAGCGTCAGAGCCTGTTCGTCGATCCTCGCCCCCGGCGGCAACTCATGCGAGAAGATTCGTTGCCGTAGTCGTTCCGCGACCTCCTGGTAGAGGGCAGTCTGGGCTATTTGACTCGCGTCCATCGATTTCGTCTTCGCTGACTGATTCCAGGTCTCGGCGAGACCTTGCGTTCATAATTATGGATACAGTATTATTCGTCAGACGGGGTGTCAAGCTTTGCGGGCGCCTTTGAGCCATCGCAGCCCTTCGGGTAGGTATAATCCTTGCGTCGTCCGAGACGACAACCCCACCCCATTCCACTGATTCCGTGAAAGGTTCCGTCATGTCCAACGAGAACAATCCTGCAAACGCCGATTCAGCAAATCTAGATCCCTGGAAAAAAGCCGCCGCAAAAGCGCTGCGCGGAGCCGAACTCGACACCCTGAACTGGGTAACGCCGGAAGGGGTCGTCGTCAAACCCCTTTACACCCGCCAGGATCTGGAGGGTCTGCAGTACACCGATACCTTGCCGGGCCTTGCTCCATTCGTCCGTGGTCCGCAGGCGACGATGTACACCGGCCGACCCTGGACGATTCGTCAGTATGCCGGCTTCTCCACCGCTGAAGCTTCCAACGCCTTCTATCGCAAGGCCCTCGCCGCCGGCGGCCAGGGCGTCTCGGTGGCCTTCGACCTGGCTACGCACCGTGGCTACGACTCCGACCATCCGCGGGTCACTGGCGATGTCGGCAAAGCCGGGGTGGCGATCGATTCCGTCGAAGACATGAAAATCCTGTTCGACAGCATCCCGCTCGAGAAGATCTCGGTGTCGATGACCATGAACGGTGCGGTGCTGCCAATCCTCGCCGGCTACATCGTCGCCGCCGAGGAACAGGGCGTCACCCAGGACAAGCTGTCGGGGACCATCCAGAACGACATCCTCAAGGAGTTCATGGTCCGCAACACCTACATTTACCCGCCACAGCCGTCGATGAAGATCATCTCCGACATCATCGGCTACACCGCCCAGCACATGCCCAAGTTCAACTCGATCTCGATTTCGGGTTATCACATGCAGGAAGCCGGCGCGACGCAGGCGCTCGAACTGGCATTCACCATTGCCGACGGCCGCGACTACGTGCGCACGGCGATTGCTTCCGGGCTGGACGTCGACGCCTTTGCCGGTCGGTTGTCGTTTTTCTTCGCCATCGGCATGAACTTCTACCTCGAAGTCGCCAAGCTGCGCGCCGCCCGCCTGCTGTGGTGGAAAGCCATGCAGGAGTTCGAACCGAAGAATGCCAAGTCGAGCATGTTGCGTACGCACTGCCAGACCTCGGGCTGGTCGCTGACCGAACAGGATCCCTACAACAACGTCGTGCGTACGACCATCGAAGCCATGGCCGCGGTCTTCGGTGGCACGCAGTCGCTGCACACCAACGCGCTTGATGAGGCGATCGCCCTGCCGACCGAGTTCTCGTCGCGCATCGCGCGTAACACCCAGCTGGTGATCCAGGAAGAGACGCACATCACCAACGTCATCGATCCGTGGGCCGGCTCGTACATGATGGAAAAGCTGACCCAGGACCTCGCCGACGAGGCCTGGAAGATCATCGAGGAAGTCGACAGCATGGGCGGCATGACGCATGCCGTCGAATCCGGCTGGGCCAAGATGAAGATCGAAGCTTGCGCGGCCGACAAGCAGGCACGCATCGATTCCGGCAAGGACGTGATCGTCGGCGTGAACAAGTACAAGCTCGCCAAGCAAGACGCGCTTGAAATCCGTGATATCGACAACAATGCCGTTCGCGATTCGCAGATTGCCCGTCTCAAGACTGTCCGCGCAAGCCGTGACAGCGACAAGGTCAACGCCGCGCTGGCCGATCTCACCCGCTGTGCCGAAACCGGCGAAGGCAACCTGCTCGACCTGACGGTCAAGGCCATGCGTTTGCGCGCTTCGGTCGGCGAGGTGTCGGACGCCATGGAGAAGATCTTCGGGCGTTTCCGCGCCACCCAGCAGACGGTCTCGGGCGTCTATGGTGCGGTGGTGGACGGCATTTCGAGCTGGGAAACGCTGAAAGCCGAGATCACCAAGTTTAGTGAGGAAGAAGGCCGGCGGCCGCGGATTATGGTCGCCAAACTGGGCCAGGACGGCCACGACCGAGGGGCCAAGGTGGTCGCCACCGCTTTTGCCGATCTGGGTTTCGACATCGACGTCGGTCCGCTCTTCCAGACGCCCGAAGAGGCCGCCCGCCTGGCCATCGAGAACGACGTGCACGCCGTCGGTGTCTCGTCCCTCGCAGCCGGGCATAAAACGCTTCTGCCGGCCCTGGTCCAGGCGCTCAAGGATCAGGGGGCGGACGACATCATCGTCTTCGCTGGCGGGGTGATCCCGGCGCAGGACTACGATTTTCTCTTCAAGTCCGGCGCCAAGGCGATCTTCGGACCGGGCACGCGCATCGAGGATTCGGCGATGACCGTCCTGGCCGAAATCCGCAAGGCACGGACCTCTGCTTGAGCAGAAGCGCCATCAGCCATCGACCATGGATATGACTCACACATCCGCAACCGCACTGGCTCCTGCCGACCAGCACCTCGTCGACGGCGTTCTCGCCGGTCGACGGCGGTCGCTGGCCAAAGCCATCACGCTCGTCGAATCGACGCGCAGCGATCATCACCGTCGCGCTCGGCAAGTGCTGACGGCACTTCTTCCACACACCGGAAACACCGTCCGGGTAGGCATCTCCGGCGCACCCGGGGCCGGCAAGTCCACCTTCATCGAATCCCTCGGCCTCCTTCTGATCGAAGCCGGCAAGCGCGTGGCCGTGCTCGCCGTTGACCCGTCGTCATCGGTCTCCGGCGGTTCGATCCTCGGCGACAAGACGCGCATGGAGTTTCTCTGCCAGCGCGACGAAGCCTTCATCCGCCCCAGCCCCTCTTCGGGTTCGCTGGGTGGGGTGGCCGACAAGACGCGCGAAGCGATGCTGCTCTGCGAAGCGGGCGGTTTCGACGTGATCATCGTCGAAACCGTCGGTGTCGGTCAGTCCGAAACCACTGTCGCCGGCATGGTCGATGCGTTCGTCCTGCTGCAGCTACCCAGCCAGGGCGACGACCTGCAGGCAATCAAGAAGGGAATCGTCGAGATTGCCGACCTGATCGTCTTCAACAAGGCGGATATCGACGAACGTGCCGCAGCCGCCGCACGCAGTCAGATGCGTACGGCGCTGACCATGCTGCGCAGCGCCAGCCCCAACTGGCGACCGCCGGTTCTTACCTGTAGCGCCCTCGGCAAGCGCGGCATCGCCGAGTTCTGGGGCGAAATCGAGCGCTACCAGCGCACCATGACCGAAAGCGGCGAATTCGAGCAGAAGCGTCGCCGGCAGGCCGTGGACTGGATGTGGAGCCTGATCGATTCCGGGCTGCGCCGCTATTTCCGCGCCCATCCGTCAGTGCGCGCCGCGCTGCCCGAGTTGTTGGGCGACGTCGCCGAGGGGCGGACGACGCCGGGAGCGGCAGCGTCCCGGCTGCTGGCCAACATGAAGGAATGATTACCGGGGTCGGATCAGGATAGTCCGACCTGTTTCCGTAGTTCTGATGTATGAGTAGTTCTGATTGACCCGACCGTTAGGGAGTAAACCTTATGCACGACATCATTCGCCAGCTTGCAGAAAAGCGTGCGGCGGCGCGTCTGGGTGGTGGCCAGAAGCGTATCGACAGCCAGCACAGCAAGGGCAAACTGTCCGCCCGCGAGCGCATCGAGCTATTGCTCGACAGTGGTTCCTTCGAAGAATGGGACATGTTCAAGGAACACCGATGTCACGACTTCGGCATGGCCGACCAGTCGGTTCCCGGCGACGGGGTGGTGATTGGCTGCGGTACGATCAACGGTCGATTGATGTTCATCTTTTCGCAGGACTTCACCGTCTTCGGCGGTTCGCTGTCGGAGGCGCACGCAGAGAAAATCTGCAAGGTTATGGATCACGCGATCAAGGTCGGTGCGCCGGTGATCGGCCTCAACGACTCGGGTGGCGCCCGGATCCAGGAAGGTGTCGCTTCGCTGGCCGGTTACGCCGACGTTTTCCAGCGCAATGTTCTCGCCTCGGGCGTGGTGCCGCAGATTTCCCTGATCATGGGGCCCTGCGCCGGCGGCGCCGTCTATAGCCCGTCGATGACCGACTTCATCTTCATGGTCAAGGACTCGTCCTACATGTTCGTCACCGGCCCGGAAGTGGTCAAGACGGTGACCCACGAAGATGTCACTGCCGAAGAACTCGGCGGCGCCGTCACCCATACCAGCAAGTCCGGGGTTGCCGACCTGGCGTTCGAAAACGACGTCGAGGCACTGATGATGATGCGCCGTTTCATCAGTTTCCTGCCGTCGAACAACCGCGAGAAACCGCCGCGTCTGCCTTCGCAGGACTCGGCCGATCGGCTCGACTTCTCGCTCGACACGCTGGTGCCGGACAACACCAACAAGCCGTACAACATCAAGGAACTGATCATCAAAGTGGCCGATGACGGCGATTTCTTCGAACTGCAGCGCGAGTACGCCAAGAATATCGTCATTGGTTTCGCGCGCATGGACGGCTCGACCGTCGGAATCGTCGCCAACCAACCGCTGGTCCTCGCCGGTTGCCTGGACATCAAGAGCTCGATCAAGGCAGCGCGCTTCGTGCGCTACTGCGACGCCTTCAACATCCCCGTGGTCACCTTCGTCGATGTGCCCGGCTTCATGCCCGGCACGGCGCAGGAATACGGCGGCATCATCAAGCACGGCGCCAAGCTGCTTTACGCCTACGCCGAGTGCACGGTGCCGAAGATCACCGTGATCACCCGCAAGGCCTACGGCGGCGCCTACGACGTGATGGCTTCGAAGCACCTGCGTGGCGACGTCAACTTCGCCTGGCCATCGGCCGAGATTGCCGTGATGGGTCCGAAAGGTGCGGTCGAGATCATCTTCCGCGAGGAGAAGAACGATCCGGAAAAACTGGCGGCACGTGAAGCGGAGTACAAGGAAAAATTCGCCAACCCCTTCGTCGCCGGTGCGCGAGGCTTCATCGACGACGTGATCATGCCGCACGAAACGCGCAAGCGCATTTGCCGCTCGCTGGCCATGTTGCGGGACAAGAAACTGGAAAACCCGTGGCGCAAGCACGGCAACATTCCGCTTTGATCGACGGGGAGAAATAGAGATGTTCAAGAAAATTCTGATCGCCAACCGCGGCGAAATTGCCTGTCGGGTCATGAAGACCGCCAAAAATATGGGCATCAAGACGGTCGCGGTCTATTCCGAGGCTGACAAGGACTCGATGCACGTGCTGATGGCTGACGAGGGAGTATGTATCGGCCCGGCCGCATCGAAGGAATCGTATCTGGTGATCGACAAGATCATTGATGCGTGCAAGCAGACCGGCGCCGAAGCAGTGCACCCGGGCTATGGCTTCCTCTCGGAGAACGAAGAGTTCTCGCGCCGGCTTGAAGAGAACGGCATCACCTTCATCGGCCCGAAGCACCATTCGATCGCTGCCATGGGCGACAAGATCGCCTCCAAGAAACTGGCGCTGGAAGCCAAGGTCAACACCATCCCCGGCCACAACGCGGCCATCGAGGACGCCGCCAAGGCTGTCGGCATCGCCAAGGATATCGGTTACCCGGTAATGATCAAGGCCTCTGCCGGCGGTGGCGGCAAGGGCCTGCGTGTCGCCTACAACGACACGGAAGCTTCGGAAGGCTTTGATGCCTGCCGCAACGAGGCGCGCAACAGTTTCGGCGACGATCGCGTGTTCATCGAGAAGTTTGTCGAGGGGCCGCACCATATCGAGATCCAGATCATCGCCGACTCCTTCGGCAACACCGTCTACCTGCTCGAACGCGAGTGTTCGATCCAGCGGCGGCACCAGAAGGTGATCGAGGAGGCGCCGTCGCCGTTCATCGACGACAGCATCCGCAAGGCGATGGGTGAGCAGGCGGTAGCACTGGCCAAAGCCGTGAACTATCAGAGCGCCGGCACCGTCGAATTCGTCGTCGGTTCGGACAAATCGTTCTACTTCCTGGAAATGAACACCCGGCTGCAGGTCGAGCATCCGGTCACCGAAATGATCACCGGCGTCGATCTCGTCGAGTTGATGATCCGCGTCGCCGCCGGCGAGAAACTACCCTTCGTGCAGTCTGACATCAAGGCCAACGGTTGGGCGATGGAGTGCCGGATCAACGCCGAAGACCCTTTCCGTGGCTTCCTGCCGTCGATCGGCCGACTGGTCAAGTACCGGCCACCGGAAACCGTCGAAGGCGAGGTTCGGGTCGATACCGGCGTCTTCGAAGGCGGCGAGATTTCGATGTACTACGACTCAATGATCGCCAAACTGATCTGCCACGGCTCGACCCGCGAGCAGGCAGTCGAACGCATGCGCGACGCCCTCAACGCCTTCGTGATTCGCGGCATTGGCTCGAACATTCCGTTCCAGGCGGCGCTGATGCAGAACCCGCGTTTCCTGTCGGGGATCTTCACCACCTCGTTCATTACCGACGAGTTCCCCAACGGCTTCGTGGCCTCCGACGTAGTACACGAGGACCCGGGCCTGCTCGCCGCAGTCGCCGCTTTCGGCCGTCGTCGCTACATCGACCGAGCGGTCCAGGTCAGCGGCCAGATGCCGGGACACGAGCGCAAGGTTGGCAGCGAGTGGGTCGTGCAGATGGAGGGGAAGGATTACCCGGTGGTGGTCACTTCGATCCCTGGTGGTTACTCCGTCACCTACGGCTCGGATCGCTACGATCTGGTGTCCGACTGGAAGTTCGGTGAACTGGTCTTTCACGGCACCTGCAATGGCACGCCACTGTGTCTGCAACTCGAACGCATCGGTCTGCTCTACCGCGTCGTCCACTTCGGCAAGCAGGTCAAGGCAACGGTGATGACCGCCAACGCCGCCCGGATGCTGGCCCTGATGCCGAAGAAGGTGCCGCCGGATCTCTCCAAGTTCCTGCTCTCCCCGATGCCCGGCCTGCTGCGTGAGGTCTCGGTCAAGGCTGGCGAACAGGTCAGTGCCGGTGAAAAGCTTGCCGTCATCGAGGCCATGAAGATGGAGAACGTCCTCCGGGCCGAGCGTGACTGCAAGGTCAAGAAGGTCGTGACCGAGCCTGGAGAAAGCCTGTCGGTCGACCAGGTAATTCTCGAATTCGAGTAAGCCTGAACGGGAGCCACCCCAGCTGCCATCGAAGCCCGCCGTCAGGCGGGCTTCTTGCGTTCAGCCTGGCCACACGCAGTCACTACTTCTTCTCGCCGGCCACCAGATGCACCTTGATCATGTGCTGCAGAACCGACATCAAGGCCGCGCTGGTAATGGCGAACATCAACACACCGTTGGCGGCCTCCAGAGGGCCCAGCAATTTCCGCTCGTCGCTCATGACAAAGTCGCCGTAGCCGAGCGTGGTGAAGTTCACCGCCGAATGGTAAAAAGCCGCGTGCATGCTGTCGAACTCTCCCAGGACGAAGAAGACCGCTCCCCAGATCGCCATCTGCAGGAAGTTGCCTGCCATCATGACCACCATCACCACCATCAGCGGGCGGACGCCAACAAGAAATCCACTGCCGGACAGCTGCCGAGCTGATAGCCGAAGGTAGTACTTGACCACCCAGAAAGTCACCGACACCTGCAGGATCAGGCATGCCAACATGGTCGGCAGGCCAATCGCCAGATCAATCAAAATCATGCCGTGCCCTCCTTTCAGCTACGATCGAAAAACAGCGCCTGCGATCGCGAAGCGCGCCAGCGCTCCAGAACCCAGACCGTTGCCCAGGCATACAGCGATACCCCGACGAAGAGAAGGACACGACTCGCCGATGCGGCCAGAACATCGCTGCCGTTGGCGCTATCTTCGATCGCTGGCCCGAGCAGGATGAGCATCGTCATCAGCGCGTTGCTCCAGAACGAGGGACGAAACGTACTTGCCTTGACCCCGAAAATGCGCGCACCGCTCCACAGGGCGGCGCCAGTGATCCACAGCATCAACATCCACAGGTTGGGCCACAGCGACAAGCCGAACCAGACCAGCATCGCCATCCAGGCGCCCATCAGCGTCGAGCCGACCAGTTCCCGCCCCGCCGATCGGGCTCGGGCAGAACCCGCCTGCTGCGCCAGCGCCACCGTCTTCATGATTGCTGCGAGATAGAAAGACGGATTGCTCAGGGCCAGGACGAATACCGGCAGGACGATCAGCGTTGCCCGCAGGGCAATCCAGCTGGCCGCCTCGCGTTCGATTGGCGGTGGCTTTACGGCCATGCCCGGCAGTTCGGGAGGGTCGGGAAAGAAAGCGTGTGAAACGCCATTGACCACCACCCCGACCAGAACCCCGGCGACCAAAGCGACGCTGATGACGGTCACCAACGCCTGCTCCGCCACCCCGGCGACCGGCACCAGGGTGAAAGAGACGACCAGAATCATCGTCAGTGGATTGGCACTGCGCAGGCCAAAAAAGAACAGCGCGTAGAGCACGGCGCCAGTCAGCATGACGCCACTCAGCGCATAATGCTGCAACAGCGGCACCATCAGCACGCCGCCGACGAGCAATACGCCGAGCAACAGGGCGACCACCATACCCTTGAGTATCGGCAGCGGCGGCCCCGGCTTGCAGAGCATCATCACCGCCAGCAGACAGACCACGAAGGGCAGCGGCAGCGCCAGGCCATAGGCCAGCAGCACCGCCAGAAACAGTCCGCTGGCCAGGCGCAGAACAGCCTTGTCGGCGCGTGCCATCAGCCGCTGCTCAATAGAGATACGAGAGCAGGCTCATCAGCCTGATATAGCCAGCCCCGAGGAAATTCATCAGCGGATGCTCGCCGGTATAGACCAGCACCTCGGCCTGGCCGCCAATCCGTATATCCGGCAAGCGCTTGCCTTCGGCGGGGTCGAACTCGATCGCCACCGGAAAGCGCTGCGCCTGCCGCAGCCAGTCACGGCTGTTGTCGATCGTCGGCAACGTCCCCGGCGAGGTCTGCTTGCCGGAGCTGACGCCGCTGCCGATGCTGCGCACGCGGCCCTTGAACACTTCGCCAGGCGACACGTCGAGGACGATGGCGACCTCGTCGCCAGCGTCGACATTGCCGAGGTTGTTCTCGGTGAGGTCGGCATTGATCCAGAAATCGTGGATCGTGATCAGGGTCATCGCCGGCGCTCCGGCTTGGGCAAACAGCCCGACTTCGGTACGCAGATCGGTGACCAAACCGCGGCCGGGCGCCACCACCCGGGTGCGCTGCAGGTCAAGCTCGGCCTTCTCGATCGCCGAACTCGCGCTCAGCAACTGCGAGTTGTTTTCATCGCTCTCGCCAGCGGACTCCTGCGCCCGGCGCAGGTCGGCCTCGGCCGCCTTTTCCTGACTGCGCGCCTGCACCCGCGTCGCCTGCGCGCTCTCCAGGCGGCGCACCGAAATGGCGCCGGGGTCCTCGGCGTAGAGTGTTTCCTGCCGCGTCGCATCCTTCTCGGCCTTGACGTGATTGGCCTGCGCGGCCTGCAGCGAAGCCCGCGCGGCCTCGACCGCCGCACTCGCTGCATTGACCGAGCGGCGCACCGATTCATAGTCCGAGCGCGCGCGTTGCACGGCGATCTGGTACTGGCTGGGATCGATGTCGAAGAGCGGCTCGCCAGCTTGCACGTCATCGTTGTTCTTGACGTGTACGCTCAGCACCTTGCCCGCCACCTCGGCCGCCACCGGCACGACAAAAGCCTGCACCCGGGCTTGCGAGGTGTAGGGCGTCAGGCGATCGGCAGCAAAATACCAGAGCAGACTGGCGACGATCAGCGCGACGACAATCAGCGAGCCGATCCGCGTCCCGGCGCCGGGCTTCTCGGGAGGTGGCGCCGGCGCCACGGGCGCTGGCGCCTCGGTGGACCTTAGGGCTTGTTCACTCATGGCTCTCTCTCAAGGTTTTGCACGCCCGCCGGCAAGGAACGCGCAGCGGGCGGCAGGGGCGTGCTCAACATGTCCTGCCAGTCGCTGCGCTCGCCCATCGTCTCGCGCGTCGCGTCATCGAGCAAGGGACGGCTGCGTCCGGCCTGCCAGCCACCGCCCATCGCCTTGTAGAGCGCAATCAGGCTCTTGGCGACATCACCGAGCGCGCTGACCTCACGCTCCTGCTGGCTGAACAGCGCGCGCTGCGAATCGAGTACCCGTTCGAAACCTGTCAGACCTTCGCGATACTGGATGTTGGCAATCGCCAGCGAGCGCCGCGCCGCGGTCACCGCTTCGGCAAGCAACACCGTCTGCTCACGGCCTTTGGCAAAAGCAACGGCGGCATCGTCAACCTCACGGGCAGCACTCAGTACCGTTGCCTGGTACTGCTCGAAAAGCTGCTGGAAGCGTGCATCCTGGACCAGGACCTGATTACTCAAGCGGCCATGGTCAAAAACGTTCCACGTCAGGCTGGGGCCGATTGCCCAGTCGAAGGTGTTTCTCGAAGCGCTCAAGGAGGTCCCCGAGACGCCCAACGACCCCAGCAGACTGATCGCCGGATAGAGCTCGGCCTCACTGACGCCAATCAGTGCCGACTGCGCCGCCAGTTGCATCTCGGCCGCCCGGACATCCGGACGGCGGCGTAGCAGATCGGCGGGCATGTCCGAGATCAGCTCCAGTTGCGCGTTCGGAATACGGCCCCGACC
>NZ_JAVTWB010000190.1:0-2932 GCF_032229525.1 Accumulibacter sp. | reverse complement strand
CGGCGGGCATGTCCGAGATCAGCTCCAGTTGCGCGTTCGGAATACGGCCCCGACCAGCGACCATTTCGGGCAGCGGTCCGGGTGCTCGGACGAGCAGCGTGCCAAGCGCGTTCTGCGCCTGCCGCAGGCCGCTCTCCAGCTGCGGAATGCTGGCCAGCGTACTCAGGTACTGGCTCTTGGCCTGCTGCACGTCGAGTTCCGCGTCATTGCCACTCTTGAACCGCCGCTCGGTGATTTGCAGGCTGCGCGCCTGAACTGCAGCGTTCTCGCCAGCGATCTGCAAACGCACCTCGAGGGTACGAATCGACGCATACAGGGTCGCGACCTGCGCCGCCATCAACACCTGCACATCATCGTACTGCGCCAGACTGGCAAAATAACTGGCATCGGCGGCCTCGATACTGCGCCGGAACTTGCCCCACAGGTCGAGTTCCCAGCCGATACCGAAGCCCAGCCCATAGCTGCTGAAGGCACTGTTCGGCCCACCGTCCTGACGCTGCCCGACGCGCAGTGCGTCGCCGCTGAGCTGCTGCACCTGCGGGTAGAGCGTGCTCCCGGCGATACCGAGATTGGCGCGCGCCTCGAGAATCCGCAGGCCGGCAATGCGTACATTGGGGTTGCGGCGCAACGCCTCGTCGATCAGCGCATCGAGCACTGGGTCGTCGAGGCTGCGCCACCATTCGGCAGTGACCGCCGATGAACTCCCTTTCCGTTCCGCTGGAAGCGCTGCCAGCGCTTCCAGTGACCCGCCGGACCAGTCGGCCAGCCAGGACGGCAGCAGCGGCGCCTTGAAGTCAGGCCCCACCGTGGTGCAGGCGCTGAGTACGAAAGCCGCGCTGACGGCCAGGAGCCGCGCGCCTGTTCGACTCACCGGCACCGGCACGCGGCCTCAGGCGACCGACTGCGAATCATCCCCAGCCTGCTCCACCTCGTCGCGCGCTTCCACCCAGCCCATAAAAATCTGGTACCCCAGGGCCAGCAAGGTTGCGCCGACGAACATCCCGAGGATGCCGCTGGCGGCCATGCCGCCCAAAGCGCCGAGCAAGACCACCGGCATCGGCGCATCGACGCCGCGACCGAGCATCAGCGGTTTCAGCACGTTGTCCGCCGAACCGGCAACGACAAGCAGGACGCTGTAGCTGGCCGCGGCAACGGTGCTGTAGTCGCCGAGGGTCCACATATAGGCAATCGCCGGCAAGGTAATCAGTAGTGCCGGGATCTGCGCAATGCCCAACAGCAGCATGATCAGCGCCAATACGCCGGCCCAGGGAATGCCGGCGACCATCAAGGCCAGGCCGACGATGATCGCCTGGATGAAGGCCACCCCGATGACCCCCATGGCAACCGCACGCACCGTTGCCGTCGACAGCTTGTTGAACTCTTCACCGCGCGCCTTGCCGACCACGCGATGAAATATCGCCCGCGCGCCCCGCTCGCCCGACTCACCGAAGGCCATGATCACGCCGGCAATGATGAACGAGAACAGGAACAGCAGCATGCCGCTGCCAATGCTGGCAACCACCCCCAGAGCTTTTTTGGCCAGGCTGCCGATCTGCGGTTGCAGCTTGTGGATCAACGTCGGCAGGTCCGTGTGCGCCATCGACCAGGCCGCCGCGAGCCTCTCGCCGATCAGCGGCCAGTCGGCCACTTTTGCTGGGGGCGCCGGAATCTCGAAAGTATTCTGCTTGATGCTGGCGATCAGCTGATGAATCGAATCGCCCATCGAACTCGCCAGCAGCGCGGTCGGCACGACGATCAAGGCGATGCCCGCCAGGACCAGCAGGGTCGCCGCGCGACCCTGCTTGCCGCCAAGGCCATTGGCCAGTTTTTGATGCAGCGGATAGAGGGTGATAGCCAGAATCAGCGCCCACATCATCAAGCCCAGAAAAGGCGAGAAAATCCGGTAGCAAAGCATCACCAGAGCAAGGACCAGGCCGGCCCTGATGAAGACATCCAGAAGCTTGTCTGACAGGCGTTTCTCGAGCTCGAGATCAGGCTTGAATGGCATATTCATTGCGTGGCAATTCCCTTTCCGAGAGGTCGGCATACACAGGACGCGTGTAACCTGATTTCAAGGCACTGCGCTTCCAGCCGCTCACGGCGGCGTCACGCCTTGTCAGGCACCAGCCCGAAACTGGCGGCGGCGACCTGACAGCTACCGTTGCGAGTCCATGGGCGGAGTCCGGAGGCATACCCTTGACTCAAGAGCGGGCAGCCGCAACGGCTCTTGAAGCCCACCCGGATAGCACGCGAGAAGTGTCGTGTTCATGCGCAGTTCATGGTAGTGGTAGTTATGATAACGCCGCCGCCGACGCTTGTCGCCCGGCCCTGCCGACTGAGCGCGGGCCGCTACTGGCCGCGACAAGGCTCGCCGACGTCTGGAGCATGGATTTTGGTAGTGGTGCATTGACCAGCGGGCGGCGACTCAAGTGCCTCACCGTGGCAGGCGACTTCAGTCGTGAGTGCGTTAACATCGGCGTCGATCTATCCATGCGCGGCAGCTACGTCATCCGGGTATTGGACCAGGCGGCCAGGTGCCGCGGTGATCCGCGCTCGGTACGCACGGTAGGTACCGAGCGCGGCCCGGAATTCACCGCTCGAGGCTTCATGAGCTGGGCTCAAGTCAGAGGAATCGAACACCTGTTGATCCAGCCCGGACGGCCGATGCAAAACGCTTTCGTCGAACGCTTCAATGGCAGATTTCGGGATGCGCGTCGAAATGAGAACTGGTTTGTAACGCTGGCTCAAGCCAGAGAAGCCGTCGCGGTGTGGCGACACGATTACAACGAAGTCGAGCCGCAAGGCAACATCGGGCGCACCCCGCCTGCAGCATTCGCCGCCCCGGCAGAGCCAAAGGTCTCCTTTGGCAGGCGCTAGCCCAGCGCTCGGGCGTAAGTGGCGTTGTCGGCCTGGTAGCAGCCGCAGGAAGCGG
>NZ_JAVTWB010000189.1:1856-38000 GCF_032229525.1 Accumulibacter sp. | reverse complement strand
GGTTTAGGTCCTGCCGCCGCAAGGTGTGGGGGTTCGATTCCCTTCCTGGGCACCATCAAGCAGTCCAAGTTGGTCCGCAGTGATCCACATAACCCGCCCAAGTGCGGGTTTGTTGCGTCTGGACCATGCACTGGAGCTGACACGTGGAGCGGCCGCGCGCTGTCTGTGCGGCGCTACCGGCGGCGCAAACGGATTCAGCCAGATATCCGCCGATCGTTTTCTTGCCACGTGCTCGGGGGTTGCTCTCCGATCGCGTCGCTTCCCCGCGAACACCCTGGCGGCTCCCGCGCAACCCCTGACCGGTCGTTCGTCGCTTACAATCCCATGGGTATTGCCGCTCGGCGTTTCAATCCAGATACGATCGGCAAACGGTCCCGAACTCACGTCGTCCGCAATGCCCGATTCCAACTGAAGTAGGCTGCACCGATGCCTGACCACAATTACTTTTCCAACCTTATCTGGCAGATCGCCGATCTTCTGCGCGGGCCCTACCGCCCGCCGCAGTACGAGCGCGTCATGCTGCCCATGACCGTGCTTCGCCGATTTGACTGCGTGCTTGCGCCGACAAAGGCGAAGGTCCTGACCGAGTTGGAGAAGCGCAAGGGCGGCAAGCTCGAAGGCGACGCGCTCGACACCCACCTGAACAACGCCGCCGGTCAACGCTTCCACAACCACTCGCCGCTCGACTTCGGAAAGCTCAAGGGTGACCCCGATAACATCGCGCAGCACCTGGTCAGCTACGTCAAGGGCTTCTCCAAGAACGTCCGCGACATCTTCGACTTCTTCGAGTTTGAGAACGAGATCGAGCGCATGCGCGAGGCGAACATCCTCTACCTGGTCGTCTCCAAATTCTCCGACGTAGACCTGCACCCGAGCACGGTGCCGAACGAACAGATGGGCCTCATTTTCGAGAACCTCATCCGGCGTTTCAACGAACTGGCCAACGAGACTGCCGGCGACCACTTCACGCCGCGCGAGGTCATCCGGCTGATGGTCAGCATCCTGTTCATCCACGACGACCAGTTGCTGGCCACGCCTGGCACCGTGCGCAAGCTGCTCGACCCGGCATGTGGTACGGGTGGCATGTTGGCGGAGGCGCAGAACTACCTGCGTGAACACCACGGTGCCGCCAGGCTCTACGTCTACGGGCAGGATTACAACAAGCGTGCCTTCGCCACCGCGGCGTCGGACATGCTGATGAAACAGGTGGACCACAACGGCGCCGGCAACAACGTCCGCTACGGCGACAGCTTCACCGACGACCAGTTCGCGGGCGAGACCTTCGACTACTTCCTGACCAACCCGCCCTTCGGCGTGGACTGGAAGAAGCAGCAGAAGGAGATCCTGCGCGAGCGCGACAAGCGCGGCTTCGACGGCCGCTTCGGCGCCGGACTGCCGCGCGTGAACGACGGCTCGCTGCTCTTCCTGCAGCACATGTGGGACAAGCGCGAGCCCGTGCGCCCGGCGGAGCACAAGCACGGCTCGCGGCTGGCCATCGTCTTCAGTGGCTCGCCGCTGTTCACCGGCGGCGCCGGCTCGGGCGAGAGCGACATCCGCCGGTGGATCATCGAGAGCGACTGGCTCGAGGCGATCATCGCCCTGCCCGAACAGATGTTCTACAACACCGGCATCGGCACCTACGTGTGGGTCGTCACCAACCGCAAGGCGGCGCAGCGCAAGGGCAGAATTCAGCTCGTCGATGCTCGCGCCGTGTGGACCGCCGGCGGCAGCGAGGACAACAAGCGCAGCCTCGGCGACAAGCGCCGGCACATCACCGAGACTCAGATCACCGAGATCGTGCAGCTCTACGGCGGGCAGACCGACGGCGAGACGTCGAAAACCTTCGACAACGCCGATTTCGGCTACACCCGCGTCACCGTCGAGCGGCCGCTGCGCCTGCGCTACCAGATGACCGTGGAGGACAAGGCCCGCTTCCTCGATGCCTGTCCGCATTTGCTCGACGACGTGCAGGCCATCGACAAGGCACTCGGCCGCGAGCCGCAGCGTGACTGGAACGCGGTGTGGAGCCGTATCGAGGACGCGCTGCACTCACGCAAGTCGCGCTGGAAGGCGACCGAGCAGAAGCTCTTCCGCAGCGTCTTCACGCAGAAGGACCCCGAGGCCGAGGCGGTCGCCAAGGTCGGGCGCGATGAAGGCGACGAGCCGGACGCCGACCTGCGCGACTTCGAGAACGTGCCGCTCAAGGACGACATCGACGCCTACTTCGAGCGCGAGGTGCGACCGCACGTGCCCGATGCCTGGATGGACCGATCCAAGGACAAGATCGGCTACGAGATCAACTTCAACCGCCACTTCTACAAGTACACCCCACCGCGGCCGTTGGAGGAGATCGACGCGGAGCTGAAGCAGGCGGAGGAAGAGATCATGCGGTTGCTTCGGGAAGTGACGGAGTGAGCGTGAGCACAGCGGGGCGTTCGAATCCGATGCCGCTCTTTCCAGCCTTGCCTAAGGACTGGAAGCTCAAACCACTGAAGCGCGCCGTTTGCTTCATCGAAGGCCCCGGCATCATGGCCGTCGACTTCGAGAGTGACGGCGTTCCATTGTTGAGAATCGCCGGGCTCGGTGGCCGAATCGTGTCGCTTGATGGATGCAACTTCCTCTCGCCAGATCTTGTCGAGGCGAAGTGGTCGCACTTCAGAGTCAGAAACGGGGACCTGTTGATTAGTGGAAGCGCGTCAACTGGTCTATGTGCGGAGGTCGATGCTGTGACAGTTGGAGCGATTCCCTATACCGGCATCATCATCGTTCGTCCGAAGGAAGAGGAAGCCGATAGAGACTTCTTCCGTTGGTTCTTTCTTTCGGATGCATTTGCTACACAGGTATCGCTCGCGCAAACGGGAAGCGCTTTGAAGCACTTTGGTCCAACTCATTTGTCGCAGATGTTCGCGCCTATTCCCCCGGTCCTGCAGCAACGCGCTATCGCCGACTACCTCGATCGCGAGACGGCGCGGCTGGATGCGCTGGTGGCGGCGAAGGAACGGGTGCTCGGGCTGTTGGCCGAAAAGCGCCGGGCGCTCATCACCCGCGCAGTCACCCGCTGCCTCGACCCCCGCGCCCCTCTCCGCGACTCCGGCATCCCCTGGCTCGGCGAGATTCCCGCTGCTTGGGAGGCTGAACGGACGAGATGGTTGTTCAGGGAACGCGATCAGCGTTCAGCCACGGGCGAGGAAGAACTCCTCACGGTGTCGCACCTCACTGGCGTCACTCCTCGTTCCGAGAAGGATGTCAACATGTTCGAGGCGGAGACGACTGAGGGGTACAAGATCTGTCTCACGGGCGATCTCGTGGTCAACACACTTTGGGCATGGATGGGAGCCATGGGCGTGTCGCCGGTCGATGGTATCGCCAGCCCGGCTTACAACGTGTATGAGCCAGGCGATCGACTAGAACCGAGTTACGTAGACGCATTGGTGCGGCTACCCGTTTTTGCTCAGGAGGTCACTCGATATTCCAAGGGCGTGTGGTCATCGCGGCTGCGCCTCTATCCCGAGGGTTTCTTCGAGGTCTTTCTGCCAGTGCCTTCGCTCAGCGAGCAGCGCGCAATCGTTACCTACATAGCGATCGAGACCAAGAAGATCGACAAGCTGCGTATCGCGACCGAGCGCTCCACCGCCCTGCTCAAGGAGCGCCGCTCCGCGCTCATCGCCGCGGCTGTGACGGGACAGATCGACGTGGAGAGCGCAGCATGAGAGTTACTGTACTCAAGCTCGTCAACCTTCGTGCGATCGAGAAAGCCGAGTTCCGCTTTCAGCCGGGATTCAACCTGGTCGTCGGGGTCAACGGCGTCGGCAAGACCAGCATGCTCGATGCACTTCGCGTGTGTCTCTCGGCCTTCGCCAAGCAGGCGAACAAGCTCCGCGCGCCGGTTGAATCGTTCACCGTTGACGACATCCGGGTTGGTGCCGACGTGCCGAGTCTCGAATGCCCTGCACAGGTCTGGGCGGGCGGACATCGTCACCTGATCCGCAAGCCGCGCGAGCGTTTCCATTGGCAACGAGACAAGTCCGCCGCCGATAGCGGTGAGTTGGTGCACTACTACCGTCAGGTTGCTGTCTGGTGGCTCGGGCAGAAACTTGCGAAGATGACGTGATGCGAGTTGAAATCCAACCAGTGATGTTGACCTGGGCGCGAGAACGCTCTCGGCTCGACCTTGCCTACTTCGACAGACACTTCCCAAAGCTCGACCAGTGGGAGAGCGGCGACGCACACCCTACGTTCAAACAACTCGAGAGTTTTGCGAAGGCAACGCATACGCCGGTTGGATTTCTGTTTCTTGCGGAGCCGCCGACAGAGGTCGTTCCGATTCCCGATTTTCGAACGGTTGCCGATGCCACCGTCCGCCGGCCCAGTCCGGATCTCCTGGATACGGTCTATCTCTGCCAGCAACGGCAAGACTGGTACCGCGATTTCGCTCGATCCGCCGGTGATGATCGGCTGCGATTCGTCGGCTCGGTCCGTGTCGGGGACGACATTGTTCGTTCCGCAGGGGTCATCCGCAAGGTGCTGGGCTTTGATCTCGATGCGCGCGCTCAGTTGCCAACCTGGACCGAGGCGTTGCGACGCTTCATCGAGCAGGCCGACAGGCTCGGCATTCTGGTCATGGTAAGCGGTGTGGTGGGTAGTAACACCCGGCGCAAGCTCAATCCACAGGAGTTCCGCGGCTTCGCGCTGGCCGACGATCTTGCCCCGTTGGTGTTCATCAATGGTGGCGACAGCAAGGCTGCACAGATGTTCACGCTGGCGCACGAACTTGCGCACATCTGGCTCGGTGAGTCCGCACTTTCTGACGCTCAAGCGTCCGCGGCCCCGGCACAGGTGGTGGAGCGTTGGTGCAACCAGGTCGCTGCCGAGTTGCTGGTTCCGTTGGCGGCGTTCCGCGCGGCTCACGAACCCGGTTCCGAGTTGCGCGCCGAGCTTGATCGGCTCGCACGACGGTTCAAGGTGAGCACCTTGGTCATTCTGCGACGCATGCATGATTCGGGCTCGCTCGTGGGCGCTACGTACTGGGAGGCGTACGAACACGAGCTGGCGCGGTTGCGTGAAGTCGCAAAAGGAGCGGGAGGAGACTTCTATCGCAGCGTTGGCGCCCGGGCGAGTAAACGTTTCGCACGTGCGGTAGTGACCAGTGCGCTCGAGGGCCGATCTTCGTTCACCGAAGCTTTCCGGTTGCTCGGCTTCAAGAAGATGTCCACGTTCGACCAGCTCGGACGAACCCTCGGGGTTCTGTTCTGATGGCGTACGTGCTCGATGCAAACGTCTTCATGTCGGCGCATCGATTGCATTACGGGCTCGACTTCTGTCCGGCGTTCTGGGACTGGCTTGTGACCAACAATCGATCCGGCGGTGTGTTCAGCATCGAGAAGGTTGGAGACGAAATCGTTGCTGGGGATGATGCGCTTTCGCAATGGGCGGCGCAGCGCGGGGCCGGTTTCTTCCGGCCACCGGATGCTTCCACTTTCCCGTCTCTGGCCGCGGTGAGCACTTGGGCAACTGGGCAGTCATACGAGCAATCGGCGATCGCCACGTTTCTCCAAGTGGCGGACTACTACGTCGTGGCGCAGGCGCTTGCAGGCCAGCACACCGTCGTTACCCACGAGGTTCCGTCAGCGTCGACGCGCAAGATCAAGATTCCGGACGCTTGTATTGGTCTTGGAATCAAGTGCTTGACGCCATTTGAAATGCTGAGGCGGGAACGCGCCCGATTTGTACTTGGCCCAACGCCATGAACAGAAGCAACGAGGCAGCCTTCGAATCCGTTATCGAGGCGCACTTGCTGCAGAACGGCTACATGCCCATCGCGGGCGAGGGCTTCGACCGCGAGCGGGCGATTTTCCCCGAGACCGTACTCGCCTTCATCCGCGAGACGCAGCCGAAGGAGTGGGCCAAGCTGGAGGCGCTGCACGGCGACAAGACCGGCGAACAGGTTCTCGGCGACCTGTGCAAATGGATGGACCAGCACGGCGCGCTGGCGACGCTGCGTCATGGCTTCAAATGCTACGGGCGGACGCTGCACGCAGCGTTCTTCAAGGCGGCGCATGAGCTGAATCCGGAGCTGGAAGCACGCTACGCCGCGAACCGCCTGGGGCTGACCCGGCAACTGCACTTTTCGCCGCGCTGCGAGAAATCTCTCGACGTGACGCTGAGCCTGAACGGCATTCCCGTCGCCACCGTGGAGCTGAAGAATCCGCTCACCGGCCAGCGGGTCGACGACGCACGCCGGCAGTACCGGCAGGACCGCGACCCGCGCGAGCCGATTTTCGAGTTCAAGCACCGCACGCTGGTGCACTTCGCGGCGGATACCGAGTCGGTACTGATGACCACCCGCCTGGCGGGTTTGGCGACGCACTTCCTTCCGTTCAATAAGGGTTGCGACGGCGGTGCCGGTAACCCGCCCGATCCGGCCGGGCGAGCCTATCGCACGGCCTACCTGTGGGAAGAAGTACTGCAGCGGGACAGCCTGCTCGACCTGCTCGCACGCTTCATCCATCTTCAGATCGATGAGAAGCGCGACGACCAGGGGCGCAAGGTCAGGACCGAGTCGATGATCTTCCCCCGCTACCATCAGCTCCAGGCAGTGCGGATACTGGTCGACGCTGCCCGCAGCGAGGGCCCGGGGCGCAACTACCTCGTCGAGCACTCGGCGGGCAGCGGCAAGAGCAACACCATCGGCTGGCTGACGCATCGCCTCGCATCCCTGCACAATTCTGGCAATCAGCGCGTTTTCGACAGCGTGATCGTGGTCACCGACCGCGTGGTGCTCGACCAGCAACTGCAGGACACGATCTACCAGTTCGAGCACAAACGCGGTGTGGTGCAGCGGATCGACGAGAGCTCGCGGCAACTCGCCGAAGCGCTGGAGAACGCGGTGCCGGTGATCATCACCACGCTGCAGAAGTTTCCATTCGTCTCGCGTCAGTTGCTGAAGATGGCCGAGGAACGCGGAAGCACCAGCACCGGAACGCTCGCCACTCAACGTTGTGCGGTCATCATTGACGAGGCTCACAGCTCGCAGGGCGGCGAGACGGCGACCGACCTCAAGGAGGTTCTCGGCGGCGAGGGCCTGCGGGAACAGGCGAGAAGCCGTGCGGCCGAGGAAGGCCGCGATGATCTGGAGGAGCTGTTTCGCAGCATGGCCAAGCGCGGGCAGCAGGCCAATCTCAGTTTTTTCGCCTTCACCGCGACGCCGAAGTACAAGACCCTCGCCGTGTTCGGGCGCGCCGGGCAGTCCGCCCACCGCTACACCATGCGCCAGGCGATCGAGGAGGGTTTCATCCTCGACGTGCTCAAGCACTACACGACCTACGCGACTTACTTCAAGCTGCTCAAGTCCTGCGAGGACGACCCGCATGTCGAGCGCAAGAAGGCGGCTCAGGCGCTTGCCCGCTTCATGCGCCTGCACCCGCACAACATCGCGCAGAAGACGGAGGTGATGGTCGAGCACTTCCACGCCGTTACCCGGCACAAGATCGGTGGTCGCGCCAAGGCGATGGTGGTAACCGGTTCGCGCCTGGAGGCGGTGCGCTACAAACAGAGTTTCGACCGCTATATCCAGCAGAAGGGCTACGAAATCAAGTCGCTGGTGGCCTTCTCGGGCACGGTGCAGGACGACAAGCTCGCTGCGGTCACTTACACCGAAGTGGGGATGAACCACGGAATCTCGGAAAAGGAGCTACCGGAAAGGTTTGCCACGCAGGAGTATCAGGTGCTGCTGGTGGCGGAAAAGTACCAGACCGGTTTCGATCAGCCGCTGCTGCATACCATGTTCGTGGACAAGAGGCTCGCCGGCATCCAGGCGGTGCAGACGCTTTCCCGCCTCAACCGGACACATCCGCGCAAGGAAGATACGTTCGTTCTCGACTTCGTCAACGCGCCAGAAGAGATTCGCGAGGCCTTCAAGATCTACTACGAAGGAGCCGGGATGGGGGACGAAGTCGACCCGGCCCGCATGTACGTCATCAAGGGCGAACTCGATGCCTCCGCGATCTACCTGGATGACGAGGTCGAGCGCTTCTGCGATGTGTACTTCCAACCGAAGCAGCGGCAAAGTGCGATGGATCATCAAGCGATGAACGCCGCGCTCGATCCGGCGGTTTCCCGCTTCGCCCGACGTCAGAAGGATGATGAGGAAGACGCGGATCTGTGGCGCGGCAAGATGCAGGCATTCCTCAACCTATATGGTTTTCTGAGTCAGGTGATTCCGTATCAGGACTCGGACCTGGAACGTCTGTACGTGTTTCTCCGCCATCTTGCGGCGAAGCTGCCGCGGCGCACGAGCGGCGCAGCGTACCAGTTCGCGGATGACGTGCAGCTCGAGTACTACCGCCTGCAGAAGATCAGCGAGGGCTCCATCTCGCTGCGGGACGGCGAAGCTGGGCGGCTGGACGGGCCAACGGAAGTCGGCAGCGGGCAGGGAGGAGCAGAGGCGGTTCCGTTGTCGCAGCTCATCGATGTGGTGAACGAACGCTTCGGGACCGACTTCAACCAGGCCGATCAGCTGTTCTTCGATCAGATCGTCGAAGCGGCGATGGCCGATGCCGGATTGCGACAGGCAGCGGCGGCCAATCCCGGCGACAAATTCGAACTGGTATTCAGGAACCTCCTCGAGAAGCTGTTCGTTGAACGCATGGACGAAAACGAGGAGATTTTCGTCCGCTTCATGAACAACGAGCCTTTCCAGAAGATCGTCACGGGGTGGATGGCTTCGGAAGCCTATCGACGATTTCGAAGCGGAATGGCCCCAGGCGCCGCCGAATAATGCTTCCGGTGACGGCTCGGACAGGTAGGTGCGCCTTGCCGTTCGGGACCATCAGGTTTGCCGGATATTGGCCGTAGACGGTAAGGTGTGGATCGACAACGGAGGAGGACTGCAGTATTGTCAGCGTTTGCTGTGCATCCTCCCTGCCAATGGGCATGGTGCAGTAGGCAGCAAGCCATACGGCACGAACGTGCGAAATGTCCGTTACACAATTGGCGGGCGATTGTATGATCGCCAAAGGCCAGGGCGGAGGGGGCTGCAAGTGCCCTCGTGGAGGATGTTGGGGTAGCAATGCTTTCGCTGGCATTGACGGGAGATGACAGGAGTTTTGGTCGCTTGTCCCTGCCAGGCAATAATTTCAACAACTGAAACCTTGCCCTTGCTTCAGTACGGAACCATAAAACGGAGAGTGTGATGCACAGGGTCTGTTACCCGGCAGCTCGCCAAATAAGGAGAAAATCGGTATGAAACGACTGGCGGTAAGCTTCGCTTTACTCATGGCTGTCACCCTGCTCGGCGGATGCGCTACCAATCGCTATCCGGAAGATCCCAAAGATGTCGACCTGATCGAAGTCAGCTACAAGGCGACGGCGGCGCTGCTGTCGCAGACGAAAATGCCCTTGCCGCCGAACAGCATGATCGTGGTCAGCACCTTCGTCAATGTCGATGAGCTGGACCAGACCGCGGCCTTTGGTCGTATCGTATCGAGCCAGATTGCCTCGGCGTTCAACAATTCGGGCTATCGCATCAGAGCCATGGAACTGCCCACGGAACTCTTCGTCAAGGAAGACCGCGGGATGTTGAAATTATCGGACGAGACCAAGAGTGCGCTCAAGGGCACCGATGCGGCGGCGCTGGTGGTCGGTGTATTTGCTCCTGGCAAGCGTAGCGCTTATGTGTCGCTGCGGATGCTCGACGTGGAATCCGAAACGGTCATTTCCACCACGGACTTCGTCGTACCGATGGGTCCGGATGCCAAGGTTCTCCTGCAACCCAGGATCGCCGGTTCGAGAAAGCCTTGACGGCGACCATGGTGTCAGTTGGCACCATGGACGGTTTCCAGAAGTAATCCAGGAAGGGCCAGAAACCAGGCAGCAGCCAGGTTTCTGGCCTTTTCTTCGTCTCGCCAAAGGGTTTGCTGTCACTCCGACGGGTCAGGCGGTGGGTCTGCTGGCAGCTCATCCCTGGGGCCTGGGACAGCCAGATGGCCCCGACTCCTTCAAGCTTGCTCGACTACGAGCCCCGGAAGAACGAGGATGGCACGGAAGTCGTTGACGTTGGTCAGCGTCGGCCCGGTGACCACCGAATCGCCCAGCGCCTGGAAAAAACCGTGGCCATCGTTGTTGGCCAGCGCGTCCTTGGCGTTGACGCCGATGGCCCAGGCGCGAGCCAGCGTGTCCGGGGTCAGTAGCGCCCCGGCGATTTCCTCCAGGCCATCGACGCCATCGGTATCGCCGGCAAGGCCGTAAATGCCGGGTGTGCCGTTCAGGGCGGCGGCCAGCGAGAGCAGGAATTCGACGTTGCGCCCGCCTCGCCCGTTCCCCCGCACGGTGACGGTGGTTTCGCCGCCGGAGAGCAGAACACACGGCGGTGTGAAAGGCTGTCCGTAGCGTGCGACCTGTCGGGCGATGCCGCCCAGCGCCTTGCCGACATCCCGCGCTTCGCCTTCGATGGCGTCCCCCAGGATGTGCACGGCAATGCCAGCCGAGCGGGCGACTTCGGCCGCACGTTCGAGCGCCATCTGCGGGGTGGCGACAATCTTCGTGACGTTGCCGCGCAGGCGTGGGTCGTCGGGCTTGACCGATTCCCCCGCGCCGGATTCCAGAACTTGACGTACTGGCGCCGGAAGCTCGATGCCGTAACGGCGGATGAGGGCCAGCGCGTCGGCACAGGTGGTCAGGTCGCCAACCGTCGGCCCGGAGGCGATATCCGCAGGATCGTCGCCCGGAACATCTGAAATCAAGAGCGTGACGACCCGGGCCGGATGGCAGGCGGCGGTCAGGCGGCCACCCTTGATCGCCGACAGGTGGCGCCGCACGCAGTTCATCTCGCCGATACTCGCGCCAGAGCGGAGCAGGGCGCGGTTGACCTCCTGCTTGTGTTCCAGCGTCAGGCCGGCGAGCGGTAGCGGCAGCAGCGCCGAACCACCGCCCGAAATCAGGCAGAGCACCAGGTCGTCGGCGGTCAGGCCATCGACCAGCGCCATCATCCGCTGCGCCGCCGCCAGACCGGCCTCGTCCGGAACCGGGTGCGCCGCCTCGACGATCTCGACCCGACGGCACGGCACGGCGTAGCCGTAGCGGGTGACGACCAGGCCGGATAGTGTCCCGGCCCAGTTCGCTTCGACGACACGCGCCATCTCCGCCGATGCCTTGCCGGCACCGATGACGAGCAGCCGCCCGCGCGGCGCTGCCGGCAAATGCGGCGGGATGCAGACGGCGGGCTGGGCGGCGGCGATCGCCGCTGCGAACATGCGGCGCAACAGATCGGCGGGATCGCCCTTCATTCGCGCCTCGGCAAGCTGATCAGGTTCGAATCACTGAGCGCCCGGGACAGCCGTGATCGCCGCTACCCCGGCTTTGGCGATCTGCCCATCCTGTTCCGGCTTGACGCCGGAGACGCCGACGGCGCCGATCACCTGGCCGTCGACAATGATCGGCACGCCGCCTTCGAGCATGCTGTCGAGCGGGACCGACAGGAAGGAGATTCGACCAGCGTTGATCATCTCTTCAAGGAGTCGCGTTTCGCGGCGCCCGAGCGCGGCGGTCTTTGCCTTGTCCGCGGCAATGTAGGCGCTGGCCTGCGGGCAGCCGTCGAGTCGTTCCAGGGCGAGCGGGTGTCCGCCATCGTCAGCAACGGCGATGGTCACTGGCCATTGGTTGCGCAAGGCTTCTTCGCGACAGGCAGCGACGATGCCGGCGACATCGTCGCGGTTCAACACCGATTTGGTTTGCATGGCAAGTTCCTCCGTGATGCGTTACGTCAATCGGCCGGGTCCTGGCCGCCCCTTTCCAGCACGCAGAGCAGCCTCGAGGTGTCCTGGGTGCCCCAGCCGGCTGCCATCAGTGCGTCGAGTTGTTGCATCACCGCGCCGCCTATCGGCAGCGGCACGCCGGTGCGCGTCGCCTCGTCCATCACCATGGCGAAGTCCTTGTGGTGGAGGCGCGCCTGGACGCCGGCGGAGAACTCGCGAGCCGCCATCTTGCCGCCGAACACATCGAGCACGCGCGAAGCGGCCGAACCGGCGAGCAGGGCCGTACGCACCTTGCCGAAATCGACGCCGGCCGCCCGGGCGAGGCGTGCGGCCTCGGCGCAGGCTTCGATGGCCGCTACCATCACCAGCTGGTTGCAGCTCTTCGCCACCTGGCCGGCGCCTGCCTCGCCGACACGGACGATGGCCTTGCCCAAGCAGCGGAAGAGCGGATCGAGCCGCGCAGCCAGCGCCGACTTGCCACCCCACATGATGGCCAGCGTCGCGGCTTGCGCCGCGGTGGTGCCGCCAGACACCGGCGCATCGACGAAATGGATATCACGCGCCGCGTAGCGCGCCGCGATGGTGCGGGCGACGGAAGGGGCGATGGTGGAAAAATCGAGGTGGATGCTGTCCGGCGCCAGCACGTCGATAAACTGCTCGGCCAGGCCGGTGACATCGGCGCCGCCGGTGACGTTGGTGCACACGATCTCGCAGCCCGCTGCGAGTTCCTTCGGGGTCGCCGCGCGCGACGCGCCGAGCGCCAGCAGCGCCTCCGCAGCGTCCGGGCGGCGGCTCCAGACCGCCAGCTGATGGCCGGCCGCCAGCAGGTGCTCTCCCATTGGGCGGCCCATGCCACCCACGCCGATCAAGCCCAGCTTCATTCCGGTGAGGAGAGCATTTCGAGCAACTTGAGCGCGGCCACCGAGTCGTCCTCGCCCATGCCACTGCCAACGATGGCGTTGAACAGCTGCGCCGTGGCCGCCGCCGCGGGCAGCATCAGGCCGAGGCGGTGGGCTTCCTCCATGACGATGCGCAGGTCCTTCTGGTGCATCCAGGCCTTGAAACCGGGCTTGAAATTACGGTCGATCATGCGCTGGCCGTGATTTTCGAGGATGCGCGAGTAGGCGAAGCCGCCGAGCAGAGCTTCGCGCACCTTGGCCACGTCGGCGCCGTTCTTCGCCGCGAAGTTGAAGGCCTCGGCAACGGCGGCGACGCCGACCCCGGTGAGGATCTGGTTGCAGGCCTTGGCCACCTGGCCGGCGCCGATGTCACCGATCAACGTCACCGACTTGCCCATCTTCTCGAACAGCGGCTTGACCTTCTCAAAGATCTCGGGCTTGGCACCGACCATGATTGTCAGCGCGGCATTGATCGCGCCGACCTCGCCACCGGAGACCGGCGCATCGACGAAATCGATACCCTGTGCCGCCAGGCTCGCACCGATTTCACGTGCGGCGTTGGGGTTGATGGTGCTCATGTCGACGACGATCAGCCCTGGCTTGGCGCCTTCGGCAATGCCCGTTTCGCCCAGCGCCACCGCTTGCACGTCGGGGGCGTCCGCCACGATGGTGAACACGATCTCGGCGTGCTTTGCCACCTCGGCGGGCGAGCCATGGATCTGGGCGTCCACCTCCTTGAAAGGGTCGAGCGAGGCGGCACGGCGAGCCCAGAGATGCAGGGTGTGGCCGGCTTTGGCCAGGTGCAGTGCCATGGGGCGGCCCATGAGGCCGAGTCCGATGAAACCGATTTGCATTGAAGTGTCTCCTGTGCAGAGTTGCCGGGGTGCGAGGTCAGCCGGCGAATGTCGATGGGTTGAGCAGATTGGGCGGGCGCTGGCCGTTGAGCGCGGCGATGAGGTTGTCGGCGGCCAGCGACGCCATGCGCAGGCGCGTTGCCCGTGTCGACGATCCGATGTGCGGCGTCAGCACGACGTTGTCGAGGCTAAAAAAGCGTCGATCGAGGGCTGGTTCGTTCTCGAAGACGTCCAGGCCAGCGCCGGCGATGCGCTTCGCCTGCAGCGCCTCGACCAGGGCGTTGTCGTCGACGATGCCGCCGCGTGCGATGTTGATGAGATGGGCGGTGGGCTTCATCGCGGCCAGTTCCGTGGCAGCGATGACGTGGTGCGTGGCTGGCGAGTAGGGCAGCAGCAGGACCAGGAAATCGGCTTCGTGCAACAGTGTCTCCTTGCTGACCCAGGCAGCGTTGCAGGCCTTTTCCGCGTCCGCGTCGAGCGGCTGGCGGTTGTGGTAGATGACGCGCATGGCGAAGCCGGCGGCTCGCCGGGCGACGGCCTGGCCGATGCGGCCCATGCCGAGGATGCCCAGCGTGGCATGGTGAACGTCGTTGCCAAGCCAGTCGTCGTGGAATTGCCAGCCCTTCCATTGGCCGTCGCGGACCCATTTGTCGGCGCCGACGACGCGGCGCCCCGAGGCCAGGATCAGCGCCCAGGCGGTATCGGCGGTGGTGTCGTTGAGCACGCCCGGCGTGTTGGTGGCCATCACGCCGGCCCGGGTGATGGCGTCGAGGTCGAAGTTGTTGTAGCCGACGGCGACGTTGCAGACCGCCTTGAGACCGGGCGCCTGGGCGAGCACCGTGGCGTCGATACGGTCGGAAAGCAGCGTGACCGCGCCCGCCTTGTCAGCCAGGCGGGCGGCGAGCTGTTCGGCAGGCAGCGCGGCATCCTGATCGTTGTAGTCCACGTCGAAGTGCGTCGAAAGCTGTTCGATCACTTCCGGGAAAATGGCCCGGCAGACCAGTATTTTCGTTTTCATGAGTGGGCTTCCTGTTCAGTCGTCCTTGTCGCGTAGATTCTCGATGTACTCGTACACCGCCATGCCTACCCCGATCAGCACCACCACGATCAGGGACACCTTCTCAAGCTTGATCGCTGGTGGCGCCAGAAACCCGATCAGCATCACCAGTCCGACCAGCCCAGTAACCATCTTGAGTTTCATGACGTCCTCGCTTTCTTCTTGCGTGCCAAATTAGGCGACTGCCGCGACCAGCCAGCGTGCGGTGCGCAGCAAGCGGGCATCGTCGCCGACCCGACCGACCAGTTGTACACCCACCGGCAGGCCGTTGCCGGCGTGCAGCAGCGGCAGGTTGATCGCCGGCATGCCGCAGAAGGTCCACAGGGTGCAGAACAGCGGGCTGCCGGTCGACTCCAGGCCGTGTGGCGCGGCGCCAGCGACGGCTGGCGTCAGGATGGCGTCGTAACGATCGAAAACCTCGTCGAGCGCTTCGCTTACCACGGGAATGCGCGCCAGCGCGCGCAGGTAGTCGAACGCCGTGATCGCGCGTCCGCGCTCAAGCTGTGCGCGCAGCGAAGCCGACATCTTGTCGGCACCGCGCTCGTAGTCGGCTTCGTAGCTGGCAGCAAGGTCCGCCTCCATGATCGTCAGGTGCCAATCGAGGGCCTTGGCCGTCGACTCGGGCAGCTCGAATTCGCCGACGTGTGCGCTCAGATGATCGACCAGTTCGCCGAAACCCTCACGGGCGTCGGCATCGAGTTGTGGCCACCACGGTGTCTTGACCAGCGCCAGCTTGGGGGGGAGCGGCGGCTCCTCCTCGCACGCCCTCAGCATCGGCACGCTGGTGCGCGGCACCATTCCGGGCTCGTCCGCGTCGTATGCCGACAGCACTTCCCCGAGTAGTGCGAGGTCCTCGACGCTGCGCGCGAGCCATCCCACCTGGTCGAGTCGTTCGGACTGGCGCAGGATGCCCTGACGCGAGACCATGCCGCGGCTGGGCTTGAAGCCGAAGACGCCACAATAGGCAGCCGGCCGGATCAGGGAACCGTTGGTCTGGGTACCCAATGCCAGCGGCACCATACCTGCCGCCACGGCCGCTGCCGAGCCGCTCGACGAGCCGCCCGGCGTGTGTTCCGGGTTGTGCGGGTTGCGCGTCTTGCCCGGCGAATAGGTGGCCAGTTCGGTGGTCACCGTTTTGCCCATGACGATCGCGCCGGCGACGCGCAGCAGCTCGACCACCTTGGCGTCGTGCCATGGCGCACGCCCGGCGTGCAGCGGCGTGCCATCCTCGGTCGGCATGTCGCCGGTGTCGATGATGTCCTTGACGCCGACGGGTACGCCATGCAGCAGGCCAAGCGGTTTGCCGGCCGCCCGCCATTCATCCGCGCGTCGTGCCTGCAGCAGGGCATGGTTCGGATCGAAATAGGTCCAGGCCTGGATTGTCGGCTCGCGAGCCTGGATCTGTCCGCTACAGGCCTGCACCAGATCTTCCGAGCTGAACAGGCCATCGCGAATGCCTTGTGCCGCCTGTCGTGCGGTGAGCAGGTTCAAGTGCTCCATGTCGTCCTTTCGTGGTGGATCATCAGTTGCCGTAGAGCAGGTCGGGCAGCCAGTAGACCAGTTGCGGGAACATGTGCACCGCGGTCATGGCCACGAACACCATCGCCAGGAACGGCAGGCAACCCTTGAAGATGGTGACCAGTTGCACGTGGCGGGGCGCGACGCCCTTCAGGTAATAGGCTGACATCGCCATCGGCGGTGTCAGAAAAGAGGTCTGCAGGTTCAGTGCGATGAGGATGCCGAAGAACAGCGGATCGACGCCGAAGTGCGGCAGCAGCGGCAGAAAGATCGGGACGAAGATAATGATGATCTCGCTCCATTCGAGTGGCCAGCCGAGCAGGAAAATGATCAGTTGGGAGAGCAACAGGAAGGTGAGCGTGTTGAGGTCCATGCTCAGCACGAAGTCCTTGATCAGGCCTTCGCCGCCGAGGTAGGAGAAGACCGACGAGAATGTCCAGGAACCAACGAACAGCCAGCAGACCATGGCCGTGGTGCGGGCCGTCAGGAAAACCGCCTCCTTGAGCCGGCCCCAGGTCAGGGCGCGGTAGAGGGCCGCCAGCAGAACGCCGCCCATGGCCCCGATTGCTGCCGCCTCGCTCGGGGTGGCCAGCCCGAAGAGGATGGCACCCAGCACCGACAGAATCAAGGCCGCCAGCGGCACGAAAGCCTTGGCCAGGAGCAGGAAGACGTCAACCCACGAAACGTTCTCGTACGCCTCCCGCGGCAGCTTGGGGGCCAGTGACGGATTCAGCACCACCCGGGTGACGACATAGATCATGTACAAACTGGCCAGCAGCATGCCGGGAATCATCGCCGCAGCATAGAGCTTGACGACCGAGATTGCCGATGTCGCGCCATAGACGATGAGCATGATCGAGGGCGGTATCAGAATGCCCAGTGTGCCCCCGGCAGCGATCACGCCGGCGGAAAGTTTCTCGTCGTAGCCCGCCTTGAGCATCGCCGGAAAGGCCAGCAAGCCCATCAGCGTCACCACCGCACCGACGATGCCGGTGGCGGTAGCGAACAGTGCGCAGGTGATCAGCGCCGCCACCGCCATGGCGCCGGGAATGGCGCGAAAAGCAAGCTGCAGGCTGTGGAACAGGCGGTCGAGGATATTTGCCCGCTCGACGATGTAGCCCATGAAGAGGAACAGCGGTACCGCCACCAGTACGTCGTTGTTCATGACGCTGAAGGTATTCTGCGTCAGCAGGTAGAAGACGCGGTTGTCGAAGAAGGCTTGGTCAGGCCAGAAGTAGGCGTAGTAGCCGAAGCCGACGCCCATCGCCATCAGCGTGAAGGCGATCGGGAAGCCGAGCAGAATGACGAATATGAACGAGCCCAGCATCAGCAGGGCAACTTGCGGATCCGTCATGTCGTTTCTCCTGACGTGGCTGCCACGTGCTGCTTGCGGATCGCTATTTCCAGCTCCTCGACGTCGTGCAGACGGTCCGGCCATGCGCCGCTGCGGATACAGATAATGCAGCGCAGCATCTCGGCGATGCCCTGAATGGCAAGCAAAGCGCCAGCGGCGGGAATGATCAGCTTGAGTTGCCAGATCGGGACACCGATCGGGCTGTTCACGCTGACCTCTTCGATACGCATCGAATCCATTGCGTAACCCCAGCCGGAATACATCAGGGCAATAATGCCGGGATAGAAGAAGATGATGTAGAGCACCAGCTCCAGACTGGCCTGGACGCGCTGCGGCATCAGGCGGTAGAAGACGTCGCCGCGGACATGGGCGCCGCGTGACAGGGCATAGGCGCCCGACATCAGGAACAGGCCGCCATAGAGTATGTAGCTCATGTCGAAGGCCCAGCTGGTCGGGTCATTCAACGCGTAGCGAACGAAAACTTCGTAAGTGGTGCCCAGCGTCAGGATGACGATGCACCAGGCAAAGGCATGCCCGACAGATTTCGAAAACTGGTCGATGCCGTGCAGCAGCGCTTGAATGGACATAGTGGGCCGCCTCGAGAAACCGGGCGGGGGTGCCGAAGCACCCACCGCCGCAATTAATACAGCTCTTTTCGCCTTGTCGGCTACGGTTTACTTGAAGCCGAGCTTGCCGAAGAGATGCTCGTAAGCTGCCTTGTAGTCGGCGTTGTTGTAGAAGTAGTAGTAGCCGACGCGCTTCGCCCACGCCTTCTGCGAATCCCATACCTTCTTGAAGAAGGGATCCTCGTCGGCAATACGCTTGGTGACGATGTCCCAGGCCTTGAGCTGGGCGTCGAAGATATCCTGCGGCGTGCGCACGATATTGACCTTGTGATTGTCCCTCAGCTCCTGCAGATCCTTCGAATAGTTGTCCATCGCCAGAGCATAGTTGGAGGTGGACGCCGCTTCCGCGGCATAGCGCAGGATGGCCTGCAGATCCTTCGGCAGAGCGTCATATCTCCGGCGATTGAAGACGATCTCGAAGAACTCCATCGACTGGTGGTAGCTACCCATCATGTAGTACTTCGCCACGTCCTGCGCGCCGAAGCGTCGGTCGGAAGTCGGGTTGTTGAACTCGAAGGCCTCGATGACGCCACGCTCCATCGCCGGCACGATCTCGCCGCCCGGCAACTGGGTCACCTTGGTGCCCATCTCCTGCATCAGGTCGGCAGCGAGACCGACGGTGCGGTATTTGAGACCCTTCAGGTCGGCTGCCGACTTGACCGGTTTCTTGAACCAGCCGAGCGGCTGGGTTGGCATCGGCATGGCGAAGAAGCCGACCACGTCGAGACCGATCTTCTTCATCAGCTCCTCATAATAGACATGCCCTTCTCGGTGAATCCAGGCCAGGTTCTGGGAGGCGTCGCAGCCGGTGACCGGGCCGGAGCCGAACAAGGAGGCGACCTTGCTCTTGCCATACCAATAGACCGCAACCTGGTGGCCGGCGTCGATCACGCCCTTGGAGGTCGCTTCCATCACCTCGAAAGGCTTGACCACCGAACCGGCAACCAGGTAGTCGATGCGCAGGCGTCCTTCGGACATCTCGTTGACCCGTTTGACGTACTCTTCGGCCATCTCGTTGAAGACGTCCTTGGCACCCCAGGCGCCCTGCATTTTGAGCACGATGGGGGATTGCGCGACAGCAATCATCGGGAAACCGGTGATCGCAGCGCCGGTGGCGCCGGTTGCCGCGGTAGTGAGAAACTTGCGGCGTGAAACCTTCTTGGTTTCATCCGTCTGGGCGGTTTTGACTTCTGACTCCATGGTTCAACTCCTCCTTGGTGAAACGACCTACTACAGAGATGGTTGCTTCGGTTTTCAATCGTTCCTGCGTTCGGGACGCACGATTGATCCTGTTGTTATGCAACCAAGTATCAGCGCAGCATTTCCAGACGATGCAGCAGCATCTGCGCCAGTTCCTTCAATGTCTTGATGGCCTGCTCGCGCTTGCGCGGCGTGCCGGCGCCCGTCAGCATGCACACCGCCACCGCAGCTACTGCCGGGCCACCCGTCGGGTCGCTGATCGGAACGCCTATGCAGCACATGCCGTCACGCGTCTCTTCGTTGTCGATGGCGAATCCCTGGCGTCGCACCTCGCGCACTTCCTCCAGCAGGGCGCTGACGCTGCCACAGCTCTTGGCCGTCAGGCGCGGCAGAGCCTTGCCACGAAACAGCTGCTCGATTTCCGGGTCGGTGAGCGTGCTGATCAGTGCCTTGCCGGTCGCGGTGCAGCTCACCGGCAGTCGCATACCGATGCGATAGGTGATGCCGATCGGCTGGTTGCCGTTGCGGCATGCGATGTAGACGACATCGGTGTCGTGACGCACGGCCAGTACGGCGCCTTCCTCATCGAAGGCCTTCAGCGCATCCAGCGCCTGCGCGAACTCCTTGGCGACGTCGGTGCGCGACAGGTAGGCATGGGCGAGATCGACGAGGTGCGCCCCGAGATGGTAGGTGCCGTCGTCGAAACGCCTCAGCAGGCCGGCGACGGTCAGGCTGGTGCACAGACCGAGCGTCGAACTCTTGGGTAGTTCCAGACGAGCGGCGAGTTCGCCGAGCGTTAGCGGATCGCGCGAGGCGGCGAGCTCGTCAAGCAGGCGAGCGGCCTTGAGCACCGATGGCACTACCGCCTTGGGCAGATCTCGTGTCGCCATTAACATCAGCTCGTTGACCTCGCTGTCGTCGCTGTGAATACGATTGACACCTCTGATGGCGCGAACCTACTATAGACTGAATTCAAAATCAAGCACGGAGTTCACATATATGAATACCGTTAAGCCACTACAGCATTTCATTCATGGTCATCTCGTTCGTGGCGCGGGTTCGCGATGGGGTGAAGTGTTCAATCCGGCCAGCGGTCAACTCACGGCGCGGGTGCCGCTGGCAAGCGCCGACGAGACCCGCAGCGCGATCGCCGCCGCCGCCGCCGCGCTGCCCGGGTGGTCGGATACGCCAGCGCTGCGACGTGCGCGCATCCTCTTCAAGTTTCGCGAGCTACTCGAACGGCACATCGACGAGCTCGCGGCGATTCTCACCGCAGAGCATGGCAAGGTGCTCGCCGATGCCAAGGGGGAAATCATTCGCGGCATGGAGGTCGTCGAGTTCGCCTGCGGCATTCCGCAGCTCTTGAAAGGGGAGTATTCCGACCAGATCGGTGGCGGCATCGATAGCTGGTCACTACGCCAGCCGGTTGGGGTCTGTGCCGGCATCACCCCCTTCAATTTCCCCGTCATGGTGCCGATGTGGATGTTTCCCGTCGCTCTGGCCTGCGGCAATACCTTCGTCCTCAAGCCTTCCGAGCGTGATCCGTCGGCCAGCCTGTTTATCGCCGAGCTGCTGGCGCAGGCCGACCTGCCGAAGGGGGTGTTCAATGTCGTCCATGGCGACAAGGAGGCGGTCGATACCCTGCTCACCGATCCGCGCGTGGCGGCGGTGAGTTTTGTCGGCTCGACGCCGATTGCCGAGTACATCTATTCCACGGGCGCCGCGCATGGCAAGCGGGTGCAGGCGCTCGGCGGCGCCAAGAACCATCTGGTGGTGATGCCGGACGCCGACCTGGAACAGGCGGTCGAGGCACTGATCGGTGCCGCCTACGGTTCTGCTGGCGAACGCTGCATGGCCATCTCGGTGGCAGTGGCGGTGGGCGATGTCGGCGACCAGTTGGTGGCGGCACTGGGCAAGCGCGCCAGGTCGCTCAAGGTCGGTCCCGGCACCGAACCGGCCATGGAAATGGGCCCGTTGGTGACTCGGCAGCATCTTGAGAAGGTGCGCGCCTACGTTGATCTCGGCGTCGAGGAGGGTGCCGAGCTGGTGGTCGATGGCCGCGCTTTGCGGGTTGCCGGCCACGAAGACGGTTACTTCCTCGGCGGCTGCCTGTTCGACCACGTTACCCCGGAAATGCGCATCTACCGCGAGGAAATCTTCGGGCCGGTGCTGTGCATCGTGCGCGTGCCCGATTTTGCTGCGGCGATCGGTCTGATCAATGCCCACGAGTACGGCAACGGCGTCGCGGTGTTCACCCGCAGCGGCAATACGGCCAGAGAGTTCGTCCGGCGCATTGAGGTCGGCATGGTCGGCATCAACGTGCCAATTCCCGTGCCCATGGCCTTTCACAGCTTCGGTGGCTGGAAGCGTTCTCTGTTCGGCGACCATGCCGTTCATGGCCCCGACGGCGTACATTTCTACACCCGCCTGAAGACGGCAACCGGTCGCTGGCCGCAGGACATCCCGAGCAGTGCCAGTTTTGTTATGCCAACGCACTGACGCGTCGTTGGCCGGCTGATCGCGACGTGACAACGGCATTCCGCCTGAAGAATTTTGTAGATCAGGGCGTTTTCGGTTAGAGTCCTGCCGGCGTGGCAGGTGGAGGAGGGCGGAAAAGGGAGTACATGGTCATTCCGCAAACGGCGAGACGGTCGTCCCGGGGGAGCGGGGCGGCCACCCGTCGAACGTCTGCCTGCCTTCCGACTTGGCGACAGCAGAGGGCTACGATCGATTGTCATGAGCAAGATTCCGCGCATCAAACCAACCCCCAAACAAGCCATGGAGTGGGTCAAGGAGGCCGGTAGCGGTAGCCGCCGTCTGGTGTTCACCGAGTCCGTCGAGTCACGCCTCAAGCGCCGGCGCATCGCGCGCCGCCAGGTGCTCGAGACGCTGAAGAGCGGCTTGGTCAGCGAGCCTTTGCACCAGGATGAACTGGGTGATTGGCGGTGTGCCGTGAGTTGGTTCCATGCCGGTGCTCGCCTGACCGTTGGCGTGATCTTCAAGACCTGCGACCGTGGTGAGCTGGCCGCGGTGACCAGCGTCCTGGAGGAATGACATGGGTGAGATGCTCAAGTACGAGGATTGCGGTCTGAAAAACATCTGGCTGGCCAACGGCTTCAGCCGCGAGGAGGTCGAAGGGCTCGGGCCGTGTCTCGAGATCGATGATATCGATGGGCTGCACCGGACCATTGGCCAACAGCTGGTCGACTACAAGCGGCGTCTGACCGGCGCTGAAATCCGCTTTCTGCGGGTCGAGATGAGCATGTCGCAAAAACGCCTGGGGGACTGCCTGGGCGTCGATGAGCAGAGTGCTTCGCTATGGGAGCGCGGCAAGCGCCAGCCGACGGTTGCCGCCGAGCGCATGCTGCGCTTGATGTATCTGGAGCATATCGACCGCGCCACCCGGGTGACTGAATTGATCGCCCAATGGAACGACGCCGACCGCCCGAAGGAGGAAGGGCGACAGGTGTTCGAGGAAACAGCGAGCGGCTGGCGGCTGGCGGCGTGACTGTCGCTCTTGGTAGTGCCGGGAGCGTGCGAGAACGCTACGGTCTCGGTTTCGCGTTCCCGACGCGTCAGTGCCCGTCGGGCGGCTGACTGTCCTGCTTCCCCCTGATCGCCCCGCGCACCGCCGCGAAACCCTGAACGCAGAGCAGCGTCAGGGTGCCGCCAACGATGCCGACCAGCATTTCGAGGAGCAGCGAGGTCAGCGCCTTGAGCAGGCCGCCGGCGGCCGTGAAAGTGCCGGCGACGTCGGCGGCGTGCTCGATGAAGTGATGGACCAACGGTATGCCGTGGCTGAGGATGCTGCCGCCGACGATGAACATCGCCGCCGTACCGACCACCGTCAGCGCCCGCATCAGGCGCGGCGCAGCCAGCAGTAACCCCTTGCCGATCGTTCGCGCCAGGGTGCCGGTCTGGTTGAGCAGGTAGAGCCCGAGATCATCGATCTTGACGATGCCGGCGACGATGCCATAGACGCCAACCGTCATCAACAGGCCGATGCCGGAAAGCACGGCGACCTGCGTGGTGAACGACGAATTGGCGACGGTGCCCAGCGTGATGACGACGATTTCCGCCGAGAGCACGAAGTCGGTGCGGACCGCGCCCTTGATCTTGTCCGCTTCCAGCGCCGCCAGGTCGACCTGTTCATCGGCCAGCGCTGCCAGTTTCCCGGCGTGCTGCGCGTCGTCGTCGCTGGCGCCGTGCAACCATTTGTGGGCCAGTTTTTCGACCCCTTCGAGGCACAGGTAGAGGCCGCCGATCATCAGTAGCGGGGTCACTGCCGCGGGCATGAAGCGGCTGATCGCCAGCGCCGCTGGCACCAGAATCACCTTGTTTCTCAACGAGCCGACAGCGACCGCCCAGACCACCGGCAGTTCGCGTTCAGCCCTGACGCCTGACACCTGCTGCGCATTCAACGCCAGGTCGTCGCCGAGCACGCCGGCGGTCTTCTTGGCCGCCACCTTGGTCATCAGCGCGACGTCGTCGAGGACGCTGGCAATGTCATCGATCAGGGCTAGCAGGCTGGCTCCGGCCATTGCGGTCTCCGGTTCAGGGTAAGGGTTGCGGCCATCGCGGCAGGCGGGCGGTGGCAGTGTACCGCGGTGTGAACCGTTGTGCGCAAGACCGTCCAATCGTCCATTCCGACGCTGAAAGTGCACCCAGCCAGCGGTCAACCCGACTAGCGCAGCAGCCGGACTTGGCGTTATCCTGCGCCTTTTTGCGCTCGGCGCATCCACTGAACTCAAACTTCCGACTGGAGACAACCGTGCCCGCTCTGCTCCCTCAACCTGATCCCGATGGCCTGCTCGAATACTCGGTGGTCTATACCGACCGCGCGCTCAACCACATGTCTCGACGCTTCCAGGGCGTAATGAAGGACATCTCGCGGATTCTCAAGACCGTCTACAAAGCCAGCGCGGCGATTGTCGTTCCGGGCAGTGGCACCTTCGGCATGGAAGCGGTTGCCCGGCAGTTTGCCACCGACAAGAAGTGCCTGATCATCCGCAACGGCTGGTTCAGCTTTCGCTGGACCCAGATTCTCGATATGGGGCGGATAGCTTCCGAAAGTGTCGCCATGGTGGCTCGACCGGTCGATGAGGCGAGTCAGTCGCCATTCGCCCCGCCACCGATTGAGGACGTCGTCGCCTGCATCCGCGCCGAGAAGCCGGAAGTCGTCTTCGCGCCGCATGTCGAAACCGCCTCCGGAATGATCCTGCCGGATGACTACCTGCGTGCTGTCGGCGAAGCCGTGCGTGCGGTCGACGGCCTTTTCGTTCTCGATTGCGTGGCCTCCGGTACGGTCTGGGTGGACATGGTAGCCAACCATGTCGACGTGCTGATCAGCGCGCCGCAGAAAGGCTGGACTGGTTCGCCGTGCTGCGCGCTGGTCGCGCTTGGCGAACGGGCGCGAGCCAGGATCGACGAGACCACCAGCAGCAGCTTCGCCTGCGACCTCAAGAAGTGGATGCAGATCATGGAGGCCTACGAGAACGGCGGCCATGCTTATCATGCCACCATGCCGACCGACGCCCTCGCCGCCTTGCGCGACGTGATGCTGGAAACGGAGAACTACGGCTTCGAGCGGGTACGCAAGGAGCAACAGGAACTTGGCCGCCGGGTGCGCGAACTGCTCACCAGCAAGGGCTTCAAGAGCGTCGCTGCAGAGGGCTTTCAGGCCCCCGGTGTGGTCGTCAGCTACACCGACGATGCGGATATCCAGTCGAGCAAGAAATTCGTCCAGCATGGCGTCCAGACAGCCGCCGGCGTTCCCCTGCAATGCGATGAGCCGACCGATTTTCGCAGCTTCCGCATCGGCCTGTTCGGCCTGGAGAAGCTGCACAACCCCGATCGTACGGTGCGCAGTCTGGCCGACGCGCTGGATGCGGTGAGCGCTTGAAGCAGGCGGGCGTAGCGCCAGGCAACGGTAGGCGCACGCGCGTCGGCAGAGCGCGATGTTGCGGTCCCAGGAAAGCGGCAGAAGTCAGGAACAATCGCCGCACAAGCCACTGATAGCCCGGAAAACGAGAGGAGGAAGCAGACATGGAAAAAACAGCCGCCGAGGTGGTCCAGAAAACCGCTGCACAGGCCATCGATTACACCAATGCCGACCAGTTGGTCGTCCTGGTCACCGAACACGGGACGTCGATCGGCATGAAAGTCGTTGCCGCAATCCTGATCTTCCTGGTCGGGCGATGGCTGGCAAGGGTGGTCACCAATGTCGCGCGCAAGGCTTTCCAGAAAGCCAAGGTGGAGGACACGCTCGAGAAGTTCCTCTGCAACATGCTGAATGCCGTCTTGCTGGTGGTGGTGGTCATCGCGGCGATCGGCGCGCTGGGCGTCCAGACGACTTCGATGCTCGCCGTTCTCGGTGCCGCCGGCCTGGCCGTCGGTCTGGCCCTGCAAGGCTCGCTTTCCAACTTCGCCTCCGGCGTGCTGATCGTCGCCTTCCGCCCGTACAAGGTGGGCGACTTCATCGAAGCGGGCGGCGTTGCCGGTACGGTCAAGGAGGTGCAGATTTTCACCACCATCATCCACGCGCCGGACAACAAGAAGATTCTGGTGCCGAACAGCCAGATCATGGCTGGTACGATCGTCAACTACTCGGCGAACCCGACGCGGCGCCTGGATCTGGTTGTCGGTTGCAGCTATGGCGACGATGTGGACGAGGTGCGCAAGCTGCTGAACGAGATCGTCGCCAGCGACGAGCGCATCCTGGCGGATCCGGCCCCGACAATCGAGGTGGTCGCGCTCGGCGAGAGCAGTGTCAATTTCGTCGTTCGCCCGTGGGTCAATTCCGCCGATTACTGGGCCGTTCACTTCCATCTGCACGCACAGGTCAAGAAGCGCTTTGATCAGGCCGGGTTGCACATCCCGTTCCCGCAGCGGGACGTGCATGTCTATCAGCATGGGGCCACCAGCTGATCATCGGACGCACCGGGAAGGTTCACTCGCCTCCGGGACGAGGCGTCCGGCAACACGGGACGACCCGCGTCGCTCGGCTCGGACCGCCCGACCTACCTTATCGCCGGCCGAACCCCGGTGGCCTGGCGGGCGCGCTGTTTGGCGGCGACGTAGTCGGCGTGGCCGATGTGGAGCAGGTTGGCGATCTTGCGCATCAGGTGTGATTCGTGGGCGTCGAGGTGGCCGTCGGCCAGCGCCACCCGCCACAGGTTTTCGATGATGCGGATCTTCTGTGCCGCGTCGCAGGCCTTGTTGATCAGCGAAGTGAACTGGTAGTAGCCACTGGCCTCGCGCGCTTCCTGTTCGGCGAGGGCGACCAGGGTCTCGAGTTGTTCGGCATCGAGGCCGAACTGCTGGCCTAGCGCGCTGTCTATGGCACGGCGTTCTTCGTCGTCGATGCGAGTGTCCATGCGCATCATTTCCACCAGCAAGGCGGCAGTGGCAACCTGCAGGGCGTGTTCACCGTCGGCCGCGGCCTGTTGCGTGCCGGGTTCGATGAACTGGTTGAAGAACTCCTTGATGCTCGCGATCATGGTCTGGGTGTCGTGTGGCGTGCGAGCGCGGTATTCTAGCAGCGTGCCGGACCTTCCTTTCACTCTTGACCGGCTGAGGAGATCGCTTGGTGCACAAAATGACAGGCGGTACGCCGCCGGGGAGCGACCCGTTTCCCGTCGATCTGGCGGCGCGGCTGGTCGCAGCCATCGCCGGTCGCGGCCCGGCCTACGTGCCGCGCACGCATCACCTCGATGACCATGGGCGGCCGCACTTCACCAACCGCCTGGCCCTGGAGAGCAGCCCGTACCTCCTTCAGCACGCGCACAACCCGGTCAACTGGTTTCCCTGGGGGGACGAAGCGTTCGCCGAGGCGCGGCGCCTCGGGCGGCCTGTTTTTCTGTCGATCGGCTATTCGACCTGTCACTGGTGCCACGTGATGGAGGCCGAGTCTTTCGAGGACGCGGCGATCGCGACGTTCATCAACCGGCACTACGTCGCGATCAAGGTCGATCGCGAGGAGCGCCCCGACATTGACGCCGTCTACATGAGTGCCGTACAGCAACTGACCGGTTCGGGCGGTTGGCCGATGAGCGTCTGGCTGACGCCAGCGCGCGAGCCGTTCTTTGCCGGAACGTATTTCCCGCCGCGGGATGGCGTTCGCGGTGCGTCGCGCGGCTTTCTCTCGCTGCTCACGGCCTTGTCCGACACCTTTCATCGCGACCCCGATCGCGTCAGCAAGGCGAGCGAGGCGCTGGTGCACGCCGTTCGCCAGCAGATGCAGGGCGACCACCTGCCCGGCAACGCGAGCGAGACGCGGGAATTGCCGGCACGCGCGCTGATCGACGCCAGCGTCGACCATTTCAAGCGCTCCTTCGACCGCGTGCACGGCGGTCTGGCGCGCGCGCCAAAGTTCCCCTCGCACGTTCCGGTGCGGCTGCTCCTGCGCCATCACCACCGCACGGGCGACGGCGCTGCGCTGCAGATGGCGAGCTTGACGCTGGAGAAGATGGCGGCGGGAGGTCTTTACGATCAGCTCGGCGGCGGCTTTCATCGTTACTCCACCGACGCGCAGTGGCTGGTGCCGCATTTCGAAAAGATGTTGTACGACAACGCCCTGCTGTTGGTCGCCTACGCGGAGGCTTTTCAGGTCACCGGGCGAGCCGATTTTGCCCGCGTGGCGCGCGAAACCTGCGACTACGTCCTGCGCGAAATGACTGACAGCGGCGGCGCTTTCTATTCCGCCACCGATGCCGATTCGGAGGGGGAAGAGGGTCGCTTCTTCGTGTGGACCGAGGACGAAATACGGCGCGAGCTATCCGCCCTCGGCGAGCGCGAGACGACGAGTCTCTTCCTTGACCATTACGACGTGCGAGCGGCAGGCAACTGGGAAGGGCGGACGATATTGAACGTTCCCCGGCCCGATGAATCTGCCTGGGCGGCCTTGGCCGGCGCCCGCAAGAGGCTGTACGAGGCGCGCGCAAGGCGCGTTCCACCCTTGCGCGATGACAAAATCCTGACTGCCTGGAACGGCCTGATGATCTCGGGCCTGGCGGTCGCCGGAAGGATTCTCGACCAGCCACGCTATGTCGCTGCCGCGACGCGGGCGGCCGAATTCGTTCTTGCTCGCCTGCGCGACGCCGACGGCAGATTGCAGCGCAGCTTCAAGGACGGGCGCGCGCGGCAGGCCGCTTTCCTTGATGACCATGCATTTCTCGCCGCCGGCCTGATCGATCTGTACGAGGCGACCTTCGACGCCCGCTGGCTGGCTGAAGCCCTGGCGCTTGGCCTGGAGACCGAGCGCCTGTTTGCCGATCCGGCTGGCGGCTGGTTCATGACTGGTGGCGAACACGAGACGCTGATCGCGCGCGAAAAGCCGGCCTACGATGGCGCCGAACCTTCGGGGACGTCGGTCGCGCTGATGAACGCCCTGCGCCTGGGCGTATTTACCGACGACGATCACTGGCGGCAAGTCGCCGAAGGCGGGCTGCGGGCGCACGCCAGGGTGCTCAGCGAGCGGCCCGTGGCCATGACCGAGGCGCTGCTGGCTCTCGATTTCCTGGCCGACAAGCCACGCGAGATTGCCATCGTCTGGCCGGATGGCTCTGCCGACGCCGCGGCGCCGCTGTTGGCGGTGCTGCGTCGAACCTACCTGCCGTCACGCGCGCTCGCCGCCGGGCCGGAATCGGCGATCGAAGCGCTGGGGAAAATCGTCCCTTTCATTGGCGGGAAAGTGGCGCAGGCGGGGCGCCCGACTGCGTACGTCTGCCGTCGCGGACGCTGCGAGTTGCCGGTGACCGATGCGGCCGCCCTCGAAGCGCAACTGCTGGGCCACGTTTCTTGAGGGCCTTGGCCAGGTGCTGCCGTTGGCCTGGCGAGTCGGGCATTCGAGCATTCGATCACTCGACCGCGCTGTAAGCTTGCTGCAAGGTAGAATTGCGCGGTTGAACAAATCATCTTTCTCGGCGACCCCTGTCGAGCGTTGTGGTCACTCGATGAAGGTCGAAGAGCGATGCCGGCCCGGGTCCACCAAGCCCCTGCCGTCATGACTCTTGACTACGCCACTCTCGACCTCTTGCGCCAGAATCACCCGGCGTGGCGACTGCTGCGTTCGGATCACGCGCCCCTGGTGGCGAGCTTCCTGCAGCGGGTGTTCATCGCGCCGAACGTGCGCGTGATGGCGCAGGCGGACCTGGCCGAAGCGCTGGAAGACGAGCTCTTTGCGCTGCGTGATCGCTTCGGCGCCGAGCTGTTCCCGAAAGCAGCGCTCGACTACCTCAACGACTGGGCGGCCAACGACAAGGGCTGGCTGCGCAAATTCTACGCGCAGGGCTCGGACGAGCCGCACTTCGACCTCACGCCGGCGACCGAGAAAGCCGTCGCCTGGCTCGGCACGCTCGCCGCACGCAGCTTTGTCGGTACCGAGTCGCGCCTGCTGACGCTTTTCGAGTTGCTCAAGCAGATGAGCGAGGGCAGCGAGACCGACCCGCAGACGCGCATCGCGGAATTGCAGCGCCGCCGCGACGACATCGACGCCGAGATCGAGCGCGTGTTGTCGGGCGATATGCCGCTGCTCGACGACAGCGCGCTGCGCGACCGCTTCCAGCAGTTCGTCGCCATGGCCCGCGAGCTGCTGACCGACTTCCGCGAGGTCGAGCACAATTTTCGTGGCCTCGACCGTCGCGTGCGCGAGCGCATCGCGCTTTGGGAAGGTGCCAAGGGCGCCTTGCTCGAAGAGATCATGGGCGAGCGCGATGCCATTGCCGATTCCGACCAGGGACGTAGCTTCCGCGCTTTCTGGGATTTCCTGATGTCGAGCAGCCGTCAGGAGGAGCTTTCAGCGCTACTCGAGCGCGTACTGACCCTGCCCGCGGTCGCCGAACTGCGGCCCGACGCACGCACCCGGCGAGTGCACTACGACTGGCTCGAAGCCGGCGAGCACACGCAGTTCACGGTCGCCCAGCTGTCGCAGCAACTACGCCGCTTTCTCGACGACCAGGCCTGGCTGGAAAATCGCCGCATCATGGACATCCTGCACGGCATCGAAGCCAAGGCGCTCGCGCTGCGCGAGACACCGCCGTCGGCAAACGACGTGATGAGCATCGCCGACACCGCCGCGGCGATCGAATTGCCGCTCGAGCGGCCGTTGTACACGCCGCCGATCAAGCCGGCTATCGCCGATCTGGTGCTCGAAGCGGGTGATCAAGACGTAGACGCGGCGGTTCTTTTCTCGCAGGTGGTTGTCGACCGCGCGCAGCTCGCCCGGCATATCCGGCAGGCCTTGCAGGAGCGTACGCAGGTTACCCTGCGCGAGCTCTGCGAAACGCGCCCGCTCGAACACGGTCTCGCCGAGCTGGTCGCCTACCTGCAGCTCGCCGACGACAGCTTCAAGAGCGTCATCGACGAAGACGTCAGCGAGCTGATCGTCTGGCGCGGCGCCGGGCCGGACGGCAAGGAGTACACGAAACAGGCGCGGCTATCGCGGGTAATATTTGTCAGCGGTTAAGCGATGCTGACGGGCCGGCTAGGCGCCGTGGCACCGTGGTATCCTGAGCCGTGCCATGGCGGCTCCAGCGGGGGTGGCATGATGAAAGATCACTACGATTTCAGTACGGGCACGCGTGGCAAGTTCTATGCTGCCGAGGTGGTCGTCGGCTTGCCGGTCTATCTCGATGCGCAGGTCGAGCGCTATCTGGTCGCCAAGGCCGACGCCAAGGGGGTCGAGTTGTCCGAGTTGGTCAATGCGTTGCTGAAGCGCGAGATCGCGATCATCGAGGCAGTCAAATAGCTCAGAGCGAGCGAACCCGGCATGGCCGTCGCCAGTGAAGTTCGTGGGGTGGGGATAGTGGCAGCACAAGAACTGGAAGCACAACTTGAGCTTGCGGTGTCGACGGCAGCGGCGCCGGCCAACGCCGAACTCTCGGCACTGGTCATTCCCCTGCTCAAGGGCGTGGTCTATCAGGAGGGCGACGCGGCGCTGTGGAATACGCTGCTCAATCTGCAGGCGCGGGTGCGTGACTACGTCGCCGTGCTTGACCTCGAACTGGTGCTCGACGAGGCCGAGGGCCATGCCTTCCTGCGCTCGCGTCCGCAGCCCGAGGATGGCGAAGCCCCCCGGCTGCCGCGCTTGGTCGCGCGGCGTCCGTTGTCGTTTCCGGTCAGCCTGCTGCTGGCGCTGCTACGCAAGAAGTTGGCCGAGTTCGACGCCGGCGGTGGCGATACGCGGCTGGTGCTGTCGCGCGACGAGGTCGTCGAGCTGCTGCGCGTCTTTCTCCGCGAAGGCAGTAACGAGGCGCGCTTGATCGACCAGATCGACTTCTACCTCGGCAAGGTCGTCGAACTTGGCTTCGTGCGCCGCCTGAAAGTGCAGGCGGGCCAGACGGCGACCTTCGAGGTGCGACGAATTCTCAAGTCCTTTGTCGACGCGCAGTGGCTGGCCGAATTCGACCAGCGCCTGGGCGCCTACCGCTCCTTGTTGGCCGGCGAGAGCAGCGCCGCCGGCAATGGTAGCGGCAACGTCGGGAAAGCGCGGCCAGCGACGGCAGAGGGCAGCAAGCCGCGGGACGCAGCCGATGAATGAGCCGCAGAGTCTCGGGCTCGATTTCGTTGCCGACGACACGCTGTCGGGTTTTCGCCTGCAGCGCCTGGAAGTCTTCAACTGGGGCACCTTTGACGCTCGCGTGTGGACGCTCAACCCGGGCGGCCAGAACTCGCTGCTGACCGGCGACATCGGTTCGGGCAAGTCGACGCTGGTCGATGCGGTGACGACGTTGCTGGTGCCGGCGCAGCGCATCGCCTACAACAAGGCGGCGGGTGCCGATAGCCGCGAGCGGACGCTGCGTTCGTACGTCCTCGGCCACTACAAGTCCGAACGCAACGAGGTCAGCGGCACGGCGCGGCCGGTGGCGCTGCGCGACCACAACAACTACTCGGTGATCCTCGGTGTTTTTTACAACGCCGGCTACGACCAGACGGTGACGCTGGCGCAGGTGTTCTGGATCAAGGACGCGCAGGGGCAGCCGGCGCGTTTCTTCGTTGCCGCCGAACGCGACCTGTCGATCGCTGGTGATTTCGCCAACTTCGGCTCGGACATTGCCGCGCTGCGCAAGCGGCTGCGGCGGCCGCTGGCCGAGGTTTTTGACAGCTTTCCACCTTACGGCGCCTGGTTCCGGCGACGCTTCGGGATCGACAACGAGCAGGCGCTGGACCTTTTCCATCAGACGGTGTCGATGAAATCGGTCGGCAACCTGACCGACTTCGTGCGCAGCCACATGCTCGAGCCCTTCGACGTCGGGCCGCGAATCACGGCACTGATTGGCCATTTCGACGATCTCAATCGCGCCCACGAAGCGGTTCTCAAGGCCAAGCGACAGGTGGCGCTGCTTTCGCCGCTGGTCGCCGACGGCGAGCGCCATGCCGTGCTGGCGGCGCAGATCGAAGAGATGCGTGCCTGTCGCGAGGCGCTCAAAGCCTACTTCGCTACCCTCAAGCTCGCACTGCTCGACAAGCGACTCGCCGGTCTTGCCGAAGACTGGCGGCGGCACGACGCGCAGCTCCAGCGCATCGACGAGCAGCGCCTGGCGCAGCGCGGCGAAGAGAGCGAGCTCAAGCGCAGCATCGCCGAGAACGGCGGTGATCGGCTCGAGCGCCTGGCCGCCGAGATTCATCGGCTCGAAATCGAGCGTCAGGCGCGGGCGCGCAAGGCGCAACGCCATGGCCAGCTGCTTGCCGCAGTGGGTGAGCAGGCGGCGCTTGACGAAGCGGCTTTCCTCGATCAAGGCCAACGCTTCGCGGCGCTGGCTGAAGCCGCGCGTGAGCGCGACACGAGCTTGCAGAACGACCTCACCGAGCTCGGCGTCAGCCTGCGCCAGGGCAAGCTTGAGCACGACGAGCTGGCGGCCGAGATCAACAGCCTCAAGGCCCGGCGCAGCAACGTCCCGGCCGCGCAGGTGGCGATGCGCAGCGCGCTGTGCCAGGCGCTTGGCCTCACCGAAGAAGCGATGCCTTTTGCCGGCGAACTGCTGCAGGTCCGCGACGACGAGCGCGACTGGGAGGGCGCCGGCGAACGCCTGCTGCACAATTTCGCCCTGTCGCTGCTGGTCCCCGACGCGGATTACACGCCCGTCGCTGAATGGGTCGATGGCACGCATCTGCGCGGGCGGCTGGTCTATTTCCGCGTCCGCAAGAGCAAGACTTCGCCCGGTGATGTGCCCAGCCTGCATCGCGACTCGCTGGTGCGCAAACTGGCGGTGAAGACCGACTCGCCATACTACGACTGGCTCGAGCGCGAGCTGACGCATCGTTTTGACGTCGCCTGTTGCGCCACGCACGAGCAGTTTCGCCGCGAGACGAAAGCGATCACCCGCGCGGGCCAGGTCAAGGCACTCGGCGAGCGCCACGAGAAAGATGATCGCCACCGCCTTGACGACCGTAGTCGCTACGTGCTCGGCTGGAGCAATGCCGCCAAGATCAGCGCCCTCGAAGCCAACGCCCGGCAACTCGAAGCACGGCTCGGCGAGCTGGGCAGCCGCATCGGCAAGATCATGAGCGAACAGAACGCGCTCAAGGAGCGCCTGAGCGCGCTGTCGAAGCTCGGCGAGTACGGCGACTTCAGCGAGCTCGACTGGCAATCGTCGGCGACCGAGGTGGCGCGGCTGCAGGACGAGAAGCGGCTGCTGGAAACGACGTCGGACGTCTTGCAGAACCTGAGCGCACGTCTCAAACGGCTGCAGGCTGAGCTCGCCGAAACCGACGCCGCGCTCGCCGCCAGGACACGCGAGCTGGGCGCGACGCAGGCCAAGCGCGAAGCCGCCGAGGCCTTGCGCAGCGACACCCTGCTGCTGCTCGCCGATAAGGCGGCGCAGCCGCCGCCAGCTACCTACTTCGAGCGCCTCGACGCGATACGCAGCGAAGCACTCGGCGAGCACCAGCTGAGCGTCGAATCCTGCGAAAACCGCGAGCACGACATGCGCAACTGGCTGCAGAGCCGTATCGACAAGGAGGACGGCACGCTGAAGCGGCTGCGCGACAAGATCATTGACGCCATGGGCTCCTACCGCAGCGCTTTTCCGCTCGACACGCAGGAAGTCGATGTCGCCATCGACGCCGTTGGTGAATACCGGACGATGCTCGACAAGTTACAGGCCGACGATCTGCCGCGCTTCGAATTGCGCTTCAAGAAGCTCCTCAACGAGAACGCGATCAACGAGGTGGCCAACTTCAGCGCGCAACTGGCGATGTGGCGCGAAACGATCAAGGATCGCATCGCGCACATCAACGCCTCGCTGACGCAGATCGACTACAACGCCGGCCGCTATATCACGCTCGAAGCACAGGCAACGCCCGACGCCGACATCCGTGATTTTCAGGGCGAGCTGCGCGCCTGTAGCGAAGGCAGCATCACCGGCTCGGACGACGCCCAGTATTCGGAAGCCAAGTTCCTGCAGGTCAGGCACATCATCGAACGCCTGCGCGGCCGCGAGGGCCTCTCCGAGCACGATCGCCGGTGGACGACCAAGGTCACCGACGTCCGCAGCTGGTTCGTCTTTGCCGCCAGCGAGCGCTGGCGCGAGGACGATAGCGAGCACGAGCACTACTCCGACTCCGGCGGCAAGTCGGGCGGCCAGAAAGAAAAGCTCGCCTACACCATCCTGGCAGCCAGCCTGGCCTACCAGTTCGGCCTCGAGTGGGGCGCCGTACGCTCGCGCTCGTTTCGCTTCGTGGTCATCGACGAGGCTTTCGGGCGCGGCTCGGACGAGTCGGCGCAATACGGCCTGCGCCTGTTCGCGCAGCTCAACCTGCAACTGCTGATCGTCACGCCGCTGCAGAAAATCCACATCATCGAGCCCTTCGTCGCCAGCGTTGGCTTCGTGCATAACGAAGAAGGCCGCAGCTCGAAACTGCGCAACCTGTCGATCGAGGAATACCGCGCCGAGAAGGCGAGGGCGGCCGGGTGAGCTGGACGCGGCCCGCCGAGCTGCGGGGGCAGGTGCAGAAACTGTGGGACCGCGGCGAAGTGCTCGCCAGTCGGGTCATCGGCGAGTCGCCGTTTCCGCGCCGGCTGGTCCTCAAGGGACCGAGCTCGGCGGAAATCGCCGAGCGCTTCGACGCGGTGCGCGCCTGGGTCGCCGAGCTGCGCGCCATGCCGCACTGCCGGATCGAGATGCGCGAATTCCGCCATCGCGTTTTCGGCGCCAATGCCATTCCCAACGAGGCGTGGATCGACAGCGTCGACGACGCGCTGGCGCTGATCGGCAAGCGCCGCGAGCTCGCGCGCTTCGATGCACTGCTCGAGGTAACGCGGCAGCGCCAGCCGCAGCTGCTGGCCTGGCTTGCCAAGCGGCCGTTGCGCGCGCTCGAACTGGCCAACGAATGGAGCCGCCTGCTGGCGATCGTCGGCTGGGTAGCGGCACGTTCGCAGCCAGCGCCGACGGCCGGCGTCTATCTGCGGCAGGTGGACATTGCTGGCGTGCACAGCAAGTTCATCGAAGCGCATCGCGGCGTTCTCGGCGAGTGGCTCGATCTCGTTCTGCCGCCAGCGGCCGTCGACGCGTCGGCAGTGGGCGTCAGCGGTTTTGCCCGGCGTTACGGTTTCCGCGACAAACCGGTACGCATCCGTTTGCGGATTCTCGACCCGGCGCACTCGCGCCTGCCGGGCGACTTCGGCGACGACATCACGCTCGACGCCGAGAGCTTCGCCCGCCTCGAACCCGCCGTTGCACGCGTCTTCATCACCGAGAACGAGATCAACTTTCTGGCCTTCCCGGCCGTTCGCGACAGCCTGATCGTCTTCGGCGCCGGCTACGGCTTCGAGATGCTGGCGCAGGCGCAATGGCTGTCGCGCTGCCGCATCCATTACTGGGGCGACATCGACACGCACGGCTTCGCCATCCTCGACCAGCTACGTGCGCACTTCGACCACGTCGATT
>NZ_JAVTWB010000189.1:0-1756 GCF_032229525.1 Accumulibacter sp. | reverse complement strand
ACGCACGGCTTCGCCATCCTCGACCAGCTACGTGCGCACTTCGACCACGTCGATTCCTTCCTGATGGATCGCGCGACGCTGCTGGCTTTCGAGACCCTGTGGGGTGAGGAAGACAAGCAGACGCTGCGCGACTTGCCGCGCTTGATTCCGGAAGAGTGCGCGCTGTACGACGACCTGCGCGACAATCGGCTGCGCAAGAAGCTGCGGCTGGAGCAGGAGAGGATTGGCTTCGGCTGGGTGGAAGCGGCGATTGCGGCGCTTGTCGCGCTGCCGTGAGCGCGCATGGGAGAGCGTCCAAGTCCCGTACACCGCGACACCGTCATTGCGAGGAGGCAAAGCCGACGCGGCAATCCAGTGCCACCCTCATATTGCTTTGCCCCCGCACCGACAACGCGCAGAGCCAAACCTCTGGATTGCCGCGTCGGCTGCGCCTCCTCGCAATGACGAGCGCACGTTCCACGACGACCCGCGCGATAAGCGCCTCCGCAAGAACCTGAGAGGATGGGGTTCTGCCGGGCGGCGGCGATCGTGGCCTCGCTTGTTTCCCCGGCCAAGCTGGAATAAGGTCTGTCTGCTCAGAGAAGCGGAGGGGCGTCATGCGCGCGTGGAAACTACATCAGGCGAGAGCTCGTTTGTCGGAGCTGGTCAAGCTGGCCGAAAGCGAGGGACCGCAAGACATTACGGTGCACGGCAAGTCGGTGGCGATTGTCGTTTCGCGAGCTAACTTCGAGCGGCTTTCGGGCGAGGGACAGTCGCTCGTCGAATTCCTGCGCCAGTCGCCACTCTACGGTCTTGAAGGGCTCGACTTCGAGCGCAAACGGAGTGTCGCGCGGACGCTGAGGCTATGAGCTAGCTGCTCGATACCAACGTTCTCTCGGAGTTGCGCCGCAAGAGACCGAATGTTGGCGTTGTGGAATGGTGTGAGCAGCGTCCGGCTTCCACCCTGTTCCTGAGCGTGTTGACGCTGGGCGAATGGCGCAAGGGTGTCCAGACCCTCGCCGCCTCGGAGCGGCGGACCGCCCTCTTGGACTGGCTCGAGGTCCAACTACCGACCTTCTTCAGCGGCCGCATTCTGCCGGTCGACAGCCATGTCGCCGATTGCTGGGGGCGCTTGATGGTCGAGGCAGGCCGCCCAATTCCGGCAGGTGACAGCCTGATCGGCGCAACGGCGGCGCAGCATGGTCTACGCCTCGTGACTCGCAATGTGCGCGACGATGCCGATCTCGGGCTGGAAGTCGTCAATCCCTGGAGTAAGTGAGGCGACTTGGACCGCTGGATCAGCTCGACGCCTCGTGTGTGGCGAGTTGTTCGAGCAACAGAAGCAGTTCGGCCGCATCGTCGCAATTGGGATCCGCGTCGTCGGCCAGCACCGGGTCACGGGACCCGGAGAGAATCGCGGTCAAGGCGGTGAAGATTGGCTTGGCGTTGGCGCCCAAGTCGGATCACGTCCCGGCCGTGTTGCCGCTGCGTTCGGGAACAGCGCTTGCGATCGCTGTCCGGCACTGCTGTTGTCGTTCGCGCTTCACTTTCAGCGCTTCAGGCGCGCAAACGCGCTGGCCATGGCGCCACTCGGTTGTGGCTGGTTTTGCTGGCGTTGCCGCGCCTTGGCCGAGGCGGGGGCGGGAGCGCCGCCGGCTTTCGGCGTGTCCGGCAGGTCGTCGGCGAGGCGCATGCTGAGCGCAATGCGCTGGCGCGGCAGGTCCACTTCGAGCACCTTGACCTTGACCACGTCGCCGGCCTTGACGACGGTGCGCGG
>NZ_JAVTWB010000188.1:0-38508 GCF_032229525.1 Accumulibacter sp. | reverse complement strand
CAGCGTCCGCACCCTCACCGCCTCGCGACATTCGGGTACATGATCGGCCGTTCAAGCACTCGCGGCTGGTCAAGTTGACCGCCCACGCGAACCCGCCGATTGACGGCCAACTGTCGATATTTCTTACAGAGTACCTTGCCGCCAGCCTACCGTCGCCAGTCAAGCCATTGATTCGATGGACGCGCGCCCATCAGGCACGCAATTTGCTCATTGTTTTCCGCTGCGACAAGGGGGCAAGCCGCGCTGCCTAGACACTTCCCGGCATTCCTGATCGATCGGGTAGCGGCGGGGCAAACGCCCGGCTCACCGCCTTACACGGCATTCATGCCCCTGGCGAGATGGGCTGTGGCAAGGATTCCTTCTTACAGGCGCCGGCAACCATGCGGAGATCCAGATGACCGTCACCCTTCCCGATCGCGGCGTCCTGCAGCACACCCTGACATGGCTACAACTCGCACTGTTTGCTTTGACCAGTGCCCTGTGGGCTGGCCCCTCTGCCGCCGCAATCCTCGAAATCCTGCTGGATCACTACGTCGTCAGTGTCACCAAAGCGCACACCAATTACTTCAACGGCAAGCTACTGACAGAGGACGACTTGAGTGGCGACCAGTCCTATCAGCGCTCCGGTGAGCGCTACCTCGACCCTCAGCCAAACGGGCGGCCACTGGAAGATCTGCTGCAAGTCGAGGGCTATGCGGACATCATGCTGTTACTCGATGAGAGGCTGGTGTTGCCCGACTATCGCGCGCCGGTCAACCCGGACAACTACCACGCCGACGACTTCATCGTGCTGGATCCAGAACGAGGCACCTGGCGCGGTCGCCTGTTCATTGGCGAAACCGGCGGCATCGAGTCAGGCGTCTATGACGAACTGTCTGGCTCCTATCGAGATTTTACCGCCCTACCCGAACCCCCATCGCCGCTGCTGCTGCTCGCCGGCATGGCCAGCATCGCCTTCTTGATGGCGCGGCGCAATCAGACCAGCGTGATGTAGCGCTTGGCGACGAAACCTGTGGCCGCCGGCTGTTCGATGGCGTACCAGTTGCCGGACTCGCCGATGACCAAGACGCTGCTACCGGTCGCTAGCCGGCTGAAGATATTGGCCCCCGTCCCGGTGGTCGGCGTGCTGCGGACCAACAGGTCGTCACGAACGGTCGCCACCACCCCGTTGGCGCGCAAGGGGGTGACCCGAAAATCATTCCTCGTCGTGGCGTCGCGAACCGTATCGATGTTCGCATCGGGCGGCGGAGCGAGCGGTCCGCGCGCCGCAGGCGCCGCGGCAAGCGGCCGGCCGATGGCGGTGAGGATGTCGCTCTCACCGGTCAGGCCGCCCAGCACCGCACTGATGCGCAAAGCGGCCGGGAAGGTTGGTCCAGCGCCGAGCAGGGCATCCAGGAAGGCAATATGCGGCGGCAGCGGCGCTGGCGGTGGCGTAGCGGCCGGGGCATGATGCGTCGCCAGCAAAGCGAGCCGAAGCTGATCGGCCGGTGGCGGCACCGCTGGTGGCACGGTCAGCAGCAGGGGCACATGGGCCATGACCAGGGCCATATTGACGTCGGCGGCGGCTTCCAGGCAGGTGCTGTAGCGACCGAGCGCGGTCAGGAACTGCGCGCGGCGGGCCGGGCTATGCTGCATCCAGGCCTGCTCGATGACCATCGCCACGCGCGGCGTGGCGGCGTAATGCGGCTCGGCGCTGACGCGGGCAAGCAGTCGGTCGATGTGCGCGGCGTTGCCCGCGAGAGCGCCGAGATTGGCATTCAGCGAAGTCGCCGTGGTGTGCCCCGGCCAGTACAACTCAAAGACGCTGCCCGCCAGGGTGCCGATCTGGCGGATCGCTTCGCCGTTTCCCCAGTAGCTGTTGACGGTCAGTTCGTAGAGCGGCTGGATGATGCTCTCGCGCCAGGTATTGGCGCCGGCGACGTGCGTGGACTGACCGGCAGCGATGCGGCGCCGGATGGCATCACGACAATCGTGCGCGCCGGCGAGCTGGTCGGTCGCCCAGCATTCCAGCACCGCGCGCATGCAGCCCTCGGGTTCGGTACCGAATTCGACGTATTGCAGCTTGCTGGCAATCAGGTCGGGATCGCCGGGTACGCTGAGACCGATGTCGGTCGTTCCGGGAGTCATGAAAGTGGTCTGCGCCGGCGCAAACGACGAATTGGAGCCGAAGACATTGGCGCCGGCACCAGCCATGCCGGCGACGAAATCGCGCAGGCTGGGATCGGCGGTGACGGCAGCGTTCACGTCGGCCGCGGCGTCCGCCGGCGCCGCGCGCAGCGCCGAGGCAACGTGATGCGAGTTGGTCAGGCAGGCATCGAGCACGATCCGCCGCCGTCTCGGGTCACCACTCATCAAGCGCGTCAACTCGGTCATCAGATCGGTCGTATTGGTGCCGGTGGCGCCGGTAGTACCTAGCCGGTCACCGGCGATGGCAGCGCCAGCGGTACCAGCCAGCTCGAGCACCGTCGAATTGCCATGGCCGGCAATCATCGCTTGTGAGATCTCGCCCTTGATCCCGTAGCGCGACGCTAGCGGTGGAAGCTCGGCCTGGTAATCGGCAACGGAGGCGTGCCCTTCGACGACGATGGTCAGAATATCCGCGTTGGTGACCATGCCTTGCAGGCCAAGGTTGCGATGGAAGGCGCCGTTGTGATCGACGGCCGGATAAAGGACCACTGTCAGTGGCCTCTGGAACATCGCCCATTGTTGTTTCCATTGCGGGAAGGCTTCATTGCTGACCAGACCGTCCAGCGTCTTCTTGGTGAAGTGGTGATAGTCCTTGACGTGCGATACCGTCGCCAGATAGCTGCTCGGCATCGCCCCTTCACCGCGCAACGCCAGGAAAGAGTCCACCTCGCTGCCGTCGTCGGCGGACAGAATCGGCGTGCAGGTGGTCAGGTAGTTGATGAAATTCGGCAGCTCCGGCGAGGCGGGGTTTTCCAGTTTCTCGAAGGGCGATGGACTGGCCACCGGGTCGGGGGCACGCATCACCAGCGACAGGTTGGCAGCCGGCCAGGCGGCTTCCAGCGTCGCCAGTTCCAAACCCCAGCGCTCGGCCTTGGTCGTGTCATCCGTCCGGCGCAACCAGGCGGTGCCGCCGCTGCTCGCGCCATCGGTGTATTTGCGCAAGGCCGGGTAGACCGCCGGCACGCCCTCGGCGATGACGGCGCCCATCTTGAGGTCGCCACAGGCGTTGATGATGTTCGGGCCGTCGGCAAAGGTCTGCAGATCGCGAAACTGCCCGAGCGCGGCGGCATCGGCCTGCAGCGCCGGGCTGGTCGCCCAGTCCAGTTGCGTCTCGGTGAGCAGCGAAAACCCGGACAGGCTCATCGCCCGGATACTGGCCGGTGTCTCGGCGGTCTGCGCGGTGGTACGCGTCACCGCCGGCCAGCGCAGGATGATCTCGTCGCCACTGCCGCCCTGCTGCTGGGCGACGTGCGCGAGTTCGTGCGCGATCAGTTCCTGGCCTTCCGGCGTGCCGGGCTGGTACTCGCCTTGCGCGAAGGCGATGTGCTCGCCGACCGTGAAGGCCTTCGCCGCGAGCCGGTCGGCCTCGCGCGCGGCGCCGCGCCCGGCATGGATCTCGACGCGCGAAAGGTCGGCCTGCATGCGCTGTTCGAAGTAGCCGCGGGTCGACAGGTCAAGCGGCACGCCCGTACCGAGGCGGCTGATGAGATTTTCGTCGACGACGGCAGGTGCTGCACCGTCGCCCTCCTCCCGCTTCGGCATCACCGACTGATTGGGCATCACGGACTGATTCGGCTCGCTGGAGAAGCTCTGGTCATCCGCCGAACAGACCGGGTCTTGCGGCATCGACATCAGTTCCGCAGCGGGGACTTCCTGCCCCGCCTTGTCCTGCGTCTTGATCACCGGCGGCGCCGAGTCGCCCATGAGGACGCCCTTCATCGCATTGGCGTCGAGCTTCGGTTGTTCGACACTGATCGCGCTGGCCGGGTCTTCTGGTCTGATTTTTCCGGTCTTCGAGTTGTAGCCGAGTTCGCCACTGGCCTTGATCGCCACCGGCAGCTTGTAGTTCGCCTCGGCCAGCGTCCAGTCCTTGCTCCACACGGTGACGGTATCGATCAGCAGGTTGAGTTGTGCGGCAACCTTGCCGAAAAGCCTGAACTTCAACTCCGGACTGATATCCAGGTTGAGCTTGTTGAGGATATCCAGCCCCTTGGCCTGGCTGTAGGTAAACGTCGAGGCAGCCGAAAGGATCGGCTTTTCGGCCGGTATGCCGACCGTGGCCTCGGCGCCGACACTACCGACCAGCTCGGCGACCACCGCGCTGAATTTGAGATTGAGCTGTGCGCTGGCGCCGAAACCGGCGTCGCCGTACACCTGGAAGGTCGCCCCGCCGCCGATTTCGAGCGTAGCGAAGGAAACCGTCGCCGGATCGAATTCGCTCACCGTCACCGTGATACCGGTCATCTTGCCGGGGCCGATCGAGGCATGCGCCTTGGCGGTGACCGACGCCGAGAAGGTGATTCCGATCGAGACCGAGCCGACCGAGAAGCCCAGCCCCGGCAGAGGAATCGGCGGCGTCTCAAGGGTCTTGTTGAGGAATTCGCCGCCATCCTTGGGGTAGCGCCCAAAGACCTCGAAGTCACTGACCACCAGGCCGCCACCGACGCGCACCGAGCCATCCGGCAGAAGGCGCAGCTTGAGCTTGCCGTCGAGCTTGTCCTTGATGAACTCGGCCTTGATGTCGGCGCTGCCGAAGACCTTGAAGCTGCGGCCGCTGCCCTTGCCGGAACGCACCCCCTTGTCGTTGACCTCGGCATTGGTCACGCCAGCGGTCACCTTGCCATCGAGCGGCCCCTTCTTGATCGCGAACTCGCCTTCGACGAGCACCGCGCCATCATCGTAGGTGAATTGCAGTTTTGCGCCGCTGAGTCCGGGTAGCTTCGGCGTCACCTCACCGCTGGCGGCGACCTTCCAGCCCTGGTCGCCCTGCGTCACGCTGACCGTGATGTCGGCTGCTTCGACGCCCGGCACCTTCTCGTCGATACCCAGCTTGCCGGTGATCTGCAGCGTGTCCTTGCCGTAGATGACGCTCAGCGATGCGCTCTTGAGGCCCGGGATGTCCGGTTCGACGTTGCCGGTGGCGGTGAACAGCGAATCGGCGTACGACGCTTTCAGGCTGGCCGACTTGATGCCCTTGATCTTGTCCGGGTTGGTGATCCCCAGCGTGCCGCTACCGAAGAAGCCCTTGCTGGTCGAGTAACCGATGCCCACGGTGGCCAGGTCGAACAGCTTGCGGTCGGCGGTCAGCGTCCCGGTTGCGGCGAGCTCCGGCCCCTGCGCTCCCTGCTGCTTGATGGTCACCGTCAGGATGCCGGCGCCGAGCCCGGCGATGGTGAAGCTGATCGCGCCGTCGGCGCCAAGCCCCCGGGTGCCGAAGAACAGGGTCAGACTGGCATCGTCGATGGTCAGCCCCGGAACGGGTAGCTTGCCTTTCAGCTGATCGACCGAAAACGTGTGTTCGAAGGCGAAGTCATCGCCACGCCAGCGCACCGGGATCTGGACGCCCGCGAACAGCGGATGGCTGGCGGTCAAGGTGCCGTCGGCGCTCAGCTTGCCACGCACGAAACTGACCTCGCCAAAGCTGACCGGGCTGCTACCCTTGACGTCGACCTTGGGCGGCGGCGGCATGCTCAGCGCGCCGGCGTACTTCTTGCCCTTGACGCCGTTGAGCGTGCTCTGGAAGCTGGTGCCCGCATTGACCTCGACGCCCGTGGGGAGCTCCCACTTGCCGAGAACCTGCCCGATGTTGCCGCTGTTCTCCTGATCGAGGTCGGCGGTGATGGTGATCTTTTCGATCTTGATCCCGGCCAACCGGCCGCTATCGACCACCTTGACCGTCTTCTTGTTCAGGGGAAAAGCGTCGATGAAACCCTGGCCGGTATGCGAGTAGAGCGCGAAGCGCGTCTTGTCGGTGCCTTCGTCCTTCTTGGCGCGCTTCTCGTCCTGCAGCCAGACCAAGTGCTTGCCGGCGGCAATCTCCGTGCGGCTCCAGAACTGGGCGGTCTTTTCAGGGGTCTTGCCCTCGCCGCCCCCCTCGATCTTCTTGAACTCGATGTCGTAATCATCGAGATATTTCTTGACCAGCGGGTCGCCGGTGTTCTTGTCGACGGCGCCGAGGTAGACCTTGACATTAGCGTAGATCACCGCACGCAACTGCGAGCCGACGTTGGTGTTGTGCTTGCCGGTCAGCAACTCGTAGTTGGCGAAAGCATCCTCGCCGCCCAACTGGACCTCGACGATATGGTCGACCTGCAGGGCGGACGCCAGCCAGCTGCCGTCCGGTGTCCACTTCGGAACCTTCAGCTGCTCGAGGATCTCGCCTTCGGTGCCGGCGATGGTTTGCTGCGTGGCGCCGTAAAAGGTCAGCGTCTGGCGGCCGCTACCCGGCTCAAAGCCGATTGCGGCGTAAAACGCCGCCAGATCGATGGCCTCTTTCCACTTCTTCACCTGCTCGGTCTGGAACGGTGGCGTCTTGCGGTCGTAGCCCTTCGGCCGCCGCAAGGACTTGCCGGCCCGCTTCTGGTAAACATCCGCGTGCCGTGCCTTGATCGCCGGCAACTTGAGCGTTTCGAGCGCCGGCCGGGCTTTCTTGTCCTTGGCCGGATCGATCGCCTCGCTGCTGATGTCGTTGCCATCCTTGTACTTCGGGTTGTCCACCTTGCGCCGCACGACGTTGCTCACCGTCATGCTGTCGTTCTGGACCACGTGCGCCAGCTCGTGTGCCAGCAACGCCCGCCCGCTGGTGGTTGCCGGCTGATATTCGCCGCCGGCGAAGGCGATGTGATTGCCCCAGGTGAAGGCGCGGGCGTGCAGCAGGCGGGCGGCCTCGGCCGCGCTATCGTCGCTGTGAATGCGCACGTCGCCGAGATCGCGCCCGAGCCGCTGTTCAAAGAAAGCGCGACTATCGGCGTCGAGTGGCGCGCCTTCGCCGAGCCGCGACAGCAAGTCGGCCTGCGTCGATGGCGTGTTGCTTTCCGCCGCCTGACCTTCCTTGGCGGCCGCTGATGCCTCACCACCGGAAGCCTGGCGCGTGATGGCTTTGTCGTCGCCAACTTGCGTCGAGTTGGCTTGGACCGGTGCCGGTGCCTGTGTCGGCCCCTGCTGCCGCGCTTGACCCGGCGTTTGCCCAGTGCCCGGCGGCGCGTTGTGGACCGGAGCGCGCGTAGCGCCCGCCGCCGCTTGTTTCGTCGGCTCTGCCTTGCCGCCGCCGGCGACCGGTGCTTTCTTGTCGGGCTGCTCCTGTCGCTTGACCTGCTCCGGCCTGCCAGCGGCCGCGCCGGGCCCGCCGGCCGCCGCCGGCTCCGGCATGCGCATAAGCTTGTCGGCAACCGCATCGGCTTCGCGTTCGACGGCGTCGCCGGGTTCGCTGACCGCCAGCTTGGCACGCACGGCCATGCGGTCGAAACGTTGCTGGCTGCGGCTGCTCGCCGTCTCAGCATTGCTGGCAGGCCCTGCGCCGCCCCTGCTTGGCGCCGGCTGTGCGCCACCCTGCGTTTTCCCCGCCGACGCTGCTTGGCCAGCGTCGGCCCGGCCATCGGGCTGCTGCGGCGCTTTGTTCGCCCCGGTGCCTTGCTGTTTGCCGCTCTCGCCCCTTCCCGCCGCGGTCGGCGGCGTTGTCGGTTTCTTGTGCTCCACGGCAGGAGGGGCCGGCGTCGCCACGTCTGTTCTCGTGTTCCGGGTCAGCCGGTTTCGACGATCGAGAGGTAGTACACGACGCTTACGACTTGCGCGCCGCCACCGAGATCGCTGGCCGTGACCTGCACCACCCCATCGTCCAAACGATCGGTGACCGCCTGCGCCTTGCCGACGTTGTCGGTCACTACCTTGTGGCGCGCCTGCGGGTCGGTGTTGCTGTCGACCTGCGCGGCATCGATGCGCAGGAAGGTCAATTGATAGCCGAAGTCGGTGCGGCCGCTCATCGCCGTGGCGTCGCCCTCGGCCAGCTTCTTGAGGTTGTCGGCATCGAGCTGGTTGGTGAGATCGAAAGCCAGGCTGAGATCGATCACCGCGGCCGGGTCCCGCGCAAGCACCTGCTGCAGGCCTGCCCAACCCTCGTCCGGGTTCTTGTCAAAGACCGGTTTGAGATTGGCATGATAGGTGTGCGCCAACAGGATCACGCGGTGCGGCTTGAGTTGAACACCCGCCTGCATGCTGACCACCAGCATGCCGCCGTCGAGCGCGCCGTCGGCCAGCGGTGCCGGCGGTTCCGGAATCGCCGCCAGGGCTCCCTGCCCGCGCGGCGGCGGCGTGCTGATGCTGGCGATCTGCTCAAGCATGTTGCGCAAACGGAAATGGTTCTCCCATCCCTGTCCTGTCGCCGGCGCCGTCTCCCATACCCGACCCAGAACCACCTGCGGCGCCGGTTGCGCGAGTTGCCACATGGCCAGCACGCGGTCGGCAGATTCTTCGGCAAAGGAACTTCCATCGCGGAAGCGCAGAATGCCGACGCGCTGGAACTTGAAGCTCGCGAGCGCCTTGAGGTCGCCCTTCTCGAGGGCAGCCTGCAGCACGACAAGCGCCTTGGCGTCGTCGAGGCGCAGGTGCCAGATCTGGAAGCCCTCGATCGCCGGCATCATCACCGGCGCGCAAACCGGCGGACAGAGATGGGTACGCGCCCGACGGAACATCACCCAGTCCTGCGTGGCGCGCACCTGTTGGGCCAGCGAAATGTCCAGCGTCGGGAACAAACGCCGGCGCGCACGCGCCAGGAAAGCGGCGTCATCGGTGGCGTCGGCGATCGCCACCAGCGTATTCATCGCCGCCACGCCGAGCGCGCTCGACGCTTCCGGGATAGCGGCAAGCGCGTTCATCACCAGCAACTGCTGGCGTGACGTCAACAGCCCTGCGGCAGCGTACTGGGCGCCGGCGTTGGTGGTGGCGTTGCTGCCGGTGTTGGTGTTGATCATCATCGCTCGCGCCACTTTCTTGAGAACGTCCTGCTGGCTCTCGCTGGCGGCGTTGAGTGACAGCCGCGCGCGCCGCGGCACGTCTTCCCAGTCGACGAATACCGGCGAGCTCGCCGGATCATGAAAGCGATCGTCAAGAGCAAAGCTGCCCGCATCGCCATCGCCTTTGCGCAGCATGGTGAAGCGCAGGGAGCTGGGCTCGCTTGCCGATGCCACGTCGCCTTTGGCACGGGTGCGACTCTTGCTGACGTCAAGATCAACCTGCACCAGCAACTCGACGTAGCTCTCCTGTGGCTTGCGCGCCAGCAGCGTCAGCTCCCCGACGGCGCCCGCAACGCTTCCCCGGCTGCCAAGCAGCAGGCGCATTTCCGCCTTGACAGTGATCGCTTCGCCGATCTTGAGATCGAACGGATCGCCGCCGACGTCACCGGCAAAATAGACACTCATCCCGCCGACATTGATGACACTGAAGCCATTCATCTTCTCGCGCTCGATCACTTCAGCGTTGCCAGCCGCTTGCTGCGCGTCGGTCGCGGCAACCAGCGTCAGCCCGTAAGTTCCATTGTCCCGGGCTTCGCTGCGCGCCATCCCGGAGAGCATCGGCGCAGCGACCGGGTTGAAAATGCTCATACCAGCGGTGTGATTAGCACCAGGATCACCGCTATTCCGCCAGTTGGCATGGGTCATCAGGACGTTTTCCTCGCCCGCCGTCTGCGCACGCGCAGCACGCATGAGCTCGAGAGTCACATCCGCGGCTCCCGGGGCTCCGGTCGCCGTTTCTGCCTCCACCGCGACCGCAGCTTCCACTGGCCCACGACCGAAGTCGAAGGCAAAATCAAAGACCTCGAGTGCCACGGTGAGCATATCTACCTGCCACCAGGTGCCGACTGCCTGCGCCCGCAGGTCGACCACCGTTCCGTCAGGAACAAAGATCTCGACCTGCTCCTTCTCGCCAGGCTTGTCGATGCCGCGCGTCAGCGAGATGCGCTGCATGTGCTGCGCTTCTTCCAGCAGATGGGCGATCTCGTCGGCGCGTACGGCGTGGTAATGCAGCACGACGCCCTCGCCGAACATTCGCGAGAGCTGTTCCTCCACCCCGGCCTTGCCGGACGCTACCGGCAGGTAACCGGCCGGCGGCAGCTCGATGAAACCGGCGTTGATCAGCATGCGCTGTGCCGGCAAGGCACCCTGCCCGAGGTCCGCAGCCGACAGCTTGCTGCTCAGTTCGTAGAGTTCCGCGTGGGTGATCTTGGCTTCGTGGGCGGCATCCTGCGCCGCCTTCTTGGTCGACCGGCTACCAAAAGAACGAACGATCTTCTCCGCGCTCTCGCTGTACCTCTTCTGCAGCGCTTCGAGTTCCCGCCGCGTCTTGTCGAGGAGCTGGCGCAAATCCGCGCAGTCGTCGGCTGGCTTGATGACGCCACTACCGCCATCGAAGCTGCTGCTCAACTGACACTGAAACTGCAGGATCTGCGCAATGAAGACATTCCAGGGTCGCATCGCCATGCGCCCCTGCCAGTAGCCGCGCGCCTGCGTATCCATCCGCTCGCGGCGGCCGCTCCAGGCATCGAGCACGCGATTCACACCCGCCTCGCGGACCAGCAGGCCGAGGACCAGTTCGTTGCGCCCGTACAAATTGGCTGGCTGGCACCACAGATCGTTGGCCAGACCGGCACCACTGATCGCGCTCGCAGTGAGCCAGGGCTCGGCCGCGAAGTAGCCGGAAGCAACCCGGCTGCGCAGATGCACCGACGAGGTCGGAAAAGCACCGCCGGGAGGCAGCTTGAGGCTGATCGGACGCAGCCGCAGAACGACGCCTTCGCGCCACCAGGGGTGACGCGAATCGCTGACGCAGGCGCTCTCGCAGAGCTTGCCGAACACCGGCTCGTTGCCGCATTGCCCTTCGACCGGGCCGACGGTGATCTCGTAGACCGCCAATCCAGCGGTTTCCACCACGCCCTTTTTGGGGCCTTCGAGGCAATCGGTGAAATCGGCATTGCCGCTGGCCGGCGCCGGGGTGGCGGTCGCCAGCAGGTCGGCGATGGCGGCCTGCATGTCGCCGGTAGCGAGCACGAAATCGCCAGCCGCGGTAACGCCGAGACCCGCAGTGACCTGCAGCTGTGCACCGCTGATGGCAATCCCCAGGCCGTGCACCACCCCCCAACCGCCGGCCAGGTTGGCCAGGCGGGTCCGCGTGCGGTGGTAGTCCTGCTCGAGCGCAAAGGCATCGGCGCGCAGGAACTGGCCATCAAAATAGTGCAGGCGGGTCAGCGGGCTGGCCTGCTCGATGAAGGCGACGCCGTCCTTGGCGTTGATCTCGACGGTTTCGCCGGTGATTTCGTTTTTGCCCATGACTAGCCCCCGAAAATGGTGGTGGTGAGAGTGCGGCCGTCGCTATCAGGATGCAGCGCGCCGGCGGGTATCAGCTTGGCCCCGAGCAACGGCGTACTGCCGTCGCCGACGACCGTGATGCGCAAGCGCGAACCGACCGGCGCGCGGTCGAGCGTCAGGGTCACGGTCGGCAGCGCCGGGTCGGTCTCGTCGTAGACCGGGGCGGCCAAGCTGAAGCTCTGCCAGCCGCTGTCATCGATGAACTCGCTGGCAGCGAAGGCTTCTGCCTGGACACTGGCAGCGGCCAGTCGCTGGCTGAACACCAGGGTGACGTCACTGCCGGCCAGCGTGGCACCGTTGGCGACGACGACGGCGCCGGCGACCGCGGCCGCCGGCGGCGGATCGGCGAGCAGCAAGGTCTGCAGCAGGCTGCCGGGCAGCAAGGAGCTGCGCATGCCGAGTTCGACACTGCCAATCGTGGTGTGCCAGCCGACCGCATCCTGCCAGATATGCACGTCGCGCAGCCGGGCGATGGGCAGGCACAGATCCGATTCATCGGCCAGGTGAGCGGGTGCGAAGGGTGAAGTGTCGGCCACCGCCCGCGCGCCGATTTCGCCGAGCAGAACAGCGCGCGCGGCGGCCTGCTCGGCGAGCGGCAGCGCCTCGACTGCATCCAGGCTGTCACGCAGCCACTGCTCGGCGGGCAGCGGCTGACCTTCGGCATCGCTCGCCGCGGCGGTCAGGCCCAGCCAGCGCTGCAGCAGGTAATAGGGTGCTGGTGGCTGCACGACCGCCGGCGGTGGGTCGACATGACGCACCAGCGCCAGTTGCACGGTCTCGCAAAGACGGGCGTAGGCGATGTCGGCAGCGTCACCGGCACAGGGCTCGGCGATTGCCGGCACCGGTCGGTCCAGGCAAGTCGCGTAGCAGACGACGACGTCGAGGTCGAAGTTGGCATCCTCGGCCGCCGCGATATCGTCGAACGCCTCGTCGCCGGCGTGTTTCTCCCACCACTTCGGCAGGCTGACGCACTGCTCGCTGTCGAGCACGAGGTCGCGGCCGAGCGCGTCGATGGCGTAGCCAGCCCCGACGTGCAGTTCGAAATCCTCGCTTTCGAAGCGCACCGGATAACCGGCAACGACGCCACTACCGTGCAGCAGGCGCTGGTGACGACGCAGCCGACCAACGTGGAAGCCCTGCTCGGCGCGAAAGTCGGCAACCCCCAGCAGCATGCCGAAGTGATAGTTCGGCGCGCACTGCGGGTTCTCCGGCAGGCTCGCCGCGCAGCGGTCGATCACCGGCACGCCACTGCAACCGAGGCCGGGGGTGTCGTTTGCTTTCATGGTCGTCTCCGTGCTCAGAACGCGGCGCTGCTGCGAGCGAAAGCCAGTGCGCGCTGTCCCTGTGTTTCGTTTTCGGCCAGCCGGGCAGCGCTGGCACGGCGATATGCTGCGTCCGCCCCGTTGGCCTCGCGCTGCGCCAGCCGGGCGGCACTCAGCGCACTGGCCAGACTGGTTTCGGCGGCGTTGAGTGCGGACAGCAGAGCGGCGGCGGTCGGTGGCCCCTGCAACAGGGTCAGCCGCGCCAGCGCCCGGTCAAGCCCTTCCAGCGCCTCCCAGAGGGTGTCGGGAACGGCCGCAAACCAGGCCTGCAGCGTCGCCCGCGCGCCGCCGTCGAGCGCTGCGCGGGCAGTCATCAGGTCGGCCAGTTTGCCGTCGAGGGTGGTGCGCTCGGCGCTGATCGTCGTCGCATCGAGCTGCGCCTGGGTGGCATCGGGCTCGGCCTTCAGCGCGGCATAGAGCGCCTGGTCGTAGCTGGCCTGCGCCACGCGCACTGCGGCGCCGGCATCGTCGACATCCTTGAGCTTGGCGAGTGCTGTCTCCCGTGCCGACTTCTTGCTCGCGTCGTGCAGGTGGGCGCGCTGCCATTGCGTCAGGATCGGGAAGCTGGTCGGCGGAACCGCCACCGGCAAGGCTGCCAGCCGGCTCAGGGTGGCGCTGTCGGCGGCCAGGGCAGGCGCCGCCTGATGCAGCGCGACGACCCCCTGCTGCGCCGCAGCGTAGGCACGCTGCGCCTGCGCCAGGGCATCGTGACTGGCGTTGAAAGCGGCACTCTCGACGCTGACGGCGGCGCTGGCCGACGCTTCGACGATCGCCCGTCGCGCCCGCACCCGCTTGAGAAAATCCTTCGCTGCCGTGGCGCTCGATGGAAATTCGCTTTCGACGCGCGCGCGCGCATTGGCCGCGTCGGCCGCCAGCGCCGCGGCGGCGTCGGCAGCCAGACCAGCGAGATCGCCGGTGGTCAACGCATCGGCCATCGCCGCCCGCGCCGCGGCATCCTGCGTCGCCTGGAGCAGCACAGTACGCGCCACACCAAGCTCTTCGGTCAGCACCTCGGCACGCTGTTGCTGACGGCCGAGATCGGCACGCAGGCCCTGCACCTCGAGTTCGGCGTTGGCCAGGCCAACCCGGGCGGCAGCAAGCTCCGCCAGCGCCTGCTCCATCTGCAACAGCAGCGGGTCGCCGTCGGCCGGCATCGGAATCCCGGCCAGCGCCTTGCGTGCGGCAGTCACCGCATTGCCCTGGCTGCGCACCGCGTCGGCAGCGGCGCGCTGAACAGCCTGCGCGGCAGCCAGACTGTTGCGCAGGCTCGCCAGCGCCACCTGCTCGGCACTCAGCGCGGTAGCGAGGCGAGTCACTTCGGCGTTCCAGTATTGGGTCAGGGTGGCCATGGAAATTCCTCCTGTCAGCGTGCCAACCGTGAAAGTCGCGGTCGCGACTCACGAATCCCCCCTCTCCCAGGCGTGGGAGAGGGGTCGGGGGTGAGGGAAACGGTCATCGCGTTCATCGTCGGGGGTGTCGCGACAAGTCATGACCGTTGGCGGGTGTCGGTACGAGGTCGTCGGCGAAGTCATCTGCCGGCCAGACGGTGTGCGGCGGAAAGCCCGGATGGGCGCGCCCGGCCTTGTCGAATTCGTTCTCGACGGCGAGCAGGAAATGGTGTTGATGGATTTCACGACCGCCCGCGGCGGCAAGAAAAGCCGCCGCCAGCGCGGCGTTCTTGATCTGCGCGCCAGACAGCGCATACCAGGCAGCCAGTTCCGGCAGGCCGACATCCTCGGCGAGCGGTGCGCCGGCCGGCAGATGCAGTCGCCACAGCGCTTCGCGCGTCGCCGCATCCGGCTCGGGAAACTCGACGATGAACTCGAAGCGGCGGGCGAAGGCGCTGTCGAGGTTGGAGCGCAGGTTGGTGGTCAGCACGGCGACGCCCTCGTAGCGCTCCAGCCGCTGCAGCAGGTAAGCGGTTTCGAGGTTGGCGTAGCGATCGTGGGCGTCCTGCGTTTCGGTGCGGCGGGCAAACAGCGCGTCGGCCTCGTCGAAGAGGAGCAAGGCGCGCGAGCGTTCGGCGATATCGAACACCGCGGCGAGGTTCTTCTCGGTCTCGCCGATCCATTTCGACACCAGGTTGGCCAGGTCGACGACCAGCATATCGACCCCCAACGCGCGGGCGACGACCTCGGCAGCCAGCGTCTTGCCGGTGCCCGGGGTGCCGAAGAAGAGCATGCGCACGCCGCGGCGCTCGCCGCGCCCCTGCGCGAAACCCCAGTCGTCGAGGACGGTGATCTGTTGCAGCACGCGCTGCACCGCGTGCTGCAGTTGCCGCCGTGCCGGCTCCGGCAGCAGCAGCGCCGACCAGCCGGCGCGCGGCAGGACGCGCTGGATGCCCGGGCGGCTGCTCCAGGTGGTGCGCGCGCGGATGCACTCACCGACCTGCTCGAGCGCCAGCGCTTGCTGCGTCAGACTCTGGTGCATCCCGAGGTCGCGCACCACGTCGCGCGCATCGTCGGGTTCGATCGGGTAGCGCGCGGCGAGTTCGCCGGCCTGCTCGCCGAGTTGTGGCAGCAGGGATTGCCACAGGCGGCGCCGGGCGACCGGTGCCAGGGGCTGTACCGACAGCCGGATCAAGGCCAGGCCGAGCAGCGGCACCTGCCGCTCGGAGTGAGCGCTGGTGATCACCGGCAGCTCCGGAAGATCGGCCAACGCCGTGCTGACGCCGCTATCCATCGCCTCGCCAGTCTGATCGCCTGGCGCTTCGTCGCGTCGCGCTTCGAGCCACAGACAGGCCTGGTGCATGAACGCGGCGGTGTAGCCATCGACCGACTGGCGATGGCTGCCGGCTTCGACGCCGCCAGCGTGGTCGACCTGCGTCCGGATGGCGACCACGGTAGCCGCGCCGAGCAGCGCCCGCACCCGCGTCACGCGCATCGCGGCGTCGCCGCCGACCAGCATCACCTGGCACGGCAGGCCACGGCGCAGTGCCGCAACCGCTTGCGTCACGGCGGGCAAGGCCAGCCAGTCATCGAGCCCGGGTACCTGCACGTAGCCGCTGAGCAACTGGCCATTGTCGAGTTGCGGCGGTCGCGCCATCAGTGCTTCCCAGACCCCCGGACCGGCACGCAAACCACGCCCTTGCCAGGGGCCGCTGCCGGGCAGGCGAACCAGCCCCATCGCCGCCAGTGGCGAGTAGTGCAGCAGATCCTCGACCGCATCACGGACGGCGAAAGGCACGCCATGGCCTTGTCCGACGCCCTCCGATTCGAGCCAGTGCAGCGCCAGCGCGCCGGTGGGCAACGGCAGGCCCTCGGGGTGCACCAGCCGGCACAGGGTGGCGAAGCCTTCGTGCGCCTCCGGCAGGCAGGCCAGCAGCAACAGGTCCTTGAGCAGCCCGGCGTGCTGGCGCGGGCGGGCGATCGCCTCCAGGCGCAGCAGCGGATGCGCCGGCAGCGGCGGCTGCACGGCCGGCGGCAGTTCGCCGGCGAAGCGTTCGGCGAAGGCCAGCGCTGGCAGCAAGGCATCGCGCGATAGCGCTTCTTCGAGTCCGGGTGCCGCGACAGATCCACCCTCGCCACCCTCACCCGTAGCGGCGAATCGCCGGGCCAGGCTGTTCGCCAGGCGCAGGCCGACGTCGGCGAGTTCGCGACGGGTATGCTCGCGGATCTCGCTGACCAGCGCCTGCCGTGCGGCCCACTGCAGAGCGGCATCGTCATTCATAGCGGATCCTGATTACGCAAGCCAGCCACGGCAGCCAGCCGGGATCGAGATCGAGGCCGAGGCGGCGGATGCTGGTGTCCACCGCATTCAGCGGCAGCAGCAGCTCGATCCAGCCGGACTCGAAACGAATCCGGCCACGCCGCCGACAGACCGCTTGCAGGCGCGGCACCGCCAGCTCGGGCGCCGCCTCGTCGAGCCACGCCGACCAGGCGGCGACCAGCGTCGCCGCGTAGTCACCGAGCACCGGCGACACTTCGCCCGGCGCTAGCTGCCCCCCGCAAAAAGCCTCTCTCGCCGGTTCATTGTCCGGTAGCCCAAGCGCGTCGGCGGTGGCGCGCAGCAGCAAGGGCAGCGCGTCAGGCGGCAATTCGGGGCGTGCGGCGAGCCAGTCGAGCGCCCCGGCGGCGGCGAAGCGGCCAAGCCAGAACAGGGAACCGCCCCACTCGGTGTCATGCCAGTCGATCGACTCCGGTGCTTGCGGCAGTGCCGGCAAGGCTTCGGGTTCGCTGATCGCGGATGCGGTTTCTGCCGTAGCAAGGCTCTCCTGGCTGCCGGGACCCGGCTCGGCAGCCGTCTGCTCGACGCTCCGGTGCAGGCCGCGCACAGCCGCCGCGTCGGCAGCGCCGATCGCGGCCGCCAGTTCGCCGCGTACCGCGAGCAGGCGCTCGCGCAAGGCGGCCGCCGGCGTCCCTGCCGCTGACCACGCAAGGGCAGCGAGCAGTACGCTCAAGGGTTCCCGGTGGCGGGCGGCGAAACGCCCGCGCGTTGCCGCCCAGTGCAGCAAGTCACGCGCTTGCGGGCACGCCGACAAGGCGTGCCTGACCGCTGTCGCGACCGCCGACGCCGGCGCCGGCACCGATGCCGTTGCACCGCCGGCAAGGTCGGCCACGGCGGCGTACGCCGCGGTGCGTGGACTGGCAGCGAACAGGCGGCTCCACGCCGTCGTCGGCAGGGCACGCAAGAGGGCGCTGAGCGCCGCGGTCTCGCTCTCGGCGGCAAGCAGGCGATGCAGCACCGGCCAGACTTGCGCTGGCTCGCCGACGAGGCTGGCGAGCCCCGCGGCGAGCGCCTGCTCGGCGCTGCCATCGGCGTGCGCGATCAGGCCCATGCGCTGCCACACCCACTGTCGGCGGCGCTCGCCAAGCGCGCTGCGATAGAGCAAATCGGCGAACGCTTCCGTGCGGCTGCGATAGCGAATGAGCTGCGTGTCATCGCCGCTGGCCAGTGCCTGCTCGATGGCCGCGCGCAACTGCCTTTGCCAGTTCTCGCCGACAGCCGTCGCGTCGGCATCCAGCGACCAGCGCATCGCCACCGGCAGCTGCGCAATGAACAGCCATTCGTCGTCGCCGACCAGCCCCGCGCCGAGCGCATCGCCGTCGGCCGCGGCGAAAGCGCCGAGCCATTCGTCGCGGCGCCGCGCCGGCAGAGGCTGCGAACTGTGGAAGCGACTATGCAGGCGATCGATGGTCAGGCTCATGTCGCCTCCTGATCGAGTTCGGGACGGCCAAGCAGATAGCCGGCACCGAGCACCGCGTCGCCCATTATTCCCTGCTCGAAGCCGGCCGACCTGCCGATCACCGACGAGATACCGACGTGTGCGCCAAGGCCGGCGCGGATGCCGCTGTCGGCGGTGCACAGGGTGAAGTCGGTATGCGCGGGCTTGTGCATTTCGATCAGCCGGCGCACGCAGTCGAGTTGCCGCTCGTCGAGCGCGGCGACGACGCTCACCGTGAAGCGATGGGCGAAATCATCGAAATTGTCGAAATCCGCAGGATCGTCCAAACCGACCGGCTGATCGGTGGCCAGCGCTTGCCGCAGCGGGTCGCCCGACACGCCGCCAATCGCGCCACCGATCCGGTAACCGACCCCGAGCACCGCCTGCGAGGCATTGACTTCCGGATTGCCGACGACACCCCCGCCACGCAGGCGGAAGTGCTCGATGATCACCACTTCGGCGCCGCTCAGGATCTCGACCATCCGCTTCAGGCTGGCCAGCGTGCCACGCGTGCGGAACAGCGTCGCCGCCTCGAGAATCATCTGCCGCTGCACCGCCGCCGACCAGCAGGGATCGAGGACCAGGCCGAGGAAGGAAGCCAGCCAGGGCAGTGCCGATGCGGGCGCGATGCGCGCATCGAGCAGGCGATGACGTTCGCTGGCCACCGCCTGCCATTCGTCGAGCAGTGCCGCTGGCGCCATCAGGTAGCGGAAGAGGAAGTCGCGCGTCGCCGGCTCCCGCCACAGGGTACGCGGCAGCTTCTGCAACAGATCGTGGCCCGGGTACTCGACGCGCGCGCTGCGCAGCCGTGGGCTCTTGCTGCGCGTGCCGGCGAACTCGAAGACCAGCCACAGATAGCGACCCGGCGAGACCATCAGCGGCGCGTCGTAAAGCGCGAAGCCGGCGGCCGGGGCGGGTAGCAGCGGCCGTTGCGAGGGGTCGCGGAAAAGCGCCTGCGACGGCCCGGCGTAGTGGTCCCAGGTGTGTTGCGAGAGCACCGGCGTCTCGCTGGCCAGGCCAACGCCGTCAACCGGGTCATCGAATTCCAGCTCGTCGCGGGTGAACGCCCGGAAGCGAAGCTCGGTGCCGGCGGGAATGCAGGCTTCGACGACCAGCCGGCCCCACTGCGTCTGGTCGCGTTCGGCATCGAGCGCAAAAGCAAACAGGGTGCCGCGCTGACGATATTGTGCCCGCGCCGGCGCCGCGTGCCGCAGACCCTGCGCGGTCCAGTAGGCGACCCGGCAATCGGGTGCCAGGGCGATGCCGCGCCCGTCGTAGTGCGGCGCCATCAGCGGTGGCAGCATGGTCGGCTGATTGGCCAGCAGTCGCAGGCGCAGGAAGTTCTCGCCGGGGCGCTGGGCAACAATCATCAGCGTCCCGAACTCGGGGTCTTCGGCTTCGCTGGCGATGTCGGTACAGAAGGGCACGGCGATCGACTTGCCGAGGTGCAACGCGTGCAGCGTCGCGTCGAACTGGCCGGCCTTGCTCAGTACCCAGGCCAGCAGCCCACCACGCGCCGCGGCCGAAATGCTCAGCCGGTTGCCGGCCACGGCCGGCCAGATTGTGCGCACCGGCTCCGTGCATGGGCCGACCTGCCAGGTGCTGCCGTCGGCGAGCAACACGAAGACCTCGGCGCCACAGGCCGCGAGATCGCGTGGCTGCTGTTCGAATTCGATCCGCCGTGCGACTTCCTGCTGCCAGGTGTCGATCAACCACACGGCCTTGCTGTCCGGGTCGGCGAGGTACAGATAGTCGGCGCTGTCGCCGGCCAGCGCCAACGGGCGCTGCGGCAGGTCGCCAGTGATACTGCCGTCGACCTCGGTGCCGGCGGCGGTGATTGTGAACGGGTGCGGGGCACTGTCATGGACACCGAGGGCACTGGTCTGACCCCACAGCACGTAGTCCACCGCCCCCGCTTCCGGCCGTGGATGAAACAGGCGGCAGCGCTGGTCGAAAGCCATCCCCGCGTAACCGCCGGCAAAGCCCGCGCCCGGCCCCCCGTCGTCGGCGACGGCGGCTGCCGGCGCGAGCATCACCAGGTCGTCGACGCGCGCCGTGTCGTGCAGCGCGCACAGCTGCCAGTGGGCGCTGCCGCGCAGCATGCGGAAGCCGGAATCGGGGATCAGGCGCATGGCCATTGCTCCGTGTTCATGGGCTCATGGGCTCAGCAGACGTCCCTGAGCACCGGCACCGGCACCGCCGGGCGGGCCAGCGGCGGGGCCAGCCCGGCACCCGGTGCTGGCAGCGCGGTGGCGTCATCGACGACGACGATGGCGGCCACTTCCGGGACTTCCCAACCCGCCAGCGGCAGGACCTCGATGGCTGCCCAGCTGACATTTCCCGCTTCGTCGGTGCTGGCGGCATCCAGGCGTAGCATTTCGATGTATTCGACGCCTTCGACCTGCATCGCCACTCCTTGCAGTTCGCGCGCCAGCAGCCGCCGGCCGAGTGGCCAGCCGTGCCCGTCCGGACCGTACGGCGGCAGCGGTGCGAGGTACTGGCGCAGCAGGATGTCCAGCCAGTCCCGCACGGCGTCGAGCCCGTAGCCATCGCGCACTTTTACCGACAGGGCCAGGGCGATGCGCCGATAGGTCGGCGGAATCACGTACAGCTCGGTGGTTACCAGCCGCCAGCGATCGAGCCAGCCGCAGACCTGGGTCAGTTCCCAGGCGTCGGGCAGCGGTGCGTTGGGGTGCTGCGCGTCGCGCGCCGGCCAGACGACGACGCTGACCGTCCCCGGCTTGCGGCTGCGGCTCGGCGCGTGAAACAGCGGCAGGCATTCGGCGCGCCCGAGCAGGACGGCCGGCGTCTGCAGCGCCAGTTCGGCAAAATCGTCGCGCGCCACCGCCCGGTGATTGCGGCGCAACTCACCCGGAATTCGGCGCAGCGCGTCGTCGAGGCTTTCGCTGTCGGCGCCGCCGTAGGCCGGCAGCGGATTACTGCACTTCAACGCCACCTGCCCCGGCCGCTTCAGCGGTGGCGGCGGCACCGGGCCAGCCAGCGTATCGCCGATCTTGTCGATCGCCCTGGCCGGCACGTTGCCGGCTGCGCCGCCACCCCAGCGATAAGCCATCACCCGGATGCGCTCACCAAGCTGCGGATAGCGGCCGGCCGAACCGTCGCCGAAGCGCACCGTCCCGGCTTCGCCGTCGATCGAGAAATGGCGGTCGCCGGCGAGCGATGCGTCGAGCGTTTCAACCCCTGTCCAAGCGGTCCACACACCGCTTTCCTCGACCTGGAGACGCACCGGATAGCGAGCGTCACGCAGCACCGGCGCCTTGGCCAACTGGTAGAGCTGACCCGGCTGGCCGTTGCCGCTGCCGAGCAGCTCTCCGCCGGCGGCAACGGTCTGCTCGCCGGCCACGGCGTTCAGGGTGAGCAGGCGGACTTCGCCAATGCGGCTGCCGTCGCCGCGCCAGACGCGCAGCCAGAACCACAGCCGGTCGGCGCGGTCGTCGTCGAGTTCGGGCGGAAAATCGCCGGTGCCGGCCAGCCCGGCGGGGGCGACCGGCAGGCCGAGCGGCGCCAGGTCGGCCGGCAGATCGAGGCGAACGATCCCCTGGCGGGTGAAGCCAGCGCTGGTGTCGCCGGCAACGCGCACCGGCGTGTAGTCGGGACTGCCGTCCTTCTTCAGTGTCGCCAGCGACGCCTGCCAGATCAACGAGGGACCGTCGCCGGCGCCGCACGGCGCCAGCTCGTCGATGCCGGGATACCAGACGGCGGGCGCGAAACCGAGCGACAGCGACAGCGGCCGCCCGGCGACGCGCTCGAGGTCGGTGAGCGGATCGTCGACCACCCCTTCCTGCTTGAGAATGCCGATCCAGACACAGGCATCGACCGTCGCCGAGAAGTCGACCGGCTCCGAAGTACCGTCGGAGGCCAGGGTCAGCACATCGTAGGGCGCCACCGTCAGGCCCTCGCCCTGCGCCAGTCGCAGGGCGTCGACGCAGCCCTTGACGGCGACACTCAGTTCACTGTCGAGGCCGTTGATGTAGCTGTTGACCCGGCTGCTGTCGGCGAGATCGTCCTCGGTAAGCAGGCTGCGGCGGGCCACGGTGACGCAGTCGAGCGGCCAGATGGTCGCGTCCTGGGTCAGGGTGAACAGCGTCTTGCCGGCCTTGACCTGGTCGCCGCCGTAGAGGACGACACCGTTGCCAACCTTGCTCTCGAAACGAATCAGCGCCTGCGCCGCGCGCGCCGGCTCCATCGGCAGGTCGAGCAGCTTGAGGAAGGCAATCTGGGTGGCTTCCGGAATCTGGTTGAAGCGAAACTGCAAGCCTTCGCCGAGATAGGCGAAGAGCTGCAACAGGGTGATCCCCGGATCGCTGTCGAGATGATCGGTCCACGCCGGGTTGTAGACCGGTATGCGGTTGCGCAGCTCGGCGAACAGGTCCTCGAAACTGCGGTCGTCCAGGATGGGGGCGATCAGTGGCATGGCAGTTCTCCGGCCGGCAAGACGGCGCTGCAGGTTGCGGCGCGATTCATCAGGCCTGCTCCAGGTAGAAGGGATAGACAAGGACGTCCTGGCGACCGTCCAGCACATGCGCGTAGTGAATCTCGATCAGTACCGTGGCGCGGTCGTCGGTCGGCGACACCTTGACGCCCATCACCTTGACGCGCGGTTCCCAGCGTGCCAGCGACTGCGCGATTTCGCGCTCGATGCCGGCACGCGTGGCCGGGTTGTTGGGCGCCATCAGGAAACGGCGCAGACCGCAGCCGAAATCGGCACGCATCACCCGCTCGCCAGGCTCGGTGTCGAGGATGGTGAACATGGCCTGGCGCACCTTCTCCGGGCCGGAAACCACCGGCAGGCGACCGTCGTCGTCGGGGAGGATCGGCTGGCCGAGTCCCTGACCGAGGCGTTCGTAGCGCTTGAGCGGGCTGTTCATCAGGCGGCTCCTGCAGGCGGCCAGACCGGCGTCACCGCTTGCTCGTAAACCAGCGGCGTGCCGACCGGCGGGGTCGGCGGCAGGCTGCCGTCACTGCCCGGCGTACGCGCGGCGTTGTCCTGCAGCGTCTGGTCGATCGGGCCGAGGCTGTTGTTGCTCAGGTCATCGATGGCCGGGTTTTCGTCGAGGCCGATGTCGCTCTTGATGCGCGTCTTCATCGAGTCGCCGCCGCTGGTCAGCGCGGCGTGCAGGGCGGCCGGGGTGACCAGCGTGTCCAGCCCGTCGACCTTGACACTGAACTCGGCGTCCAGATCGATCTTCGGCGGGGTGACCGCCAGCGCCGCATCGAGACCGGCCGCGACCTGGATCTGCGGCGGGATGCAGAAGCGGAAGACGAGCAGGAACCACAGGTTGAAAATGAAGACCACGATCGGCAGGAACAGGTTGAGCACGAACAGGGCGATGATCGTGATCAGCGGGATCGAGAAGCTGCAGATCGCCTCGCCGCCCATCTCGCCGCCATCGGCGGCCTTGCCCTTGACCTTCGGCGACAGGTGTTGCGGTTGCACGAAGCGGATCGGCGACAGCTTGCCGCGCGGCCGCGTCGCCGCCTGTGCGGCGAGTTCGCGCAGATCAGGCATCTTGATCGTCACCGGGCGATTCGCCGCGCCGAGCACGTCGAACGGTGCGGCGACGCGGAAGGCCTCGCTGGGCAGGCTCCAGACCACCGGTCCGTGACAATCCGGCGTCTTGCCGACCTGCGGCGGGCAGGGATGATGCTGGCGAACGAAGCAGCGGATCTCGTAGGTGGTCAACTCGTCGAAGCGCGCCGCGCCGCTGCCGTCGTGCTCGAGGCCACCGGTGGGCACCGTGCCGTAGTAGAGCGTGCGGCCGGCGGCGTCATGCTGGGTTTCACGCGGGTCGGGAACAAGCGCGAACAGCGGATAGTGGCGCTCGCCGGCGCTGGGGTCGGCGTGCAGCTTTTCGGCGCTGTCGAGATGACGCCACTCGCCGTAGGTGCGGCTGCTCTTGCCGTCCTGGACAGTCGGGAACCAGCCGTCGATTTCGACGTCGATGCCCTTCTCGTCGTACCACTTCTGCAGCTTCTGCCGCTCCTTTTCGAGCTTCTCGCGCTTGTCGGCGAGCAGCGCCGCCCAGTTCGACTGTTTCTCCTGCTCGGCGAGCAATGCCTGCTGCCTGAGGGCATTGGCGCGCAGGCCGCTGCTCGCTTGCTGGTCGGTAGCGGCGGCGTCGAGCGTCAATAGCTCATGCAGATCGGCGGCCAGCGCCTGCACTGGCTTGGCCTGTTCGGTAACCATCGCCGCGCTCACCCCTGGCGGCAGTTTGCTGCGCCGGCGGCGAACGACGAAGCCGGTTTGACAGACCTGCTGGCGGGCGACGCGCGGAAAGCCCGGCTCGTCGCAGTGCAGTTCGCAGGTGACCAGATAATGACGGTCGTGCGCCGGCTGGTAGAGCTTGCGCAGGTCGGTCGGCGCCAGGCGGGCGCGGTACACCGGATCCTTGATCACGTTGCCGTCGGCATCCAAGCGCTTGGCCGGCTTGCCGGCGGCCGTCAGTGGCAGCATGCACAGCACCTTCTCGGCGAACGATCCCGCCTGCGCCAGTTGGTAGCCATTGACCACGTCGATCGTTTCGTCGTACTTCAGCGAGTGCTGCGGCCGCGCCAGGAAATCCTTGATGAAATCGTCGCCGGCGAATTTCTGGATCGCCGGCCGGCTGACGCGGCCATCCGCCGGCAGGCCCGGACGGGGCCAGCGGTACCACGGACCGGCCAGGCGCCAGTTCGGCGCGGCATGCGTGGCTTGTCTGGTGATCACCATACGTTCCCCGCTCCGGGTGTGTAGCTGGGTGAGACGACACCGGTGGAGGCGATCAGCGTCGTGCACTGGACGATGCCGTCGCAAGTGACCATCGGCGCGTGCACATTGACCGCCGAGGCATTGACCTCGACCGTCGCGTTGGCGGTGATCGTCACCTGGCCGGCGATGTTCATGTTGATCTTGCAGCCGTTGCTGTGTTCGACAGTGAGTTCCTGCGCGCTGTCGTCGAGAACGATGCGGTGGCCGCTGGCCATCGACACGGTGACCTTGGCCGCGCCCTCGCGGTCGTCGAACTGCAGCATGCTGCCCGAACGCGTCTTCCAGGTGCGCAGGTTGTTGGCCGCATCGGCAGCCTCCGGCAAGCCGCGGCTGCCATTCCAGCAGGCGCCGACGATGTACGGCCGGGTCGGGTCGCCGGCTTCGAAGGCCAGCACCACCTGCGAATCCACTTCGGGCAGGATCTCCAGCCCCTGGTCGCGGTCGGCATAGGGCGTGAGCAGCGTCGCCCAGGCGAAAACAGCTTCGCCGGCGGTGCCGAAAGCGGGCATCTTGACCTTGATCCGCCCCTTGCCGTCGGGATCGACCAGGTCGCTGACCACCGCCGGGTAGAGACCGAACCAGCGCGGGCCTTCGCCGTCGCGCGGGAAGCGCGGGTCGCCGTTCATGTCGCCCTCCCCAGCCAGGCGCGTTCGGCGTCGAAATGCGTGCGGTAGCCGCTGCTCTGATCATATTGGTGGCGGACCCGGGTAACGTAGTAGCCGTCGCCCTCGAATAGCGGACTGACCCGCTCCAGGCGCAGCAGGCTGCCGACGCGAATCGCCGTGCTGCCATCGGCGACGCCGCTGGCGCTGACGAAACGGCGGGCGCGACCGAGCAGCGCCGCCCGCGCCATGGCCGTCGCTTCGGCGTCGGCGAGCGGCACTTCGCGCACCCGATAGCTGACCCGTTCGCCGAACGCGCGCTCGAGCACCTGCAGACCATGCCTGTTGCCCTGCGCCTCGCCGGCAACCTGACTGTCGCCGGCCTCTTCGTCGATGGCGTCCTGGTCGTTGTCGTCGAAACCGCCGACCACCACCTTGCTGCGCTGCGCGGCAAGGTCGGCGCGCAGCCGGACCTGCAGCAGATTGCTGCCCTGGATCAGGGTCACCGCATTGCCGCGACGCTGGTCACGCGTCGCCATGTGCAGGGTGTCGTCCTCGACCCACACTTCGGCGGCCAGCCGCCGCGCGCGCTCGCGCAGGAAGGCGAGATCGCTGAGGTTCCATTGCTGCACCAACGGCCAGGTCGGCCCGTCGACGTCGGCAGCCGCGCGCAGGCCGTGCTCGCCGGCAATCTGCTGCAGCAGATCGGCCTCACTGACGTTCTCGTAGGTCTTGAAGCGCCGCGTCATGCGCAGGTCCATCAGGCGGTCCTCGGCCAGGCAGACGACCTCGGGCGCCCGGCCCTGGTCCATCGACAGTTCGAGCGCACTGAGCTTGCCGGCGAACAGCTCTTCTCTGGCATCGCTCGGTCCCAGCGCCACGCGCAACTCCTTGCCGAAATCGAGCACTTCGCCGTCGAGCCAGTTGAGTTGCTCGTTCCGCTCTCCTTCGCGTGGCCCGACGGCGACGAAGGTCGCCAGCAGGCGGCGCATGCCACTGCAATCCTCGTCGATCTGCAGCAGCGAAACATCGCGCGCCAGCGCAGCGTTGGCCCGCCCGTCGACCTGGATCTCGGGGATCGTCGAGGCCTGCAGCGGCGTAGGGATCAAGGGCATGGTTTCAGGCTCGCGCTTTATCGCTCATTGGTTGTCGGCATGCTCAGTCGTCGAAACCCCAGGCCTGCGTGCGCGCGGCCAGTTGCGCGTCGCGGCGGGCGAGTTCCTGCCAGCGCGACAAGGCCTCGGCACTGGCCTCGCTGCGCGCCGGTTCACCGGCGCCCTGGCCGCCGCCATCGACCTCGACCTCGGCGTCCACTTCCCTGATTTCAATCGGCATGTTCTCTCCTCGCTATTGGTTCGCGGCGTACAGCGGGTTCACGGCGTACGGCGCGAGCGCCTGCCTCGGCAACCGCAATCGCCGGCTGCCGCCGTGCTGCGCGGCACAGCCGCGGTGCTCACGGTCGACGCCCCGCCAGCAGCGGGCTTGCCGGCGCTGCTCCAGCCCGGCAAGGTCGGATCGTGGCGCGCCGCTGGCCTGGCGCTGCCAAACTTCGGGCGCAGCGGCACGCCAGCGCCCCAGGGACGGTCGGCGCTGTCGGCAACGTCTGCGCTAGCCACACCGAAAGCACTCAGGCTGCTGCTCGCGCCCTGCCGATGTGCGTCGCTCTTGACCTCGGCAATGGCCCCACCGAGGCCGCCCTTGCTGGCCAGTGCCTGCCCCTGGCGCACCGGGTCGATGCCGCTACCGGCGCTGCCACGCGGCACGCCGCCCTGGCTGCTGTCGCCGGCACCGGCACCGCTGCCACCGCCCGCTGCCGCACCCGCAGCGACCAAGGGCAGGCTGGCAGCCGCTCGCGCCGGGTCGCTGCCCTGTGCGCCGGCACCGCTGGCGACACCGCGGCCAGCACCAGCGGGCAAGGGCACTTCCTGCCCCAGGCTCAGTTGCAGGGGATTGCCGAGGCCGTCGGCCAGCGCCCGCCAGGCCGCCGGAGCGAAACCGTTGCGCACCGCCAGTTGCGCCAGACTCTCGCCGGGCATGGCCTGCGCAATACGCTCCGGCGACTGGCTGTTGCCCTGCGTTCCGGGGGCACCGGCCGGCAGCCCGCTGCCAGCGCCCGGACGCGCCTGCGTGCCACCCGCACCCGCACCGGCCGCCGGGCTGGCCGGCGCCGGCGCCGGGGTGTAGGTCCAGCGCGGGTCCTGCCCCTTGATGCTCACCGACACCTTGGCGCGCAAGGGCACGCCATTGGCGTCGAACAGGTCGAGATCGATGTTGGCACTCTCCATCGTCCCCTGCACCAGGAAGCTGCCCCATTCGAAGAGCACCCGCGGCGGCGCTTCCTGGCCGGCACGCGGTCCACGCGGACGGACGAAGCGTTCGACCGTGGCCGTCTTGTCGAGCACGCTGACGCCAGCTGCCGTCGTTCCTTCATCGGCGGTATCGAAGACCAGGTCGAAGCTGACCTGCATCTCGCCGGTGCCGGGACGCTGGCGGGCCTGCGCGCCAGCCTGCGCGCCGCCGGCGGTACGGTTCGAGATCTGCACGCGCAGCGTCGTTGGATTGAACTGCACCGCGACCGAGCTGTTCGGCGTTTCGCTTGGCCGGTCGCCCGAGCCGATCTCGGCCAGGCGGGCCTTGACCAGGGCGCTCACTGAACCACCCTCCGGTGACTGCGCGACCACCTCCCCAAGGGAGGAAGAGCGCCGCCTTCGGGCGGCCGGGCGGCGGTCATGGCGACCCTCTGGTCGCTAGGCGACCACCTCCCCGAGGGAGGAAGAGCGCCGCCTTCGGGCGGCCGGGCGGCGGCGCTCATGCGGCAACCTCGGCCGGCAACAGGCGCAGGCCTTCGTGGGCGATCGACAATTCCTCGATGGCGATCTCGCCGGTCCTGGCGTTCAGTTCGGGGCCGCGAATCTTGGCCGGCAGGCCGCGATCGAACATCCAGGTGGCGCGCACCGCCTGGTCGGCGCTCATCACGTAGACGATGCCGTCATGGCGCGGCACCGGGCGTTCGCCGTTGATGATCCGCTGCAGCCAGTGCCACAGATCGGTGTTGGCCTGGCCATCGCCGTCGCGCTGGTAGAACATGCCGCGCTTGAGCAGCAGCGGCTGATACTTGGCACGGCCGACGCGACGGATGGTGCCGTTGTTGCGACCACCCTCCTGGTACTCCTGGATGTCCATCTCGATTTCCAGTCCGGTGCACTCCTGGAAAGCGCCGGTGCCGAGCAGCGTCGTCCCCTGCGAGGCGCTGTAACCATCGCCGGCACCGGGCAGCCGCTGGCTGCCGGCGATGATGTCGGGCGAGCGCAGCAGCTTCACTTCGAAGCGGAAGGCGGGCAGGATCAGCGGCTCGGCCATGGTCTTCTCATTCCTCGAGGTTGAGCGTGCCGTCGCCGTCGCGACGCAGGCGGACGAGAATGAACTCCAGCGGTTCGGCCGGGGCAACGCCGATGTCCACCAGCAGCTCACCGCGATCGAGACGCGGGGTGTCGGTATGCAGGCGGACGAAGAAGGACTCGGCCTCGCTGCGTCCGACGAAGGCGCCGGCACGGTAGAGACCGCGCAACAGGCTCTCGATGGCGTGTTGCAGATCGCGCCAGAGCGCCGGGCCATTCGGTTCGAACACCGCCCACTGCATCTCCACCAGCAGCGTTCGCCGCAACATCAGGATCAAGCGCCGCACCGACAGTTGCCGCCAGTCACGCTCGCGCGACAGGGTACGCGCGGCGACCAGCGCGATGCCATCGGGAACGCGCACGAAGCAGTTGATGGACTGCGGATGCAGGGCGTCGGCGCGACCTTCGGGCTGCGCTTCGGCGAGGTGGATGATCTGGCGCGCGATCTCGTTGGCCGGACCGAACTGGATGCCGCGCTCGAACTCCCGGCGGGCGATGATGCCGGCAGCGACCGCCGACGGCGGCAACTGGTCGCGCCGTGCCTGCGCCGGGTCGGCACCTTCGGTGTTGCGTCGGGCCGGCACCAGCCAGGGGTGGTAGGCAGCCGCCCAGCCACTGTCGAACTGCGCCCGCCACTGTTCGATGCGCGCCTGCGACAGACCAGGCGGCACGTCGAACAAGGCGATCAGCGCCTGGGTGCTCTCGCAGAATTCGAGCACCCGCTGCTGCAGGGCGATGATCGCGCTCAAACCGCCCTGCGTGCGCGGATCGAGGATCAGTCCGGCAAGCGCGCTCGGAGCGACCTGGCTGGCCTGGCTGGCAGTCGTCAGCTCGAGGCAGGCGGCGAATTCGGCACCGGCGCTGCTCTCCGACAACTCGACGATGGTTTGCGGGCCAGCCCACTGCGCCGGCACGTAAAGATCGGGCAGCAGCAATTGCGTGGCGCTGTCGCAGTCGGTCAGCACGGTGATCCCCTCGCCGCCGCTTTCGTCGGCCGGCGACCAGTGGCTATCGAAAAAGTCGTCGTGGGAAATCGCCTGCCAGTCGTCGCGACCACCGATAAAAGCACCGCTGACACCGCGCAGGAATTCGACGCGCAGGTCGGCCGGAGTGATCCGCGTCGCCGCCCAGTCGGGATGCGGCCAGAGCAGCGTCGAGCGATCGCAGAGCACGCTCGCGAGGCTCTGCGGATGATCCGGCGACAGCGCCAGATTGTCGAAGCGCTCGCGCCGGCCGGCGCCGTCGTCGATCGCCACGCTGGCGGCGACCAGCTCGACACGCACCGGCGGCAGCGCTGGCACCACATCGAGCGTCAGCAGCCAGCGTTCTCTCGCCCGCTCGCTGTCGCGCACGCGCTGCATGCCCTCGCAGAAGGCCAGTGTCGCGCCGCCGGCAATGTCGGTCAGGCGCAGACAACTGCCGACCGCCAGCGGACTGCGCGGGTCGAGCAGCACACCGTCAGACGCATCGAGGGTGAAGCCCAGCGCGGTTGCCGTGAAGCTGACGGAGAGCTTGAGCCGGTTGCCCCACTCGCCTTCGTTGCGGGCGATGAAGGCGAGGTCGCTGGCAAAGGCGCCACGCAGCGTGCCGCTGGCGCAGCCGTTGTCAAATGGTGCCTTGCGGGAATAGACGATGCGTACGATCCAGGCCAGCCGCCCGCCCTGCTCGAAGTAGCTGGCGACCGCGTGCGCTAACAGACCGGGACCCTCGAAGCCGCCGAAGTGATACTGGTACTCGTCGAAACTGCGCACCGCCACCGGCGCACTGCGGCGCAGCGGCCGCGCCGCGTCGCTGACCATGCGATAGCCCGCCGGCCAGTTCTGGTCGACCAGCGGCACCCGCGCCGGGCCGCGCGGCGCGACGCCGACGAAAGCGCAGACGTCCATGCGCTGCGGGTGCAGCACCGGCACGCGTACGTCGGGCAAGGCAAAGACGCCGGGAGCGCCGAGCGGGGAGCGGACTGAGGTCAGCATGGCTTATCGATCGCAGCTGGTGGGTGGGCACGCGTTGGCAAGCACGGCCGACGACGGCACGGCCCGGGGCTGCAGGGCCGCTTCGCCACCGGCGCGCAACGCGCCGCTGTCCCTAGGCGTACTCGAGGCCTTCGTGGACCAGATGCAGTTCCTCCATGGCCACTTCCCCGCCGCCCTTGGCGGCCAGCGTCGGACCGACCCATTTCTTCGGTTGCGCGTTGTTCAGCTTGAAGGCGGCGACCGGATTGCGCGCTTCGTCGAGAACGGTGATGGTCACCGTACGGCGACCGTCGCCGCCTTCCCGAACGTCCTTCACCCACTGGAAGAGGTCGGTCGAGCCGATCAGCCCGCGCTTCAGCGTGACATCCTCCTGCTTGAAGGTGTTGGCCACCTTGCGCACGGTATTGACCACATCGTTGCCGTTGCGGTACTCGGCGTAGTTGATCTCGGTACCCAGACCGGAGGCATCGGAAAAACCGGCAATTACGCTGGTCTCGCTGCCATTGCCGAGCGAGACCAGGAAATTGAAGGCGCCGTAGGGATTGTTGCGTTGGGTTGCCATCTTGGTTTCTCCTCAATCAGCTCTTGCTGTCGGCGGTCCATTGACCGACGCGGAAGATCACGTACTCGGCCGGCCGGCTCGGCGCCATCCCGACCAGGCAGATCATGCGGCCATTGTCGAGATCGTTCTGGGTCATCGTGGTGCGGTCGCAGCGAACGAAATAGGCCTCTTCGGGCTTGGCGCCGATCAGCGCACCGTCACGCCACAGCACGTAGAGGAAGTCTTCGACCATGCTCCGGATGTTGGTCCACAGGCGCTCGTTGTTGGGTTCGAAAACCGCCCACTGGGTGGCCTTTTCGAGCGAGTGCTCGACGTAGATGAACAGCCGGCGGACGTTGACGTACTTCCATTCCGGATCCGAACTGATCGTGCGCGCACCCCAGACGCGGTTGCCGCGGCCATCGAAGAAGCGCAGGCAGTTGACGCCCTCGGGGTTGAGCACGTCCTGGCGCGCCTTGTTGATGTTGATCTCGAACCGGGTCAGGCCACGCACCACCTCGTTGGCCGGCGCCTTGTGCACACCACGCTCGATGTCGTTGCGCGCATAGATGCCACAAACGAAACCGGACGGTGGCAGCGTCAGCTTGCGCGGCGGCACGCCCGGCACGCTCGGGAACAGCGGGTCGAGAATCTCGATCCAGGGGTGGTAGAGCGCGGCGTACTTGCTGTCGAACCTGCCGCGGAACTCGCGAATCTCGGAGATCGAGCTGTTGGCCGCGGCGTCGAGGACAGCGATGCGGTAGCGATACTTTTCGGCATGGGAGATGAGGTGGTCGGCGGCCATCTGGATCGAGTCGTCGTCGAGCATGGCGCCGCCGTCGGGCAGCGCGACGATGGCGATATCCTCGAGTTCACCGAGCGCTTCGAGACCGGTGGCGCGCTCGCTGACGACGTCCGGATTGGCCTCCTTACCGCGCAGATCGTCGGCGCTCGGCAGGGTGCCGTCACCGCCGCCGCTGAGCCGCTTGTCGGCGGCCTGCAGACCGACCATCAGGGCCGCCGGGGCGAAGGCGTTGGCGCCCGGAACCCAGTCGATAGTGACCATCGCGTTCTCGTCTTCGGGGTCATCGAGTTCGAGCACCTTGCCGATGTCGCGACGCTGATCGCGATGCGCACCGAGCTGGTCGTAGCTGTCGATGCGGCCCTCGGGGCCGTAGACCGTGACGCGCAGTTCGACCAGCGAGATCTGCGAGCCGGCGGCAACCGGCACCGCCAGTCCTGTGCTGTCGATGAAACTCTGGCGGCCGCTGCTATCGACGCTGAGCACCCGCAGGTCGCCGGCCACCAGTGCCGCGTTGCCGGTCGGCGCGACCGCCGGCAAGGGCGCCGTGACTTCGACCACGGCGCCGGCGCGAACGCTTTTCACCTGCACGCCCCAGGTGTGTTTGGCGAGGATGTCACCAACCACCAGCGAGTGCTCGAAGGCCAGGTTCTTGCTGCGCACGACCTGCGTGTCAACCAGGACGTTGCCGTCCTCGCCCGGCCAGCGCGCCCGCCAGGCGGCGGCACCCAGGGTCGTCGGGACGGTCAGCTTGGCGATGTAGTCGGCGGCCGTCTGGCCCGCCGCCGGGGCAAAAACGCGCGACACGTACAGCCGTCGGCCGCCATTGTTGAAAAAGGCACGCGCAGCGTGCGCCAGGTAGGCGGTACGCTCACCGGTCGCCAGATCCAGTGGCGCCAGGCTGCCGTAGACGCGCTCGAATTCGGTAAAGGAAGTAATCAACCGCGGCTTGGTAATCGCTGGCCCCGTCGGCCCCGCCGTGTACTGCACCGGCCCGAAGCGGGTCACGCCGGCAAAACCGGTGGTGCTGGTCGGCACGCCTTCGATCGACTTGGAGCGGAAGCTGACCTCCTCGACATAAACGCCAGGTGCTAGATACTCGGGCATGGTGTTCCCCTCTGTTCGACAGTGGTCATAAAACAAAAAAGGTGCTGCGGTACGCACCGCAGGCCCCATTCCGGCCGACTAGGCAAAGAGCAGGTCGGCATCGCTTACTGCGGACACCACGCCGGGTTGCAGCGTGAGGTCGATGAAACCGGCTTGCATCAGGTAGCCGGCCGGAATCGCCGTCCCCCTGAGCACGTCATTGAGCGGGTCGCCAGCGGCGACTTCGAGCGCCAGGCTGGCCAGCGGATCGCCAGCATCGAGAGGCGCTGCTGGCGGCAGGAAAACCCATAGCCGCAGGGCGATGGTCGCCGGCAGAACGACGCCACCGGGGACGGCCTGCGCCCCGAGCAGCACCAGAAACTCACCGCGATCATCGCCATGCGCCCAGGCCAGCTGCGTTTCGCCGGCGAAGTTCACCGGTGCGGCGCCCGGCCGGGTGAGCACCACGCGCGCCCAGGGCACCGGCACGGCGCTGGACAACGCGGCGCCACGGCGGATGCAGCCGCGAATGGCCGAGGCGTTGGCGGCCAGCGGATAGGTGGCACCGGGCCATAGCCAGGCGGTACGGATATTGGCCACCGAGGACGGCGGTACGCCATCGCTTTGCACCGGGGTCAGCGACAGGCGGCGCGGTACATACTGGCGCGGATCGTTGTCGCTGCGGTAGTGGAGATGACGTGGATCGCGGCGGGCGAAAGCGCGCACGACGAAGTTGGTCTGATCGTCGGCGACGTCGGCCGGAGGCGCGGCGACCTTGTCGGCAGCAGCCAGCCGCAGCACTTTCGCCAGACGCCCGGCATGGCGTAGCGCCTGGCGCGCTTGCGGGTGGCGCTCGAAGCGCTGCAGACCGGCGCGGCTGCCGACCGCTTCGAGATCGTTGACCCAATCGCCGGGCACCGGCATGCCGGTCAGCGCGTCCAGCCACTGGATGCCCAGCACCAGCCGATGGCTGACGCGGCTGACCTCGACCGTATCGTCGATGCCCAGCGAGGGGACACTCGCCAGCGCACTCATGTGCTCACTCGCAGGCGGATATCGGCGTCGGTCACCGGCGGCGTGACCAGCGCTTCGGCGGTATCGATGCGCACCACGCGCGCCAGATAAGGAACCGACAGGCGGTAGTCGCTGGGCAGCGAGTCGAAAGTGCGCATCAGAGCTTCGGTCGAGATTTCCTCGAGCAGCAGCTGCACGGCGTCGGTCGGCGCCGCCTGTGGTTCACCGGCGTATTCCGCCGTTGCCGGCAGGGCCGGCGAATAAAGCAGCGGCCCGGAGAGGACCGGCGCGCGCTCGAGCACCTGCATCGTTCGCCCAAGGATCATGTGCTGATGCTCGGCATTCTCCGCCCACGGCGTCAGCAGGTAATGCAGGTCGAGCGCCAGATGGCCGCGGCCATCGGCATTGCCGACCGCCGACCAGGCCGCACGCATGGTGTTGTTGAAGTCTACCCGGTAGAGCAGGATCGACAGGGCGTTCTCACCGATCGCCTTCTTCGACAGCGCGTCGCTGAGTTCTTCGGTACGAATCAGCACCGCCTTGGTCTTCTTGCCCGGCACCGGCTCGCGTTCGAGAAAGGCGCGCGCGAGCACGCGCTCGATACTTTTCCCGACAGCGGCAATGCCCGTAAAACCTGCCATGCGCTTGCAGTCTCCTCGATGATCAGCCGCCTTGCGGCACGGCCTGTTGCGCTGATCGGCGTCGCCTGCTGGCTTCCCGCATTCCGGCGAACGGCCAGTCGACGCGTCTCCAAGGGCTTGCAGCAAGCCCCGTGCCAGTTCGTGGCGCCGATTTAACTCCATGTATCGGTGCGCTTTTCGGCGAAGCGACACGGCTTACTGCAGCTGGCCGGGTCGAATTCGACCCACTCCCGCAGCGGCAGCGCGGCCCCGATCGTCACCGGCAGGCCGTCGACGCGCTACGCAATCCGCCATGAAAACAGCGGCACAGAGGAGTCTTCGGGATTGGCGCCGGCAGCGCGGCGGGGCCGGGTCTGCTGCGACCCGGGCGGGTCAAATTCGCCCCAGTCGGCGCTAGGGATAGCGCCGCCGGTCGGCACTTACGGCCTGTCCAGGGCGCTACTGCGGCGCGGAAAAGTCGTCGAGATCATCGTTCGCACGCGAAAAGAGAACGTGCCGGTCGGCGTTCTCGCGCCGGCGCACCAGTCCCTGCGCCTCCATGCGGGTCAGGGCCGCTTCGACGCGTTGACTATCGACCCGCCACTGCGGCGGCAGCCACCATTCGCAGATGCCGTCTACGGTGTCGGCGGCGTCCGGATGGCGATGCAGGTAGCGCAGGATGGCGTCGACCACCTCGGTGAGGCGAGGCTGCGGGTGCATGGGCTCACTTCCGTGAAGCAACACCGATCTGCAAGCAATCTTCGTGCTATGCACCTTGGTGTCAGGGCGATTGGCGAACGCCAGGGGGCAACGCCGATCAGCCGGCGCTCAGGGATGCGCTCGCCTGCCGCACGGGACAGCCGCGAGGCTACCCGCATCAGCAGCTCAAACGGAAGGATTCAGCTGTGCCGGAAGTGGTCCGGCTCGATGCCGTGTTTCTTGAGCAGTTTGCCCAGCGCGCGCCGCTCCTTGCCGGCCAGGCGAGCGGCGCTGGAAACGTTGCCGGCGCATTCGGACATCAGGCGCAGCAGCTGGCTGCGTTCGAAAGACTGTAGCACCTGCTGCTTGGCCTCGTTGAAATTGAGCGTCGTCGGCGCGGCGATGCGGCGATCGGGCTGGCAGCGGCGGTCGCTGTCGGGCACCATCTCGCGGACCACGATCTGCGGCCCGTCGCAGAGCAGGAATTCGCGCTGGATGCGATTCTGCAGCTCGCGAACGTTACCCGGCCAGGAATAGGCGAGCAGCCAGTGCACGGTATCGGGATGCAGGTCCTTCACCGTCAGATGGTACTGGCTGGCGGCTTCGGCAACCACCTGGCGGGCCAGCAGGACCGCGTCGTACTCGCGCTCGCGCAGCGGCGGCACTTGCAGTTCCATGGCCGTCAGGCGGTAGTAAAGGTCGGCGCGAAACTCCTGCCGATCGACGCTTCCCGCCAGATCGCTGTTGCACGCCGCGACGATGCGCACATCGGCTTTCTCGGTGCGGCTGCTGCCCAGGCGGCGATACTGGCCATCCTGCAGAAAGCGCAGCAGACTGACCTGCGCCTTGGCGGTCAGGGTGTCAACTTCGTCAAGAAACAGGGTGCCGCCCTCGGCCTGGGCGATCAAGCCGAGCTGGCTCTCTCGCGCATCGGTGTAGGCGCCCCGGGCGTGGCCGAAGAGCTCGTTTTCGACCAGGTGATCGGGCAGCGCGCCGCAGTTCACCGGGATGAAAGGCCGATCGCGCCGTTGCCCCTGATAGTGGATGGCTCGCGCGGCCATCTCCTTGCCGGTGCCGGTTTCACCGCTGACCAGCACGGTCGTGTCGTAGCGGGCAATGCGGCCGAGAATGGCCAGCATCTCCCGGAACGTTGCCGAGTTGCCGACGAAACCCGGTAGTGCAGGCACTTCGTTCATCGTCTGTCCTCCCCCATCAGCCCAGCGCAAGCGCCGGATTTATTGAAGTTCAGCGCGCAACTTAGCAAACGCCAGCGGCGCCCGTCCAATCAACTGTGTGAATGTGGCCGGCTCGCCAGCCAGGGCATGCCGCGCCTGTCGGCACGAAATCCCCGACTGGCGGCAGCGCGGATGCGCTCGGCAGCCAGCTTGGCACCCGCTGTGAACGCGACATCCGTTGACTGTCGATAATTTTTACACTGACCAAGGCTACAGCAGCAGCAAACCCGGTAAGTTGTTGATTATAGGGACATCAGCTTTTGTGGCATGGATCATGCTTATTCCCAAGCAGCAACTCATAATCCCATGGTAAAGGACTTCAACATGAAAAAATCTCTTGCAACAACGCTCTACGGAGCAGTGGCGGCCGCCTTGATCGGCTTTTCGACCACTGCAGCGGCCGACTTCAGCGGCGCCTACGACCCGACGAACTGGACGCTCACCAATACCAGCGGGGGCAACGGGACCGTCGACACCGCGGGCGCGCCCGGCTCCATCAAGATAACCGGCTCTGACGGTGTTGCAAATCAGCCGCTAACCCTGACGAGCTTCACCATCGCTGCCCCAAGTGCAGGGACGGTCTATTTTGACTGGCTTTACGTTTCGAGAGACAACGGGGATCCTGGCTTGGGAATCCCGGGGGGGCCGGAATGGGACCCCGCTGGCTATGTGGTGCTCAACGGCACAACGATCCAGCTAACCGCCGACGCCGGCGGCAACAACCAGAATGGCGCCTGGTCCTTCGCTGTTGGCGCAGCTGAAGTCTTCGGGTTCTATGTCCAGAGCAAGGAGAACCAGTTTGGCTCAGCGGATCTGACGATTTCAAACTTCAGAGTGGACACCGGCACGACGCCTGGCGTGCCTGAGCCGGGATCAGTCGCTTTGCTGGCCTTGGGCCTGCTGGGCATGGCCACCTCGCGCAAGCGCCGGCAGAGCTGATTGCGTCTGGAAACTACCCGCAGCAGCGTCGCACAGGCACGAAGAGGCTGCTGAAAGCGAAGTAAAATGCCGGCCAGGCCTTGTCTGGTCGGCACTTTTCATTCCGAACGTCGTAAAGTCTTGTTTCATTTCCAGAGGAGAATCACCATGAAAGCCTTGATCGTTGCCGGCGCCCTCAGTTTGGCGGCAGCCGGTGTCTCAGGGGAAGCAGCAGCCGCATGCGCTCTTCCTTCGGTCCGCGTGAATACCATTTCCGGCCCAGGCAGCCTCAACGAATTGTTGTCCGGCAAGACGGTGTGCGTTCCCGCTGTTACGACGGATCCCATGACATGGCAAGAAGAGCATCGGGCCGGAGGTGAACTCTGGGACTACAAGAGAGGGACAAACCCAATGGATCCCTCGGAGAAAGTTGGCACTTGGGCGGTTACGGGTGCGAACAACCGAGCTGTCTTCGTCACGCACACATATTTGGGTGGTGGTGGAACCTATTCCTATTCGGTCTGGGCCAATACGGATGGCACGCACAGTTTTTGTGGCACCGGACCCGAGATCGTGGCCAAAATCAAGCCTAGCATCGGTAGCGGCTGTTGAGCACTCTCACCGTCAAGATAGAACCACTGGCAATTGGAGCACGAAGTCGGCGCAGGAACACGGCCTTGCGTTGAACGCAAGAGAACTGCCCCGCGTGAGCGGGGCAGTTCTTATTGGGCTCTCGATATACGCACAACGTCAATCCGCCCTGACGCTCGCTTTCCTGGAGCGGCGCATAGGGCAAGTCTCTCGCAGGAAGAATGAGGTTTAGCGCTGACTGGCGTTAGTACGTTGGATAGAGACCTGCACCTGACGCTTGAACCCCGTGGCGACTGCGCCACGCAGGGAGTCCCCATGTCCCACATCGAGTCAACGAGTCAACCACCAGGCGGCCCTGACCTCCGTTTGACCCATCGCCTCCTCGCCTGGCTGGCGTACATCGCCTTCATCGTCTATGGCAGCCTGGTGCCGCTGGATTTCCATCCGCTG
>NZ_JAVTWB010000187.1:0-38765 GCF_032229525.1 Accumulibacter sp. | reverse complement strand
CCAGCGCAGGGAACGCTGGCACGGCCTCCATGAAACAGAAACCCGTTTCATACCTCAGAAGAAAATGTTCGTAACGAGTGCTTCGTATTTCACAATAGCGGCAACCAGCTCAATCCCTGTAAACGACCGGTGGCCCCCCGGTAGAAAGCTGCATGATGTTTCGCTCTCTCGACACGAAAGGCGCCTGGACGGTCACCCTGGCCGCCGCCGGCATTCTCATGGTCACCATGGGCGCCCGGCAGTCGCTCGGGCTCTTCGTGTCGCCGATCAACACCAGCACCGGGCTGGGCGTCGTCACGATCAGCCTGGCACTGGCAGTCGCCCAGTTCATGTGGGGCGCCGTCCAGCCGATCGCCGGCGCGATCGCCGACCGTTACGGCCCCGAGAAAGTATTGGTCGGCGGCCTGATCATTCTCGCCGCCGGCAGCGCGCTGACCCCGTTCATGGATTCGGGATTCGGCCTGATCGTGTCGCTCGGCCTGCTCTCCGCCATCGGGTCGGGCGCCGGCAGCTTTTCCGTGCTGATCGGAGCCTCGGCCCAGCGCCTGCCGGTCGCGGCGCGTGGCACGGCGTCTGGCATCATCAACGCCGGCGGCTCCTTCGGACAGTTCGTCTTTGCGCCGGTGCTGCAGAAGCTGATCAGCGCTTTTGGCTGGATGGGTGCGATGTGGTCGCTGGCGGTAATGGTCCTCGCCGCACTGCCGATGATCGGCGCGCTGACGCGGCACGAAGCGCCGAAGCACGAGATCCATCCGGGCGATAGCGGACTGTGGAATGCCGTTTGCGGCGCCATGGGCGATCGCAGCTACATCCTGCTTCATCTCGGCTTCTTCACCTGCGGCTTCCACATCGCGTTTCTGGTCACCCACCTGCCGGGCGAGGTCGCCCTCTGCGGTCTCCCCCCCGCCGTGGCCAGCTGGTCGCTGGCCATCATCGGCCTGGCCAACATCGGTGGCAGCCTGTACGCCGGCTCCTGCGTCAACAGGTACCGCAGCAAGATGGTGCTGTTCTGGATGTATGCCTCGCGCGCGGCACTGATCGGCGTCTATCTGCTGGCGCCGAAGACCGAGTTGACCTTCTACCTGTTTGCCGCCGGACTGGGCTTTACCTGGCTGGCCACCGTGCCACCGACCGCCGCCATCGTCGGCAAACTGTTCGGTATCCGCTACCTGGCGACATTGTTCGGACTGACCCTGTTATCGCATCAGATTGGCGGCTTTCTCGGCGCCTATCTGGGCGGCATAGCGATCACCGTGCAGGGCGATTATGCGTGGATGTGGTACGCGGACATGGCGCTGGCTTCCGCGGCGGCGCTCTTCAATCTGCCGATCCGCGAGGCTAAGGTCCAGGTGATGCCGGTTTCTACAGGCAGTTGATGGCTGACGACCCGATGGCGGACAGTGCGGTCAGCCCTGACCAGGCGCGTCGCCGACGCAGCGTACGGAGGGCCCTGTTTGAGCGCGTGGATTGATCTGGCGCCGTCGGGGCATCACCGTCATCCCTGGCAGTGTTCGAGGCACTGAGCAGCCTGCGCTCCTCCGGCATCACACCGCCGGAGAAGCGCAAGGCGTCACAGCCTAGCAGCGATAAACCCCTACCGCGCAGCGTCGCACGGTCCGACGCGCCACGCCGGCCACGCTGACCGGGGTAAGGGGCCGGCCGACACGGGCTTCGGCACTCGGGATGACACCGTGAACCCCCGGAATCGAGAGCTGTTCCCCGAATTCAGATCCGAACACGATGACGGCGGCGGCGATCACCAGAACTGCGGTTGGCTTCAAGCTTCTCACTTGCTTTCTCCTATGACGAAATGATCGGGCAGGTCGCCCGCACCTTTGAGGTCCTCAAGCGTGACCTTGGCGGCTTTGCTGCTGTTCTTGAATTTGAAGTCACTTGCGGCGACAGCCTTCCCGGTCTTCCAGTCCCTGATCTGAACGGTGTAACTCGGTGCGCTGGCGATCTGCTTGGAGGTGATGACATAACGGCAGGGATAGGGCTTTTCACCGCGAGCGATCCAGATCTGCCAATCAACGTCCTTGGTGCGGAAGGCCAGCGAATCGCACTCGACGCCACCGATCACGCCACTGCCGAGATCCTTGATGTCGACCACATCCTGCATCAGCACATCGTAGGCATTGGATAGCAGCAGGTCCGCAGCGGGGAGCGGTCGGCCGTACTCGTCGCGCAGCACGTCAACCAGATGACTGATGGACCCGGGCACTTCGATCTGCGTGTACTTGTTGATATTCTTGCCCAGGATGGTCAGCGTGGTTCCGTCGAACGACATATCGACATCCGCAAAGCCGCCGGCGCGCGTGGCGCGGATCTTGTCTGGCCGCCTGAGTGCCACGGTACCCGAGCTCGCAACGCCAAGAATCTGATCCTCCTGGGTCACCACCTCGAGGGTGGCGTCGTAGCTGAACGAGAGGGCCTGCTGGGCGGCCAGGTAATCCGACATGCCCTTGAGCAATCGCTTGGCATCGGCCTCGTCGGCGCCCGCACTGGTGGATATCCCCAGGCCGAGCGCGACGGAAAACGCCAGCGCGGGAATGCTGCGGGTCGAGAGATTTACAAGGTTTCGTACATCAATGGTCATTCAAGGTCACCTTCATGAATTGCGGTTCTGCGTCTGGAACCGTGTCAGCCAGCTCAGTTTAACGTCAATCGGCATGGCCAAGCACGCGCCGGCACGGCACCGGCCGCCGCGACGGTTCTGACTACGCCAGGTGACGACCAGGGCGTTCAGCGATCGGCCAGGCCGGTGTTGCCGGGAGCGCCGCGGAACATCGCCGGCGTCAGCTCGTATTTCTGCAGCAGGCGGTAGAACTCGGTGCGGTTGCGGTCGGCGATGCGGGCGGCGTCGGCGACGCTGCCATCGGTCAGCTTGAGAAGCTGCACCAGGTAGTTGCGCTCGAAACGCTGCTTCGCCTCGGCGTAGGACAGGGCCTCCATGGTCGGGACGCGCAGGGCGCGCTGGATCAGGGTCAGCGGGATCAGCCGCGTGGTCGCCAGCGCGCAGGATTGCTCGACGACGTTGTAGAGCTGGCGGACATTGCCCGGCCAGGCGGCGCTGGCCAGTGCGGCGAGCGCCTCCGGGGCGATGCCGGCGACATCCTTGCCATACTTGGTCGCCAGTTGCTGGACGAAACAGCTGGCCAGCAGCGGAATGTCTTCGCGCCGCTCGTCCAGCCGCGGCAGGGTCAGGGTGACGACATCCAGGCGGTAGTAGAGATCCTCGCGAAACTGGCCCTCGGCCATGGCGACCTCGAGGTCGCGGTGGGTGGCGGAAAGCACCCGCACATCCACCGGCTCGGCACGCGTGGCACCGACCGGTCGCACGGCCCGATCCTGCAGCACGCGTAGTAGCTTGACCTGCAGCGCCAGCGGCATGTCGCCGATTTCGTCGAGAAAAAGCGTGCCGCCGTCGGCCGACTGGAACAGGCCGGGGTGCGCGCTGGCGGCGCCGGTGAACGCGCCGCGGACGTGGCCGAACAGTTCCGACTCCAGCAGTTGCTCGGGAATCGCGCCGCAGTTGATGGCCACGAACGGCGCCCGGGCACGGGGACTGGCGCGGTGGATCGCCCGCGCCAGCACCTCTTTCCCGGTGCCGCTCTCACCGCGGATCAGAACGCTGGCGTCGGAAGAAGCCACCACCCGCGCTTCCTCGATCAGTTCCGCCATCCGGCTGCTGCGAAAGACGATGCCCTCCCGCCAGGCCTCGCCGCTGCCCGGCTCGTCTGCCGAACGGGCCGGGGAAAGCTGCAGGGCCTGCTCGATCTTTTCATGCAGAACCTTGCTGTCGAAAGGCTTGGTCAGATAGCCGAAGACGCCGCGCGACATCGCCTGCACGGCGTCCGGAATCGTCCCATGAGCGGTCAGCAGAATCACTGGCAGGGTCGGCCGGGTAGAGTGGATTTCCTCGAACAGGGCAAGCCCGTCCTTGCCCGGCAGGCGGATATCGCTGACCACCAGTTGCGGTGCTTCGACGGCGATACGCGCCAGACCCTCCTCGGCCGAAGCCGCCGTCGACACCCGGAAGCCCCAGGCGAGCAGGCGCATGGAGAGCAGGCGCAGCAGATCCCCGTCGTCATCGATGACCAGAACGTGGGCAGAATGTGGCTTCGCGGGCGGGCTCATTGCAAGGCTCCGGGCAAGTGCCTGCCGGCGGTCGGGCGGGCGGGCAAAGAACGTTCGATATCACTCAAGGCGTCGAGCTTGTCCTGCAGCTCAGCGCTCCGACGCTGGCTTTCCTTCAACTGCTGGGCAAGTTTTTCGTTCTGGGTTTCGAGTTTCAGACGTTCCTGGTATTGATTGGCCAGGGCGCGCGCCAGTGGGTGCAGGCTTGCTGCCGCCGGATCGTTGGCCTTCAGCACGCCTTCCAGAAAACCCTGCGCCCGCACCAGATCCACCGGTCCCTGCGGCAGCCCCAACACCATGGCCAGGCGGAGGTGAACATTTGGCGTTGGCGGAATGGCCGACAGCACATTGCGCTCGCGCAGCAGCCTCTGCGGCGACAGGCGATAAAGCGATTGCAGGTAGTCGAGCAGCCGCGAAATCGCCGTCTCGTCGACCTTGGCAACAGCCGGCGCCGGCGATGCATCCGGCACTGCTGCGGGTGGCGTCGCACAGGCGGCCAGCAAGGCGGCGGTCAGCAGCCCAAGCGCCCGGCTGCGCAAGCGCGCTGCCATCATCGACAGCCCGTCGACTCTACTGCTCACAGGGCACCTCTATCTGAAAATGCGCCCCGGGCGCGTTCCCGTCAGCGGGTAGCAGCAGGACCTGCCCACCCATCGCCGTCATCAGTTCGCGGACTATCGACAGGCCGACGCCGCTGCCCTGTCGCGGCGTCGGGGCGGTGCGGCCGCCCTGGACAAAGGGTTCGAAAATGCGCTCGGCATCCTCCGCCGCGATGCCCGGCCCCTGGTCGATGCAGGCGATCTGCAGGTGCTTGCCGGTGGCTTTGGCTTGCAGGCGGATGACGCCCCCTTCCGGGCTGAAGTCGATGGCATTCGAGAGCAGGTTGTCGACCACGACCAGCAACTTCTCCCCGTCCAGCGTCCGCGTGATCGCCGGCGCGTCACAAGCGACGGTCAACTGGCGAGCCTGAATCTGCAACTCCCGACCGCGCACCACCTCGGCCAGCAGCTTGCGCAGGGCATGCGGCCGGTGACTCAGACGGCGGGCCTCGAAGGAAGCGGCATTGAGCCGGAGCAAACTCTCGATATCGCCCTGCAAGGCCATCACGTTGTGCTGCAGGATGTCCACCACTTCCTGTTGCGCCCCACCGAGCGGCCCCAGCACCTGTTCCTGCAGCAAGGCGATGCCTTCCCGCAAAGCGGTCAGGGGGGTTTTCAGCTCGTGCGAGACATGCCGCAAGGTGCGTTCCCGATCCGACTCCAGCGCCTCCAGACGCCGTCTGAGCCAGTCCAGCCGGCGCCCGACCTGCCGGAGATCCACCGGCCCGCCAACCGTCACCGGCTCGTCGAAGCGGCTTTCACCCAGATGCTCGATCGCGCGCTCGATACTGCCGATCGGTCGGGATAGCCACCAACTCATCGCCAGAGCGACCAGAAACGCCCCGCTCACCGCCGCCGCCACCAGCCGAGTGAGCTGCTGGCGGCTCTCTTCAAGTGCCGCCAGGGTGCTTGCCTTCTGCTGATCGATCCAGCGCTGGCCACCGCGACTCAGCTCGCCGTTGACTTCGGCAAGCCGGCCGACGGAAGCGAGCAGCTCGGCCTCCGGTGCTGATTGGTGAAGGGTCTGGCTGAAGCGCTCGACGGTCCGCCGCCAGTCGTCGGGAAGCTCGCCAACCGCCTCCGCGGGAAGCAATTCGAGGCGCTTGACCACGGTCAGCGCGTGCGCAACATTTTCGTCGACTCGATCGAGCAGCGCCAAGTCCTTGAGCACCATGAACTGGCGCGCGCCACGTTCGAGATCGACCGTGCGTTCGGCGAGTTCCTGGGTTGAGGCGCTGAGCTGCAGAGCCTGTTCACTGCTTTGCCGGCTGTTGTCGACAAACTGCTCGAGCACCAGCCAGCTGCGTACCGCGGCCCAACTCAGCAGCAAGGCGATCAACAGGAATCCGGCCAGCATGCTCTGGCGGAACGATAGTCGAATCATGGCAATGGCCGTCTCTTGGCGGCGGTGGAAAAGGGTGGTGGTCTGTTACGCGGGCGACCGCCCGACAAGGTCGGATTCGCTGATCCGGCCAGGGGCGAAACGCGGCGATGGCCCGACAGCCCAGCCCGAGGTCCCGAAACCCGCTTGCCGATCCCCGCAAGCGCGGCACGAACAGCCAGTTTAGACGGTCAGCAAGCGTTCGTGCGCAACAGATTGCCGCCCGCGAAGCCGGGAGCCGCCTCACTCGGCAAAAAAATCTCTTTCTTGCTCAAAGACTTGCTCGCCTTGTCGCTGTCTGGCGACAAGTCAAGTCCCTGTACCGGAAAGCTTTTCCAAGAAAGACCGGAGACCTTGTCGTTTTTTCCCGACGCTTTCAGCGGCAAAACCAATGTGGCAGCTCAACAACGACAGCTATCGGACTGATTTGAAAAAGTAATTTGGCTGTGGCACGGATCTCGCTAAGGTCCTGCAGAAGTCCGCGTCGTCCACCACCAGGAAGGAATAGCAATGTTCAACAAACCCAACGTTTTCAACCGCAACGAGCCGATCACCCGCCGCGATAGTCTGCCAATCCCCGGCCCCATCTCCGGCCCCAGCGCCAAGCCGGACGCGCCTGCCTTGGGAGCTGGCGTGACGCCCACCAAGAATGCCACGAACGATGCCGCCGCGGCCGGCACGAAAGATGGCACCCAGGATCCCGTTGCCCCGCAGTCGGCAGCCCCGGCGATGGCGCTGCCGCGCGAGTCGCCGGCCAACGACAAGCTGATCGAAGCACGCTTGCTGGTTGGCCCGGACGTCAAGCTCAAGGGCGCCGAAATCCAGGACTGCGACACCCTGGTGGTTGAAGGCCGGGTGGAAGCGACGATGGACAGCCGGGTCATCCGGATTGCCGAGAGCGGGGCATTCGTCGGCAAGGTCAGCATCGATATCGCCGAGATCCACGGCACTTTCGAAGGTGAGCTGACCGCACGTTGCCAGCTGATCATTCATTCGACGGGGCGGGTCCGCGGCAAGATTCGCTACGGCAAGCTGGTGGTCGACGAGGGCGGTGAACTGTGCGGGGAAATCAACGTCCTCTCCGAGGACCTCGCGCCGCGCGCCCGATCGGTGCGGGAAGCGCTGGTCGCGGTCAACAACGCCGCCAGCTGAGCACGCCGACACTCACCACGGGATCCCCTCATGCAAACCACCCTCCACGCCTGCGGGCTTCTGGAAAAATCTTTCTCGCCTGGCGAACAGGCCGTGCGACTGTTCGACGCCGACCACGGCCTGCGGCCGCCCCTGCTGCCGCGCCGCAGTGGTTACGAGATTCGTCCGGCGCGGACCGCGCACCAGCATGGCATGGCCAGCATGCTGGTGCGGCAGGTGTATGCCAGGCGCGGCTACCACTGCGAGTCGGTCGAGCCACAGGCAGAGGAGCCAAACCGCCTGACCCTGGCTGCCTGGCACGACGATGAAATCCTGGCGACCCTGACCCTGGGCCGAGATTCGCCAGCCGGTTTGCTCGCCGATGCGCTTTACGCGCGGGAACTGGACCGCCTGCGCCGCCCCGACCGGACCCTCTGCGAAGTAATCAGGCTGGCGGTGGCCCCGAACTCCAGTTCGTCGGACCTGCTGATCACCCTCATCCAGGCCTGCCCTCAACATGCGGCGCAGGTCTTCGGGGCGAGCGATTTGGTAACGGAAGTCAATCCGCGTCACGCCCCGTACTATCAACGTCTGTGGGGCTTCCGCCAGATTGGCGAGTTGCGGCAGTGCCCGCGCGTCAATGCGCCGGCGGTTCTTCTCCATCGCCAGGTGGAGGACTTTGGCTTGGCGACCACCCATCGCTCGTGGAACACTTGACTCGACCGGGGCGTGATGTTTGGATCAGGACTGCGGGATGGGGGCCTGCCATTTCCGTTCGCCCCGGTTGGCACGGTTGGCACGGTTGGCACGGTCGGCACGGTCGGCGATCCTGATGTCGGGCCGTTCGAGCGTCAGCGCGGGCGTCCCTCTTGCCTGGAGGTGTGATGAACATGATTGGCGCCTTGATCTTCGACGTCTTCGGCACGCTGGTCGACTGGCGCACGTCGATCGCCCGGGAGGCTCGCGCGCATCTGGCGCCGCTCGGCATCGAAGTCGACTGGTATGGCTTCGCCGACGCCTGGCGCGATCAGTACCAGCCGGCGATGGAAGAAGTGCGGACCGGGCGGATGCCGTTCTCGAAACTCGACCGTCTGCACCGCCGGAATCTGGACGTGGTTCTCGCCGACCGCGGCCTCGATCAGGTCGACGAAGCGACCCGTGCCGCGCTGAACCTGGCGTGGCACCGACTCGATGCCTGGCCGGATGTCGCACCTGGCCTGCTGCAACTGCGCACGAAATTTCGCCTCGCCCCTTGCTCCAACGGCAACATTTCGCTGATGGTCGATCTGGCCAGACACAACGGTTTCGTCTGGGATGCGATCCTGGGTGCGGAAGTCGCCGCGGATTACAAGCCGAAGGCGATCGTCTACCTCTCGGCTGCGAATGCTTTCGACCTCGCACCGGAAGAGACGATGATGGTCGCCGCGCATTCGTCCGACCTGGCTGCCGCCGCGTCCGCCGGCCTGCGCACCGCCTTCATTGCCCGCCCGGACGAGTTCGGCCCGAACACCGGCGAGAGGTCAGCGAGCGTGCCGGTGGATTTTTCGGCGGCCAGCTTGCTCGATCTCGCTCGCCTTCTCCAGGCGTGACCAGAGGCCCCGGAGCTTCCGGAGCACTCCCCGGGTGTCTCGCGATCGGCGTCGGCCTGACGCTCAGCGCTGACCGATTTTCGCGTCGCCGAACAGAGTAGTCACGCCACGCGGCTGCGCGCGCCAGTACTGCGGTGGCGCTTCGACTTCGGCGCCCAGCGTGACTGCGGCGTGCCACGGCCAGCGCGGGTCGAAGAGCATGCCGCGCGCCAACGCGACCAGATCAGCCCGCCCTTCGGCAATGATTGCCTCAGCCTGCAACGCTTCGGTGATCAGGCCGACGGCGATGGTCGGCAAACCGGTTTCACGACGCATCGTCTCGGCCAGCGATACCTGGTAACCCGGACCAAGCGGAATCTCCTGGCGCGGCGAGACGCCGCCGCTGGAGGCGTGAATGAAGGCGCAGCCGCGCTCGCGCAGCGCCTGGCTGAAGACGACACTCTGCTCGAGATCCCAGCCGCCTTCCACCCAGTCGGTCGCCGAGAGGCGAACGCCCACCGGCATCGCCGCCGGCACGGCGGCGCGCACGGCATCGAACACCGCCAGCGGGAAACGCATCCGCTTCTCCAGCGAGCTGCCGTATTCGTCCTCGCGGCTGTTCGCCAGTGGCGAAAGAAACTGGTGTAGCAGGTAGCCGTGCGCCGCATGCAGCTCGATGGCGTCGATACCCAGGCGCTGCGCCCGTTGCGCGGTCGCGACAAAGGCCTGCAACACACGCTGCAGACCAGCCCGATCGAGCGCCAGCGGTGCTGGCTCGTCCGGCGCGTGCGCAATGGCCGATGGCGCCACCGGGTGCCAGCCGCCCTGTTCCGGCAGGATCAACTGGCCGCCCTCCCACGGCACATGGCTCGACGCCTTGCGGCCGGCATGCGCCAGCTGGATGGCGATCGGCATCGACGAATGCCTGCGCACCGCGGCCAGCACCCGCTTGAGCGCCCGTTCGTTGTCGTCCGACCACAGCCCGAGGTCACCCGGCGTAATCCGCCCTTCGGCCTCGACCGCCGTCGCCTCGATGATCAGCAAACCCGCACCCGACAGGGCCAGATGGCCGAGATGAATCAGATGCCAGTCGGTCGCACAGCCGTTCTCGGCAGAGTATTGGCACATCGGCGCGATGACGATGCGGTTCTTCAGGTGAAGGTCGGCGATTGAAAAGGGCGAGAAAAGTTGGCTCATGATCTGCTTCCCGGAGGGCTGTACAGCGTCTCAGGATACCGGACTTGGCGCTCTGGCGACTGCAGCCGCCTGGCGTGCCGCGATTGCCCTCAGGTCGGCGACTTCGTCCCGGCGATGCCGGCCGCTGGCAACGGCACCATCACCGCCTGTCCCGGCTGCGTACAGCCGCTGTCGCAGCAGCGGCCCGGCTGGCGGTTGCGGGTGATCGGCCGCGCGGGATCGTCGAGGATGCCGCGATCGAGCAGGCGCTCGACCAGCGCCACTTTGTCGCCGACCGGGTAGTTGCGCCAGATCTCCTGCTTCATCGCCGCCGGCGAACCGCCGCCGTGCAGACTGATTACCGAGTACCAACCGGCCTGGTAGGAGGCGGTGAGATCCTCCATGAAGCGCGCCACCTCGATGCGTTTTTCGTAGGGCACATCGGGATTGGCACGCAGCACTTCGGCCAGGCTGGCAGCAGTGGCCGGGTTGTGATCCTCGTCCGGACCCGGCAGGGCGACGATCAGCCCGCCGGAGACTTCGTGCGCCAGCCGGTGCATGTCGTAGATTTTGGTGCCGAGCAGCAGCTTGCCGATGTTGGCAAACACCGGGTCGGGCATGAAGCTGCCACTGGCGTCGTCGGCTTTGGCGTAGACACTGGCCGCCACGCCGCAGGCAAAGAATCCTTCGACGATGGTAATCAGTTCGACCATCGTCTCGCGCAGGTTCGACTTGGCGCCGGGGTCGAAGCCGTTGGCTTCGCACATCAGCGCGCCGGCGCCGATCAACAGGTCGCCGAAGCCGGCCCGGGCGGCGATGCAGCTGTGGCGGTGATGGGTCGCGTAGTTGTAGGTCAATACCCCCGAGTGTTCCCAGTCGCCGGCATAGAACACCCGTTCCCAGGGAACGAAAACGCGCTCGAAGAGCACCACCGCGGTAGCCTGGCCATAGCGGCGCGAAAACAGCGGCTGGCCGTGCTCGGGCTTTTCGCCTGGGCGACCGGCGGGTCGCGAAACGACGGCGATGCCTTTGGCGTCGATCGGCACGGCGCAGCAGACAGCGAAGTCGGCGTCTTCCTGCCCCATGTTGCGGCAGGGCATGACCAGCAGTTCGTGCATGTAGGCAGCGCCGGTGACGATAGCCTTGGCACCGGAGATGACGATGCCCTTGCCGTTGCGCTCGACGATGTGCAGGTAGGCATCCGCGTTGTCCTGCTGATGCGGACGCTTGCTGCGGTCGCCCTTGGCATCGGTCATGGCGATGCCGAGCGACAGGTCCTGGTCCTGCACGTGCATCAGGTAGTCGGCGAAGCGCGCCCGATGCTCGCTGCTGCCCTTGGCGTCGTCGATGCGCGCACTGACCTGATGGATGGCGTTGAGCGCGTCGTGCGCGAGGTAGCGCTGCGCGCAACCGGTTTCCTGACAGAGCAGGCGAACCGCCTCCAGTTTGTTGAGCAGATCGCCCGCCGACTCGTCGATATGGAGCATCCGGTTCACCACGCTCGCCCGCGTCGACTGTCGCGCAGTCATCAGGGGCGCTTTCCCGGCGTCCCGCGCGAAGTCGTAGGTGACGGACAGCGCATTGATTCCCGGCCGCAACTCGGGCGCATCGGCAACAGACTCGATCTGCCGACCGTCGACATAGACCAGCGGCCGATAACGACGAAGCGATTCCCGGTAATCACTGCCACTCATCAGCCGGTCGGAGAGAGGGGATTGATCGCTGTTTTCCATGCTCGTCGCTCCAAAAAAAATGGATGTATTGAACGGTGTTCAGTTTATCGTCCATCGTATAATTCGACCATGAGCAAGTCAATACCGCGACCGCCGAGTAGCGCAACGCTGGGCACCGAGCAGGCGCCTGACGGGGGTGCGCGTGCGCTGCGCGCGGACGCGATGGCACAGCTGCGGCGTGGTCTGATTCTGGATGCGGCGCGCGCCGCTTTCTTCGAGTTGGGGCTGGAGGGAGCCAGCCTGCGCGAGATCGCCAGGCGCGCCGGCTACACACCGGGCGCGATCTACAGTTACTTCGCGAGCAAGGAAGAGATCTACGCCGCCTTGCTCGGGGAATCCCTGCTCCGCCTCAACGCGCATGTGGCCGAAGCGCCGGTTGCCGGCAGCGCCGTCGACCGGGTAAACAGCAAGGCCGGCGCGTTCTTCGATTTCTACAGCGACAACCCGCGCGATCTCGATCTCGGTTTCTATCTGTTCCAGGGGGTACGGCCGCTGGGCCTGACCCGCGAACTCGATGCACAGCTCAACGCCCGGCTGCGCGCCACGCTGCAGCCGACGGCCGACGCTCTCGCGGAGTTCGGTCTGGATGCCGCGGCGACGGAGATCGAAGTCACCGCCCTTTTCGCGCACATGGTCGGTCTGCTGGTGCTGATCCATACCGGACGCATCCGCATCTTTCGCCAGCAGGCGCCGCAACTCCTGCAGCGCTACCTCGACCAGCTGACGGACAGGCTGCAGGGCCGTTGATCAGCGCCACCTGCGTGGCCCGGCCGACCCCGCTCCGCGGCGGTTATCGGCCGTCGGTGACCATCGGCCGCCCTACCCGGCGACACTCAGTCGGCGTGAAACTGCCTGGCATTGCGGCCCTTGAACGGCGCGTAGAAGGCCTTGATCGCGGCCATGTCGACGTCGATATCGCCGGTCGGCTCGAAGACCGCGCCCAGGCCGCTGATCTTTTTCTCGTAGTCCATGTAGGCCAGGACGATCGGCACCTGCGCACTGACGGCGATGTAGTAGAAACCGGTCTTCCATTGCCGCGCCTTGCTGCGGGTGCCCTCGGGCGGCACGATCAGTTGCAGCGGACCGTCGGCCGCCGTGATCGCCGCTGCCGACGCGGCGACCAGATTGTTGGCGGTCTCGCGTTGCACGGGTATGCCGCCCAACCACCGCATCAGACCGCCAAACGGAGGCCTGAAGATCTGCGCCTTACCCATCCAGTAGATATTCAGCCTCAAGGCGAAGGCCACCATCAGGGTGTAGGGCAGGTCCCAGTTGCTGGTATGCGGGGCGGCGATCAACACACTCTTGCTGGCACCGGGCGGCAAGCTGCCTTCGACCTTCCAGCCGGTGATCTTGAGAAAGCTCACGGAGAAAGCACGCAGCAGCGTGTTGACGATGGGGGTGCCGAAGATGGTGCGGTGCATCGGTCTGCCTGCAGAAAGTGGCGCGAAGCAGCTCGCCGGGAGGCCGAGCACCGCGTTCAAGAAGAGGGCGCATTATGTCTTACAGTGTCCGGCGTGTCAGCGGCGGATGCTGATCGGCGCGACGATGGCTTCGCTAGTTCGGGCAACCGGCAAAGTGATAGCCTTGCCGCAGACCTCAGGCACTGATATGGATATCGGCATTATCCTCGGCCTCTTCATCGGCTGGCCGTTCCTGGCACTCCTTCCCGCGGCGGTGTTCGGGTTCCTCTTCTGGCGCTGCAGGAAGCCGTTGGTTCTGGTAGCGGCCGTGGCTTGGCTCGCGTACTTCGCGTATGAGCAGGCAATAAGCTGGCGCATACTCTGCGCGGGTGAATGCAACATCCGGGTGGACCTGCTCTTGTTCTACCCGCTGCTCGCCCTGCTTTCGGCGCTCGCTGTCGTCGCGTACGTCAGAAGCGCTCGCCGGGCGAACGGTGCCTGATTTCGCCGTGGAAGCGATGGCCCGCGAGCAAGCGCCCGAGTGACAGGTTTGCGATAGCCCAAAGGAACTCCGCGAATGCCACATCTACGCATAATTGCCCTGACATCACTGGCCATGTTTGCCTTCGCGGGTAATTCACTGCTCTGCCGCGCCGCGCTCAAACACACCAGCATCGATGCCGCCAGTTTCACCACCATTCGCCTGATCTCCGGCGCGGTGATCCTTCTACTGGTGGTACAAATGAAACGGGGCACCACTCCAGGCAGGGGCAACTGGCTGTCTGCCCTGGCCTTGTTCGCTTATGCCGCCGGTTTTTCTTTCGCCTACGTGAGCCTGCCTGCCGCAAGCGGTGCGCTACTGCTTTTCGGCGCCGTGCAGGCAACGATGATCGGCCATGGCATCTGGAAGGGAGAGCGCCTGCGCAGATGGCAACTGGTCGGCCTGACGCTCGCCGTCGGCGGGCTGGTCGGCCTGTTGCTACCCGGTCTCTCGGCACCGCCACTGGTCGGCTCCCTGTTGATGTTGGGCGCCGGCGTGGCCTGGGGCATCTATTCCCTACGCGGGAAAGCCGCGGGTGATCCGACCCGGGTGACGGCCGGCAACTTCCTGCGTGCCGTTCCTATCGCGGCGGCGTTGGGCCTATTGATGCTGCACGGTGCGTCGATCGACCCTGCGGGTTTCTGGTACGCGGTGGCGTCGGGCGCACTGGCTTCCGGCATTGGCTATGCGATCTGGTACACCGCACTACCGGCCTTGAAAGCCACCAGTGCCGCAACCGTGCAACTGAGTGTTCCCGTCATCGCGGCGGTGGGTGGCATCCTCTTCCTCGGGGAGGCGGCGACGCTACGCCTGCTGTTGTCATCGGTCGCCATTCTCGGCGGCATCGGGCTGGTAATTCTGGAGAAACGACAGCCGAATGGCGTCAAGCCAATCGTTCCCACCAAACGCCCGTAGACGTATGCTTGCCATGAAGTCACCGACACGGCGAAAGGCCAGTCATGAAATCAAGGTTCGCCATCGCGCTGCCATGTGCGCTGTTCTGTATTTCCGTTCTCGCCGCGCCGGCCCCCTGGTACAAATGGCGCAGCAAGTTGAACGGCAAGGAATTCTGCACGCAAACTCTCCCCGGCGATGGCTGGGAGAAGTCGAGCGGGCCGTACAAGGACGCGCGCTGCGAGGTGCCGGGCACGCCGGCCCCGATAGTCAATGAACGAATGAATGGGTTGGAATCATGAGTACAAAGAGCGGTCTGGTTTTTGCGTACATCCTGGAAGGTGGTTCCGGTCGGCCGATCGGCTGGGATGGCGTCGATGGCTGGCGTCCGGACCAGGGGATTCTCTGGCTGCACCTCGATTACGCGGACGAAGGCGCCAAGCAGTGGCTGGTCGAAAACAGCGGCATCGACGATGTGTCATGCGCCGCGCTGATGGCGCAGGAAACACGACCGCGAGTCCTTTCGTCCGGCGACTCCCTGTTGCTGATCCTGCGCGGCATCAATTTCAATCCTGGCGCCGACCTCGACGACATGGTGGCCATCCGCATGTGGTTCGATGAGCATCGCATCATCAGCATGCGACATCGTCGGGTGATGGCCATGGACGATATCAACAAGAGCATCGAAATCGGCAAGGGCCCGGCTTCCGTTGGCGAGTTCCTGACGATGGCGGCGAGCAAGCTCGCCGACCGCATGGGTGACGTGATCGGCGACATCGATGATGGGGTCGACGAACTCGAAGACCTGGTGTTGACCGCGGAGGGCCACCACCTGCGCCCCAAGCTCGCCGATCTGCGCCGGCAGACGATCGGCCTGCGACGCTATATTTCGCCGCAGCGCGATGTGCTGGCCCGACTGCAGAGCGAGCGGGTCGCCTGGCTGAACGATGTCGACCGGGTTCGCATCCGCGAAGTCGCGGAGCGCACCGCCCGATTTGTTGACGACCTCGATTCGGCGCGCGACCGCGCCGCAATCACGCAGGAGGAACTCAACAGCGTGCTGTCCGAACAAATGAACAAGACGATGTACGTGCTGTCGATCGTCGCCGCCATCTTTCTCCCGCTGGGCCTCATTACCGGCCTGCTGGGCATCAACGTCGGGGGTGTCCCGGGCACGGAAAACCAGTCCGCCTTCGCCTATGTCAGCATCCTCCTGGTTGGCTTTGCCCTGGCTCAGTATGTGATTTTCAAACGAATGAAATGGATCTGATCGTCGTTCTGGTCAGCCCAGAGGAGGAACAGAGATGGCAGCTTACGTGATCGCCGACGTCGAGATCATCGATAGCGCCGGCTACGAGGAATACCGGGCAAAGGTACCGGCGACCATCGCCGCGCACGGCGGGCGCTATCTTGCCCGTGGTGGAGAAACCGAAGTGCTTGAAGGCACATGGTCGCCATAGCGATGCGTCATTCTGGAGTTTCCGGACATGGCCCGTGTCAGGGCCTGGTGGTCGTCTCCCGAGTATCAGCCCCTGCGTGCCATCCGGGAGCGGACCGCGAAGTCCCATCTGGTGGTCACCGAAGGACTTTGAGCTCAGCCTGCCCTGCGTTTCATCCCACGCCATCACCCATAAGGAGACAGAGATGCACCTCAACGCATTGCTACCTCGCCAGGCGGTACCGGCACTAAACGTCCCGCTCACTTCTGGCGAAAGTTTCGTCCTCGGCGCTTCACCCGCCGAGCGCTTCGACCTCCTGGTCTTCTATCGCGGGCTGCATTGCCCGATCTGCACCAAGTACCTGCTGGAACTCGAACGCCTGGCGCCGGAATTTGCCTCGCGTGGCGTTCAGATCGTGGCGATCAGCAGCGACAGTGAAGAACGCGGCAAGCAGATGGCCGACAAGGTCGGCGCCAAAGGCGTCAGCTTCGCCTACGGCCTGAGCCTGAAAAGCGCCCGCGAATGGGGTCTGTATATCAGCACCTCGCGCGGGCTGACGTCGATCGGCATCGAAGAACCGGCGCTGTTCAGCGAACCCGGCGTCTTCCTGGTTCGCCCCGACGGAACCCTGTACTACGGCGCGGTACAGACGATGCCCTTCGCTCGTCCTCAGTTTCAGGATCTGCTCGGGGCCATCGACTTCGCCATTGCCAAGGACTACCCGGCGCGCGGTGAATTCACCGGCGAGGTCTAGGCGACCCGGCTGCTGACGGCTTTCGGCTCGTTCATCGGCAGGCCGTGGAGGCGTCGCTAAGCGGCGGCTGACAGCCGCTTGAGCACCGTCTCGCGCGGAAAAAGAGCAACCAGCGCATCGACCGATGGGGTCTGTTCCTGACCGGTCAGCAGCACCCGTAGCGGCATCGCCAGTTTCGGCATCTTCAGGCCGTGCCTGGCGACGCTCTCCTTGATCAGCGCGCCGATCGCCGCCGCCTCCCAGGGGATGGCCGGCAGCCCGGCGACGAAATCGGCCAGAGCCGGCAAAGCTTCTGGCGTCAGGTGCTTGGCCAGCAGTTCGGCTTTCGGCTGCACGTCGATGTAGAACACCTCCGCCAGGTCGGCCAGTTCGTTGAGGTTGGCGACCCGCTCCTGGTGCAAGTGGACAATCGCTTGCAGCGACGGGGTGTCGGTGACCGTCACGCCACGTGCTGCGAGGCGGGGCAGCACCAGCGCGGCCAGCCGCGCCGCTTCGGCGCGCTTGAGATAGTGCGCGTTGAGCCAGTTGAGCTTCTCGGTGTTGAACTGCGCCGCCGACGGCGTGATGTGGTCGAGGTCGAACCACTCGCAGAACTGCGGCATGGAGAAGATCTCTTCATCGCCGTGTGACCAGCCCAGGCGCGCCAGATAGTTCAGCACCGCTTCCGGCAGATAGCCTTCGTCGTCGTACTGCATGACACTGACCGCACCATGACGTTTCGACAGCTTCTGCCCGTCGTCGCCAAGAATCATCGACAGGTGCGCGTAAAACGGCACCTGTACGCCCAGCGCCTGCAGGATGTTGATCTGGCGCGGCGTGTTGTTGACGTGGTCGTCGCCGCGGATGACGTGCGTGATGCCCATGTCGAAATCATCGACGACAACGCAGAAATTGTAGGTCGGCGTGCCATCGGCACGGGCGATCACCAGGTCATCGAGTTCGGCGTTGGCGATTTCGATCCGACCCTTGACCAGATCGTCCCAGGCGACCACGCCGTCAACAGGATTGCGGAAGCGCACCGCCGGCGAGACGCCCGCCGGTGGCGGCGGCAGCGTCTTGCCCGGCTCCGGCCGCCAGGTGCCATCGTAGCGTGCCTTGAGACCTTGCGCACGCTGCTCCTCGCGCAGGCGATCGAGTTCCTCGGGCGCCATGTAGCAATGGTAGGCCGTCCCGGCGGCGAGCATTTCCTCGATCACCTGCCGGTAACGCGCCATCCGCTGCGTCTGATAGAACGGCCCTTCGTCGTGTGCGAGTCCGAGCCAGCGCATGCCGTCGAGAATCGCCTGCACCGCCTCGGGCGTCGAGCGCGCCAGATCGGTGTCCTCGACGCGCAGGATGAAGGTGCCCGCGTGGCGGCGCGCGTAAGCCCAGGAAAAAAGGGCGGTGCGCGCACCACCGATATGCAGGAAACCGGTCGGTGAAGGTGCAAAACGGGTGCGGATCATGAGTTCTCGTCGCAGTCTGGCAAAGTGCCCATTCTAGACCAGACGCCGCCGCCGAGCGGCGGTCGATGCGGCGAACCGGGAACCGTCAGCGCCAGAACTTGCCGCAGAAACCCAGATAGCGGTAGGGCATGGTCGGCGTGGGCGGCGAAGATGCCGTCGCTTCGAGCGTGACAGCGAGCCGGCTTACGTGCGACAGCAGCTTCTCGGCCGTGTCGGCGAGCGTCATGCTCACACTCTGTCCGGGCGGCAACGGGCCAAGGGCTATCGGAGCACTGCCATCGGCCGGCAGGCCCCAGAGATACAGGGAGTTGCCCGCGGGGACTTCCGGCGGCTGCAGGAACTTGACGTCAGCGACGCGAGCGTGGCGCAGGCTGCTCACCAGCATGCCGGCTCGACCCGCATCGTCGGCAAGTACCCCGACATAGCTCGGCGGCAACTGTGACTGGTTCTGCGCTGCCGGCGATGGCAAGGCTGTCAGACTTCGCTCTGGCGCGATCAGGAAACCCGTGACCAGCCCCGCCGCGAGGCCGGTAAATACCCAACCCAATGCCGCCCGGTTGAACACTTGGCGCCATCCTGTGGCGGCGCTGGGGCGCGCGTCGACAAAGCCCAGGCGGTTTTCGATGCGGGTCCACAGCGCGGGCGATGGTGCCTCTGCCGGCAACGCCAGGGCGAGCGGTGCGTAACGCAGCGCCTGCTCCTCGACCAGTTCGCGCAAATCGGCATCGTGCAGCATCAGCCGCTCGAAGCGCGCCTGCACACGCCGCGTCAGGCTACCCAGGGCGTAGGCCGTGGCCAGGTGCAGACGCAGAGCGGGATTGTCGTAGCGCATGGCTCAGTGCGCCATGCACGTCTGCAGCCGTAGCAGGCTGCGCCGGATCCATGCCTTGATGGTGCCCAGCGGCTGCACCAGGTGGTCGGCCAGATCACGATGGGTGTGGCCGCCGTAATAGGCGAGCAGCAGCACTTGTCGCGGCTGATCGTCGAGTTGGCCGATACAGTACTTCAGGCGTTCATCCTCGCAGCGCTGCAGCAGGGCCTCTTCAGGCGTCAGGCCGGCGCTCGGCGCGTCTTCAAGCACGCTCGCCCCCTGCGCATCGGTGCGCTCGAGCGGCAAATGCCGGGGTCGCGCACGGGCGATATCGAGCGCCTTGTTGCGCACCAGGGTGGTCAGCCAGGCCAGCGCGGGGGCGCGCTCGGGGCGGTAGCGTCCGGCATGGTGCCAAAGCGCCAGAAAAGCCTCCTGCAAGGCATCCTCGGCGAGGGCGCGTTCGCCAAGCAGCCGCAGAGCAATCGGGAACAGCCGTGCCGAACTCGCCTCATAGGCGGCACGCAGTGCCTCGCGATCACCCAGCGCAATACGTGCGATCAAGCCTGCCAGCACCTCCGACTGGCTCACCGGCGGGCGGTCCTCTTCAGCGTGACGCTTGCCGTAGCGACCGGTTCGCGGGCCACACCTTCGAGAATCTTGTGCACGTCGCTGAATTCGCGGACCGCCTTGAGATCGTGGAAATCGCCCCAGCGCAAGGCTGCCGGAATATCGTTGTAGATCTCGCGCGCGGTGGCGAAGCAGGCCACCGGCACGCTGTCGCTGGTACCGGGCAGCAACTTGAAGCCCTGTTTGCCGGGCAGCAACAGCGGCGTCGCGGGGTCAACCCGCGGATCGCTGACGAAGCGATTGGGGAAGATCCGTTGCAGCGTGCCCGCCGCCGTCTGTGCATAGCAATAGACGTAGGCTGGCGCACTGGTCAGCACCCTGAGCGCGAGCCCACCGTCCTGGCTATCGGCTGCCACGGACTGCAGCTCAAGGCCAATGCGCGGCGCCTTGGCAGCGGACGCGCCGGACGCGACAGGCGCAGCCGGTGCGCTGGCACTGAAAGGCTGGGCGGGTGGCGGCGGGAAGGGACCGGCCAGAAAACGGGTGAAGAAAGCCAGATCGACGTTCGGCGCGCCGCCCATTCCCACCGCTGTGCGGTAGGCGGCAACCGCCTGGCGCAAGGCGGGAGTCACCGTGCCGTCCGCCGGCCCGTCATAGAAACCACGGTTACGCAACTGCGCCTGGAAATAGGGGGTCAGCTCACCGCCACGCTCCATGCCGACAAACCAGTCTTCGATCTCGTTGGAGATTTCCGGATTGTTGACCTCCGCGCCGAGACAACTCCAGTAGGGGAGTTTGAGCAAGCGCCCGAAGAGTTCGACCGACGACAGCTCGACCATGTTGCGCAGCGACTGTGAGGTACCGTCGCTGCGCTGGAAGGAGGTGCTGAAATTGATCCCGACCTTGTTGAAGGTCGCTTGCGAATCGAGCGCGTCGCCTTCCTTGGTGATCGTCGTCAGGTTCTTCGAAACGACACCGGGGACCAGGGCCAGGCGGGTAGTGTCGGCCATCGCCACGTCCAGGCCGAGAACGTTGAACTGTCGGCTGGCCGAAGCACCCAGGCCGAGCAGACTGCCCAGCGACACGCCACCGTCGGCCTGCCGCTTGACCACCCCTTCGTCGAGTTGCGTGATCGAGCCGCGCAAGCTGTAGCGCGGCACGACGGCAAATGCACTGCGCTTTTGCGCATTGGCGAGAAAAGCGACGGTGTTGTTGGCGTCCTTGCCGAAGGCGATCACCTCGATGGCCCGGCTTCTTCGCGTCTGGTCGGAAAGCGCCGACATCATCATGTCGCGAGTGCCGGCGTTCACCTTTTTCGTCGAGTCGTCGAGATCCTCGAGAACCACGCTGACGTCGCGCACGCCGTAGCCGATGTACAACTTGTCCATGCAGCGCAGGGCGTCGGAGAAATTGGTGACGTTGCGCTGCGGCGTCGTGTCCGGGGGCTTCACCGCCGCGCGAACATCCTCGCTCTTCGGTGGCAGGGGTGAGCAGGCGGCGAGAACAGCGGCAAGCAGACAGATCGATTTATGGCTCATGGTCTCGGGAGGGGCTGAGTGACTGCATGACTGGGAGGCTTAGCGACAGTTGTTGCCAGCCTGGATGATGTCACCGGTAATGATGACGGTCGTTTCTCGGCGGGCCGATGTGCCGATCTTCTTCTGGTCCTCGAAGACGTTGCCGACCGCGATCGTACAACCATTGTCGAGCTGGGTGATGGCACCGGCGCCATTGGTCCGGGCGGCGGCACCGTCGCCGTCGTCGAGCTTGGCGCGGGCGCGCTCGGAAGCCTGCGCCGCCTGATCGCTTTTCGAACGAGCGATACGGGCGTTGATGTCATCCGGCAGATCCGGCGTGCCGGCGAGGACCGGCAACGCCAGCGCGGCAGCCCACAAAAAGGCGAATAATTTCGACATGTCCTTTGACTCCTGTGCTTTTCGCTTGCTATTGCGCGCCTTCGACCCCGCCGACCAGCACGCGCTGGCTGCCAGCGCTGCCCGCCCGACTGGTCTGGGTGATGGCGCCGCTGACCTTGACGTCGGTGGCCACATTACCGGCACCGGTATTGCGCACGCTACCGAGGTTGATGGTCTGCGATCCGTTGGTCGTGCCCAGCGCGTCCTGCCGGATGCCGGCATCGACGGCGACCCGCGTGGCCACCGTTGCCGCGGTGTTCTCGGCGCTGCCGATGGATACCGTCTGCTCGCTGTTGATGGTGCTGCGCGCCGACTGGTCGATCCTGCCGGTGACCACGGCATCGGTGCTCACGGTGCCGGAGGTGCGCTCGGCGCTGCCCACGGAAACCGTCTGCCTGGCGCCACCCTGGGTATCGGCAAGCGACTGCGAGATGGCATTGGTGGTGGTCGCATTGGTGGTGACGCGACCACTGCTGCCCACGGCGCTGCCGATCAGGACACGCTGCTGGTTGCCGGCGGTGTTGCCGGTGCGCGAGGTCGCCGACTGCGAAATCGCGCCCGAGGCCTGGGCGTTGGTGGTCGCGTTCTGCGGCGAGCCACCACTGACACTGCCGATGGCGACGGCCTGATTCGCCTGACTGTCCTGCGTCTGGGTCACCGTATTGCTGACGGCGCCCCGGGTCGAAATGTTGCCGCCCGCATCGACGCCACTCACCGCGCCGACCGAAAGGTCCTGCCTGCCGGCGGCGCTGCCCTGGCGATTCTGGGTGACGGCGCCGGCCACCAGCCCGTCGGTGTTCACGTTGCTGGCCTGCGTGCCGCTGATGCTCCCCGCATCGACGCTCTGCGAATTCGAAGAATTACCGGCGTTGCCACCACTCGATTGCTGGCTGACGCTCGGGCCGACGATCCGGCCGCTGGTCGCTCCCGACGTGATCTGGGAGCCCTGCACCGCTCCGGCCCGAATCTCCTGACTCAGGCCCGAGCTGCTTGAATCATTGACCTGACTCTGGGTGACATTGCCACTGACGACGCCGCTGGTGGTCAGCGACCCGACCCGCGAGTCGGTGAGGCTGCCGGCATCGACACGTTGCGTGCGCTGGCCGGAGGTGGCGCTCTGCGTCTGCACGACATTGCCCTTGACGGTGCCGGAAAGCGTCGCATTGCCCGCCTGCACGTTGCCACCTGCAGCGCCAACCCTGACTTCCTGCGCGTCGTTGGCCGTAGAGCGCCCGGCAACACCGCTCTTGCTCTGAACCACGCTGCCTGCCAGCGTGGCATCGGTGTTGACCGTTCCCGTTGTCGCACCACTGATCCCGCCGACCGAGACATCCTGCCGGCCGCCAGCACTGTCGTTCGCCTGTTCGATGCGACCGACCAGCGAGGCCCGCGTGCCGATGTTGCTTGCTCCCGCTGCCCCTGGCGACCCGCCGCCCGGAGCTGGCGCCGCAGCGGGGGCTGGCTGGGCGGCGGCTTTCTCCGACACCACCAGGGTATTCGAGATACCGTCCTTGACCGGCGCGAGCTGCGCCAGTACGGGGCTCGAGGCGACCAGCAGCGAGGCAGCCAGAATCTGCAAACGGGTCTGTGTCATGTTCATTTCTCCATCGGTTGAGGGTTGCGACGATACGCCGCTTGCAGTTGTTTCGTATTGAACCGCGGATTGGATGCAGCTAGCGTGAAAATATTCCTCTTCGCGCATCATCACCGCCGCTGCGCACCTCCCTTGCCCCGCCCGCCATGGCCATGCGATTGCCCCGGCAGCGCCATCTTCGATGCTGGCCAGCCCACGGGAAGCCTGTAGAATACCGTCCCGGGCCTGTAGCTCAGTTGGTTAGAGCAGAGGACTTAGCGCGATCAGCCTGAACATCAATGATGGGTGGTTGGTCGCATGGGTTGCCCGTTGTCAGCTTCGCGCTGGTGGCGGGTAGAACTGGTCAAATTCGGTGGAAGCTAAGGCCTGAGGGCAACGCCAATACCGAGCCAAGCCCCCAGACGGCACGGGGGAAGGTGTAGAGACTAGACGGCCAGCCTGTAACGGGAAGGTATAGTCCAGACCACAAACTCGAAAGAGGCGGCGAAAGCCGTAGTGGTAAGCATAATCCTTTGGTCCAGGGTTCAAGTCCCTGCGGGCCCACCAGACACGAAGCCCCGGCCGTTCTCGGTTGGGGCTTTTTGTTGCGCGCGAGGCCAGTGTTGACGGCGTTTTCGCAGGGAATGCTGCGTCTCACCATCGATGTGGGTGGCGGCGGTGCAGGCGAGGTAGGCATCAATGGCGGTTTGCTTGGCATTCAGCGTGGGTTCCGTGAGGTGATGGACGACGCCACCATGAACGCGCTGTTCGATTACGAAACCAAGCGATTTCCTTCGGCACAAATAGGGTAACTGGCCGATTATTGGGGTAACTGCATGGATCATTACCCCAATTGCAGGTAGCATTACCCTATTAGCGCTAAATGAGATGACTCATGCACTCTCTCCCGCCCGACTACCTCGCCAAGCTGCGCTTTGACGCCCAGCAAGTAGCGACGCTGCGCGCTTTGGGCGAGTATCGGGGCAAGCAGCAACTCTATGTCGCACAGTCACCTGAGGTGTTAAGCGATTTGCGTCAAGTGGCGGTTGTCGAGTCCACTGAGTCGTCCAACCGCCTCGAAGGTGTGGTGGTTGCCGCCAACCGGCTCAAGTCGCTGGTGCTAAAGAATGCGACCCCCAGGAGTAGATCTGAGCAGGAAGTGGCCGGCTACCGTGATGCACTGGCATTGGTCCACGAAAGCGGCGAGCAAATGCCCTTCTCGGAGGGGACCGTTCTGCAGTTGCACGGCACCCTGTACCGCTACATGCCGCAACCCGGCGGGCATTGGAAGGCTACCAACAACGACATTATCGAGCGCCACCCCGACGGCAGCTCGCGCATTCGCTTCCGCCCCGTGGCCGCACACCTCACGCCCATGGCGATGGCCGACCTGATCGCGCGCTACCGCACAGCGCTCGATCAACACCTGGCTGACCCGCTGGTGCTGGTGCCGCTGGTCATCCTCGATTTCCTCTGCATCCACCCCTTTCCAGATGGCAATGGCCGCATGGCGCGGCTGCTGACCTTGCAGTTGCTTTATCACTTTGACTACGCCGTGGGCCGATTCATCAGCCTGGAGCGTATCTTCGAGGAGTCCAAAGAGAGCTATTACGACACCCTGGAGGCCAGCTCACAGGACTGGCATGACGGCGCACACGACATCGCTCCGTGGCTGGACTACTTCTGGGGTGCGCTGCTGCGGGCCTACAAGGAATTCGAGGAGCGTGTCGGCACCATTGAACGTGGGCGCGGCGCCAAGGGCGACCGGGTGCGCGCTGAAATCCTCAAGCGACACCTGCCGTTCTCCATCTCGGAAATCGAAGAAGCCTGCCCCGGCATCAGCCGTGACATGGTGCGCGTCATCTTGCGCGCCATGAAAGCTGAAGGGCTGATTGCCCCCACCGGCAAGGGCCGCGGCGCCAAGTGGGAAAGAACGCAACCACTCGTCTAGCAACCTACTACTCTCCAATCGAATTCATCAGGGACCTCGAAAAGAAGCTCTGGACAACCGCCGACAAGCTGCGCTCCAACCTGGATGCGGCCTTCTACAAGCACGTGGTACTGGGCGTGATCTTCCTGACGTACGTCTCTGACGCCCGGCAAATGTCAAGATAGTCATCGCCTAAGCTCATGCTGCCAATGACATACTCGTGTTAGCAGAGTTTCCTGCGCGGATGCTGTGTCCCCTCTCGGGCTAATGGTCCCTTTTCAGTTCCGGGCGAACTGGTTCAGAAAGCACCATCAGGCAGCACTCTGGTCGCATGAAACCCACCCTTTGGCAGACGAAAAGCCGCGGGAACCTCACATTGACCAGGACACCTCGGTCGAGGCGACGCGCGATCGTGCCGGCATTCTGCCCTTCAAAATCCCATCCTTTGCTTGTACCATCACCCTTCCCCTGGACTACGTGATGGATCACTGATGAACCTACTAGTCGGCGTCGATTTCTCGGATTCGGCGAAGAAAGTCCTCGCCCAGGCCGCTCTTCTCGCACGCGCGCTGGGCGCCAAGATATGGCTCCTACACGTCGCCGAACCCGATCCCGAGTTCGTCGGCTACAAGGGGGATCCGACAGTGATGCGCGACGACGCGGTGGAAAAATATCACCCAAAGCATCGCCAGCTGCAGACCACAAGCCAAACGCTTCGAGACGACGGACTGGACTGCGCCGCCCGCCTCGTTCAAGGGGCGACCGTGGAAACGGTCTTGCACCACTGTGAAACCCCTCTACATCTGGCACCCACGCGCTGACCGATGGCGACCCCCCTCGACTCGACGCCCTTTGCGGTCACCGCCAAAGCAGAATCGGCCTCCAGAGCAGGACGCGGCCACAAGTCATTGAAATCGTCTTCAAGCCCCTCGCCCCGGGAGTCTGAGGTGCTTCATCGGCTTCTGCGCGGGATATGCCTCGGTCTTGCATGCGCCCTGGCTGCTGGGTGCGTCAGATTTCAGGCGGGTTCTGAAAACGCCATTGTTGTTCCATCGCCAAACCACAATGCGCGTCGGCCAAACTTCGTGATCCTCCACGACACCACCAACAGCAGCGTGCTGCCTGCGCTCAAAACCCTCACCGACCCGGCCCGCGAAGTCAGCTCCCATTACCTGGTCGGACGCGACGGCACGCTCTACCAACTGGTCGATGAAGAACAGCGCGCCTGGCACGCGGGGAAGTCTTACTGGGGCGGCAACACCGACCTCAATTCGGCGTCGATCGGCATTGAGCTCGACAACACGGGGGCGGAACCCTACCCGGAAGCACAGATGACGGTTCTCCTCGAGCTGTTGAAGAGCTTGAAGGAACGCTACCGGATTCCGGCGAACAATTTCCTGGGGCACGGTGATGTGGCGCCAGGTCGAAAAATCGACCCGAGTCGACTTTTCCCCTGGCAACAGCTGGCGAGGGAGGGCTATGGTTTGTGGTGCCCCGAACGAGCCCTTACGCCGATCCCGGATTCTTTCGATTCGCTGATTGCGCTCGAGGGCATCGGTTACGACACCTCGAACCCGGCGGCCGCTTTGGCTGCCTTTCGTCGGCATTTTCTCGGCATCGATCAGGAAGGGGAAGCCACCGCGGCGGAACGGCAGCTGATGCAGTGCCTGTGGGTGGAGACACGCCGCAAACCGGCATCGTGAACTCAATTGTCGCCGGATCGTTCCAGACGCTGAAGCATCAGGGCCAGTTGATCGGCAAGTGCGCGCACCCGCCTTGGCTGGGCCCGGCCGGGAGGAAACAGCATTTGCAGGGGTGTGGCGGGCGGCGCATGGTCGGTGAGGAGTTCACGCAGATTGCCGGCCCTGATATCCGGCCCGACATCCAGTTCCGACTTCAGCATGATCCCATGACCGGCAAGGCACCACTGCCGCACCAGCGCCCCGTCATTGGCCACCCTGTCGCCGCGCACGGTGACGATCTGCTGCATGGTGTTGGGGCCAAACCGCCAGACGTTGTCCAGATGCGTGCCAAAGCGCATGACAAGACAGTTGTGAGTCTTCAGATCGACAGGCTTGTTCGGGCGGCCGTGTTTTTCAAGATAGCTTGGCGCGGCACAGACCAGCCGCCGTTTCTGACCAAGGCTTCTGACGCGTAGCGAACTGTCGGTGACCGGGCCAAAACGCAAGGCGATATCAAAGCCCTCACCAACAATATCGACATAGCCGTCCGAAAGCAGCAACTCGACGGAGATGGCCGGGTTTTCTGACAGAAAGCGGTTGATCTCGGCAGAAACAAGGGTCCGCCCGATATCGCTTGGGGCACTGATCCGGATCGGGCCCGACAGGGTTTGCGCACCATGGCGGATGCGCGTTTCAAGGTCCTCGACCTCGCCCAGAACCCGTTTGGCACCCTCGACCAGGGTGCGCCCCTCTTCCGTCAGGCTGAGCGCGCGTGTCGTGCGATTCAAGAGGACAACACCAAAATGCGCCTCGAGCGCAGAAAGCCGCTCGGATACCGTGGTCACCGAGAGCCCGGCTTCACGGCCGGCTGCCGTCAAGCTGCCTTTCTCGACGATTTGCAGGAACAGGGCGATGTTGCTGAGTAACATTGTTCGGCCATTCCGGATTATCTTTCCGTATTCTGCCCGTTTATCCGGCTTTGGCAAGCAGCTATAGTTCTCCCACCGCCACCCATGGAGTCAAGGCAATGAGCAAACTGACCATCGTCGCCAACATCCACGCCAACCCCGACCAGATTGATCTGGTCAAGGCAGAGCTGGAGAAGCTGATCCCGATCACGCGCGCCGAAGAAGGCTGCATCCAGTATGACTTTCACCGCGACAACGACAATCCAGCACATTTCATGTTCTACGAAACCTGGGAATCGCGCGCGTTGTGGCAGACGCACATGAATGCTCCACACCTGGCCGCCTATATGCAGGCAACCGACGGCGCCGTTGCCGAATTCACGGTTAACGAAATGACCAGAAGCGGCTGACCAAGCCCAGAGACCAGGAGGTTTCCCACATATGAAAGCTGTCGCCCTTACGCACTATCTTCCCGTCAATGACCCGAATGCGTTTCTCGACGTGGAACTGCCCAAGCCTACGGCTCTGGGTCGTGATCTTCTGGTCTCCGTGAAGGCCGTCTCCATCAACCCGGTCGATACCAAAGTCCGCGCGCCAAAAGACAAAGTCGAAGACCCACCTCGCGTGCTGGGCTGGGACGCCAGCGGCGTGGTCGAGGCGGTCGGCCCGGAGGTCACGCTGTTCAAGCCGGGGGACGAGGTTTATTACGCCGGCGATATCACCCGCTCCGGCTCCAATGCCGAATTTCAGCTGGTTGACGAACGCATTGTCGGCTGCAAACCGAAGAGCCTCGGTTTTGCCGAAGCCGCGGCGCTGCCACTGACCACGATCACCGCCTATGAGGCTTTCTTTGATCGTCTGGGCATTGATCGTGATGGTGCCGACAGGGGACAGACGGTTCTGATCATCGGCGCGGGTGGTGGTGTCGGCTCGATCGGCATTCAACTCGCCAAGGCGGCCGGGCTGGTGGTCATCGCCACCGCCTCGCGCCCGGAAACGGCAAGCTGGGTCAGAGAGCTGGGCGCGGATCATGTGGTCAATCACCGCGAACCGATGGTGGAACAGGTACGTGCCCTGGGGTTTCACCATGTCGATCACGTCGCGATCTTCAATGACATGCGCCACTGGGAAACGGCGGTGGAACTGATCCGGCCGCAGGGCGGGATTGTCACCATCGACGATACCGATCTACCGATGCCGATGGCTGGCATGAAGATGAAGGCGGCCAGCCTGCATTGGGAATTCATGTTCGCCCGCGCCATGCACCAGACGCCGGACATGATTGAGCAGCACAAATTGCTGACCTACGTGGCGAACGAAATCGACGCTGGACGAATTCGCACCACGCTCGACAAGGTTCTCAGCCCGATCAACGCTGAAAACATCCGCGCCGCCCACGCGCTCATCGAAACAGGGCAGGCAAAAGGCAAGATCGTCGTTCAAGCCGTCTGAAATCGATGCCATCCGGTTGCGGATGGCAAGTCATCACGCCGTTCGGGCCCTTCACTGGGGCCGAACGGCGTTTTTCCGTGTGACCACGGTTTCGTCGATGTTGCCTGGCATGCCGCTCCTTCAATGCATCACGGCGAAGGTCCATGATGGGCTCGAGGCGGGCAAAAATGAATGCGGAACGCATGCCGCATTCGAGCATGGCCCGCCAACGATAGCCACGGGCCGGCTCCGGTTGGGTTGGCGTAGCGGTTTCATCGTTCGGCAGCGCGGCCAGCTTCTACCCGCTGCGACAACCTCTGGCGCTTCGATCTCGCGGATGCGAATCCCGCTCATGCCAGCAGCTCGTTGCTGTCGCGTAGGGCCATCTCCTGCACACACCTGGCGCCCGCTGCCGAAACCAACGCGCCCATCAAGGAATAAATGTGGACGCGATCCGTCAAGCAGGTAAGCTTGGCAAGGTCTGGGCGACTGGTGCCCCCTGCAGGTACCGCCGCGAGGATGATGTCGTCCGCTGGACCGTCGGCCGGACATCAAAAAACAATAGCGGGAGGAAAGCACCATGCGCAGCAAGATCGTCACTGCCGACGAAGCGATCGCCCTGATCCGGGACGGCGATACCCTGGCCAGTACCGGCTTCGTCCAGACCGGCTTCGCCGAGGCCCTGCTGTCGGCGCTGGAGCGCCGCTTCCTCACCACCGGCGGCCCAAAGAACCTGACCTTGTTCGCCGCTGCCGGCCAGGGCGACGGCGAGAGCCTGGGGCTCAATCACCTGGGCCACGAAGGTTTGCTGCGCCGAGTCGTGGCGGGCCACTGGGGCCGCATGCCGAAGGTGGCGAAACTGGCCCTCGACAACCGCATTCAGGCCTATAACCTGCCGCAAGGCATCATCTGTCAATTGTTCCGCGATCTCTCCGCCGGCAAGCCGGGGTCCTTCTCCAAGGTCGGACTGCACACTTTCGTCGACCCCCGCTACGACGGCGGGCGGATCAACAAAGCCACCACCAGAGACATCGTCAGCCTGGTCGAAGTCGATAAAGAGGAGTGGCTGTTCTACAAGGTCGGCGAGGTCAACGTCGCCTTCGTGCGCGGCACCACCGCCGACACTTTCGGCAACATCACGATGGAACGCGAAGCGTTGACGCTGAACAATCTGGCCATGGCAATGGCGGCCAAGAACAGTAACGGCATCGTCATCGCCCAGGTCGAACGGATCGCCGAACGCAGCGGCCTATCGCCGCGGCAGGTGAAGATCCCGGGGATCCTGGTCGATTGCGTGGTGGTCGCCGAACCGGCCCAGCACATGCAGACCCTGGCCACCCAGTACAGCGCCGCCTATGCCGGCGAGTTCCGCGTTCCGGCGCCCAGCGTGGTGTCGGCGCCATTGAGCCCGCGCAAGATCATCGCCCGGCGTGCCGCCTTCGAACTGCCTCCCAACGGCATCATCAATCTGGGTGTCGGGATGCCCGAAGGCGTGGCGGGGGTGGCCAACGAAGAGCGCATCTCGCACCTGCTGACCCTGACCGTCGAATCCGGTCTGATCGGCGGCATCCCCTCGACCGGGGGCAACTTCGGGACCGGCGTCAACATGGACGCGGTGATCGACGAAAACCAGCAGTTCGATTTCTACGATGGTGGCGGGCTGGACATGGCGTGCCTGGGCATGGCCGAGTGCGATGCCGCCGGCAACGTCAACGTCAGCCGCTTCGGTGGCCGCCTGACCGGTGCCGGCGGCTTCATCAACATCAGCCAGAACGCCCGTCTGGTGGTGTTCGTCGGCACCTTTACCGGCAAAGGCCTCGAGGTCGAGGTCCGTGACGGCAAGCTACACATTGTTCAGGAAGGATCGCAGCGCAAGTTCCTCAAGCAGGTCGAGCAAATCACCTTCAATGGCCAGTACGCCTATGATCGCGACAAACCGGTCTTCTACGTCACCGAACGCTGCGTCTTCCGCCGGGTCCGGGGCGGGCTGGCGCTGATCGAGGTGGCGCCCGGTATCGAGGTCGACCGGGACATCCTGCCGCACATGGATTTCGAGCCAATCGTCGGTGAATATGGCGTCATGGATGCGCGCATCTTCAATACCAACCCGATGGGCCTGGAGGCGGAACTGCTCAACCTGTCGATGCCGGAGCGGGTCATTTACGATCCAGAGCGCAACATTCTTTTCCTCAATTTCGAGGGCATGCATATTCGCGTCGAGGAGGACGTCAAGGCGATCTGGGATATCTGCGAGCTGCGCTGCAAGGAAGCCGGCAAGATGGTCGGCGTAATCATCAACTACGACCGCTTCCGCATCAACCAGGACATGTACGACGCCTACGCCGAGATGGACCGCTACTTCCTGGCCAACTACTTCAGCCAGATCACCCGCTACGCCACCAGCGCCTTCCTGCGTGCCAAGCTGGGCGAGGCCTTCTCCGCACGCAGCATCGCGCCGCACGTCTTCGAGCGCCGGGAAGAAGCTCAGGCTTTCCTGGCCGGGCGCAGCGGCGACGGAGGCAGCCCGGCCTGACCCACCCCCTCAGGGCTATTTTTCTGCGACTACCGGAGCAACGGCAAAGCGGACCCCGAGCCGGGTCAGCGCCGCCTTGCCGCGAACGGTCAGATCGCTGATGAAGCGAAACTGCTGGCGCGCGTCGATCGGATAGGCCTTCAAGCGGTAATGCGTGCCCCAGGGTTTCTCGTGCACGGTGACCATGATCGGGTCGTCGAAATGGAGGTAGGGGCTGGTCAGGGCGACGTCCTGCAGCACCGCCTTGGCGGCAAGCGCATCGTGCGCGGGGTGAAGATAGAAATCGGCCACGCACTGAAGCTGCGGGCGGCCGCAGTTGGCGTTGAAAATCGGATCGGTCCACATGCGCAGGTGCGGAATGCTGACCCGCGAATCGTCCGGGGTGACGATCTCCACCGTACGCATGCCGATATGCGTCACTTCGCCGTAGATCCCGTTGACTTCGATCCAGTCGCCGTTGCGATAGGGCATCTCGCCAACGGCCACGATGCCGGCGATCAGGCTGCTGGCGTAATCCTTCATCGCGAAACCCAGCGCCAGACCGACCGTGCCGAACAAGGCCACCATGTTCTGCAGCGACGGCTCGACGACCCGCGGCACGACCAGCAGAAAAGCCGCCACGAGAATTCCCAGGCGCAATAGCGGGACGATGGCCAGCAGATAGAGGCGTTGCTTGCCGTGCAGTTGGTCTGCAAGCCATGGCAGGAGTTTCTGCGCGCTGACGATCAGCAACCCGGCCAGGGCAACTATCAGCAGCAGCTCGAGCAGCGTACCGGTGCCCAGCGTATGGAAAAGCTCTGCCAGTGTTGGGGTTTCCATGTTCAAGGCCTCAGAAGTCATCCCTCAGGAAACCGCGGCGACGCAAGAAGTCACGTACCACGGCATATGCCGACGCGCTGATCTGCCAGCGCTCGCCGACCAGCATCACGACGCCCTGGGTCTGCAACTGCAACAGGCTGGAAGCGAGGCGATGGTCTGGCTGCGGCAACAGCTTGGGCAACAGAAATGCCGGCAAGCCATTGTGCAACAACAACGCGTGCAGGACGAAAGCCATGCCCTCGCCCTTCTCGGCGGGCATCACGGGTTCCTGCAGGGCCGCCGAGACCCAGACGATCTCGGCATCCGGATTGGCCTCCTGCTCCAGCGCGCTGGCCTGTTCCCGCGCGCCATCGTCCTGTTCAGGCGTCGCCCGCAGCGACGCCCGCCACGAACTCCAGGCAGAGCCGATATTGCCCCGGCTATGAACGGCGATGTGATTGATTTCCGGGCAGGCATCCGAATCGTCCGGCCCGCGTTCCAGTTGCACCTCCTTGCCGGTCGTAGCGTTGCGAAAGTGCAGGCACCCGCCGCCCTGGCACGACGCCAGCTCGGCAAGATAGCGCGACAAGCGCAGCCCGTCGAAAGCCTGCAGGGTCAGCGCCTCCGGCTGTGGCACGGGCCAGACCTCCTGCAGATACGCCCAGGCCCAGCTGTCGCAGGCGATCACGCCGCGCCCCAGAGCACCGCTCGCCGCCTGTTCCAGCAAGCGCCGAACGAGCCTCAGGCCGTCGGCGTGGCGCAGATAGCAATGCTCGAGCTGCGGCAGTACCCAGAGATGATCGGCTTCCGGCCAGGCTGCGAACCAGCGCTCGTCGCCGGCGAGAATCTGCTCGCTGCTCGGCACCTCGATCCGCGTTGCCCGGTGGCGCGCGGCCCAGTGCGCGAGGATTTGCGGATGCCCGCAATGCGGCTGGCCGATCACGAACTTGACCAGCGCATCCGGCTTGCTGGCGTGCAACCAATCGGCCATCGCCGCGTCCAGCGCCGCCGCCGCACAGCGCCAGTCGATCGGCCCCACCAGGCGCTGCAAGCGCGATTGCGACAGCGTGCGCAGATCGGCTTCCGCCTTGACTGGCGCCTGCTCCGCGCTGTCGTTGCCCCGAAAAGCCCGTTTCAGGGAGGCCCATTTCTCCAGTGCCGCGCTTGCGCCGACCGGGCTCGGCACGCGGTAGTCGGCAAGCCGGACGAACTCCCACAGTGTCGGCTGCGATGCGCTATCCTGCTTCTGCAACGGCAGATCTTGTTTGCTGGACATCGTCGGAACATTCACCCCGCTGACACAATTGTCCCCTGTCGTTCAATCCCCATCACTCACCGAGGATCGAAACATGGCAAACGAAGGCTATCACGAACCCATCGCCGAGCTTACGGACGAAACCCGCGACATGCATCGCGCCATCGTCTCGCTGATGGAGGAACTCGAAGCGGTCGACTGGTATAACCAGCGCGTCGATGCCTGCAAGGACCAGGAGCTGCGCGCCATCCTGCAGCATAATCGGGACGAAGAGAAGGAACATGCGGCGATGGTTCTGGAATGGATCCGCCGCCGCGATCCGGTGTTCGACAAGGAACTGCGCGAGACTCTGTTCACCAGCAAGAAGCTCGATCACCACTGATCGCTGACACTGGCGCGGCAGCGCCACGACGACATCCAGATACGTTTTGGTCGAGGGTTCGGCATATGGAAAAAACGCTAGACGTCATCATCATCGGCGCCGGTTCAGCCGGCCTTGCCGCCTTGCGCGAAGTGCGCAAGCGCACCGAGAGCTTCCTGCTGATCAACGACGGTCACTACGGCACCACCTGCGCTCGGGTCGGCTGCATGCCTTCCAAGGCACTGATCGAAGCAGCCAACGCCTTTCATCGCCGGCACGCCTTCGAAGCCTTCGGCATCCGGGGCGGCAGCGGACTGACGATCGATGTCCCGGCGGTACTGCGCCGCGTACGCAGCTTGCGCGACAGGTTCGTCGCCGGCACGCTCAAGGCCAGCGAAGATCTGGGCGAACGCAATCTGGCGGGCCGGGCCCGACTGTCGGGTCCGCATATGGTTGAAGTCGACGGCTGCCCGTACCGTGCCCGGCGAATCATCATTGCCAGTGGCAGTCGTCCGGTGATGCCGGAGGCCTGGCGCTACTTCGCTGATCGCATCCTGACCACCGACACACTGTTCGAATCGGAAAAGCTGCCGCGCCGGATGGCGGTAATCGGCCTCGGCGCGATCGGCGTCGAGATCGCCCAGGCGCTTGCCCGGCTCGGGGTCGAAGTCACCGGTTTCGGTTCCAATCCGCAGCTTGCCGGCCTGAGTGACGAAAGCGTCGATCAGGTGCTTCGCCAACTGTTGCAGGGGGAATTCGCATTTCACACCGGTGCGGCCGCGGAATTGTCGGCGGCACCGGAAGGCATCGCGGTGCGCAGCGGCCAGGTGGAAGTGGTCGTCGACCAGGTCATCGCCGCCATCGGCCGGCGCCCGAACATCGACGGCATCGGCCTCGAAACGCTGGGCGTCGAACTGGACGAACGCGGCATGCCGCCGGTCAACCCGAACACCCTGCAGGTCGCTGACCTGCCGGTCTTCCTCGCCGGCGACGCCAACGGGCGTGCCGCCCTGCTGCACGAGGCGGCGGACGAGGGCCATATCGCCGGCATCAACGCCTGCGCCGAGGAGCCGCGCTGCTTTCAGCGTCGCACGCCGCTGGCGATCGTCTTCGCCGACCCCAACGTGGTCGTCGTCGGCCAACGCTTCGCCGAGCTGGCCACTAGCGAAATCGTCATCGGACAGGCTGACTTCGCGAGACAGGGCCGCGCCCGGACGGCGGAGCGCAACAAGGGATTGATGCGCCTCTATGCCGACAAGAGCAGCGGCCGGCTGCTCGGCGGTGAAATGTGCGTGCCGGCCGGTGAACACATGGCGCATGTGCTGGCACTGGCGATCGACCGCGAGCTGACAGTGCAGGAACTGCTGCGGCTGCCCTTCTATCACCCGGTGCTCGAGGAGGGCATGCGTAGCGCCCTGCGTGATCTGTCGGCTCAGCTGCCGGCAGGCAGCGACTCCGATCTCGCTTCCTGCGGCGCCTATCAGTCCGAGGCGCTGGACTGAAGCCCACCGCCGCCGTCGCGGAGAGTACGAACCTACGGACGTACGGACGACCCACCGCGCACGACCCGGTACAATTCGCTCTTTGCCATCGCCACCCGCATACGGCCGTTGCCTGGCCGCCGCGCAGCGATCCCGCCGGAGTCTGAATGGACGTCTTGATCTCGCCTCTGACCGCCGCCGATGTCGAGCCGGTCGCCGCGCTGGCACGCCAGGTCTGGCAACATACCTATACGAGCATCATCAGCCAGCAACAGATCGACTTCATGCTCGCGCAGCGTTACTCGCCGCAACTCCTGCTCGCCGAGTTGAACAAGCCGGATATCTGGTGGGACAAGCTGACGCTCGACGGGCAACTGGCCGGTTTCATCTCGTGCTTTCTGACTGGAGCGGCCAGTGAAATGAAGCTCGACAAGCTCTATGTCGATCCGCAGCGACAGCGCATGGGGCTTGGTGCCCGCCTCGTCGATCATGTCGTTGCGCGCGCGCGGGCGGCGGGTTGCCAGACGCTGATGCTGGCAGTCAACAAAGGCAACGAGCAGGCCATCGCCGCGTACCGGAAACAGGGCTTCACCGTCCGCGAAGCGGTCTGCGTCGATATTGGCGACGGATTCGTCATGGACGACTTTATAATGGCCCGGTCACTGCTCACCCACGCCGCCGGATCCTGAACGCCAATGAAGCTGACATTCGTCAAGATGCATGGACTGGGCAATGATTTCGTCGTGCTCGATGGCATTCGTCAGTCGCTCGCATTGACGCCCGAACAACTGCGCTTCCTCGCCGATCGCCATTTCGGCATCGGTTGCGACCAGATCCTGCTCGTCGAACAGCCCACCCAGCCTGGCGTCGACTTCCGCTATCGCATCTTCAATGGCGATGGCGGCGAGGTCGAGCAATGTGGCAACGGCGCACGCTGCTTTGTGCGTTTCGTTCATGATCAGGGCTTGACCGCGAAACGTGAAATCCGCGTCGAGACGATGGGTGGGGTGATCGTCCTGCGCCTCGAAGACGACGGCACGATCAGCGTCGACATGGGCATCCCGGTGCTGGTGCCGGCACAGGTGCCGTTCATCAGCGCGACGGACGAGCTGGTGCAGACGCTGTTGGTGGCTGACCAGGAAATCGCCATCACCGCCGTCGGCATGGGCAACCCGCACGCCGTGCAGGTCGTCGCCGACGTCGACAAGGCAGCGGTCGAGCAACTCGGACCGCTGATCGAATCACACCCGCTGTTTCCGCAGCGAGTCAATGCCGGCTTCATGCAGGTGATCGACCGGCAGGCGATCCGCCTGCGCGTTTTCGAGCGCGGCGCCGGCGAAACTCTGGCCTGTGGCAGCGGCGCCTGTGCTGCCGTGGTGGCCGGCATCAGCCGCGGCCTGCTAGATTCGCCGGTGCGCGTCGCCACGCGCGGCGGCCTGCTGACTGTCGCCTGGAACGGCAACGGCACCGCGGTGCTGATGAGCGGCCCGGCGGTCACCGTATTCAAGGGAGAAATTGAACTATGAAATCTGACGAAGTTGCGGAGTATCTGCAGGACCATCCTCAGTTCTTCGAGGAGCACACCGATCTGATGACCAACATGGTCATTACCCATCCGCATGGTGGCCGGACGATCTCGATCACCGAACGCCAGATGCTGGCGCTGCGCGACAAGAACAAGAAGCTCGAAGGCAAGATGGGCGAGTTGCTGCAGTTCGGTGAAGAAAACGACGGCATCAGCGAAAAGATGCACCGACTGGCGGTAGGCATGATCGCTGCCGGTAATTTTCAATCGGCACTGCAGACGCTGAACTTCCATCTGCGCGACGATTTCGCCGTCCCGCATGTCGCCGTGCGTCTCTGGAATCGCCCGACAGAAACGGATGAGCTGCCCGAGTTCGCGCAGGTCAGCGAGAAACTACAGGCCTTCGCCGAGACGCTGACGCAGCCCTACTGTGGGTCAACCGCCGGCTTCGAGACCTCATCGTGGTTTGGCGAATCGGCCGCGCAGATCCGTTCGCAAGCGTTGATCGCCATGCGCAACGGTGGCGGCACGATCGGCATGATCGCCATGGGCAGTGAGGACATTGAGCGCTTCTACGCCGGCATGGGAACGATCTATCTCGAACGTCTCGGCGAAATGACCTCGGCAGCGCTGGCTCGCGCCTTGCGCTGAAACGACAACGATGACCGTCAGCGAGCGCGCCGCCAGCGTCAGCGTCTACCTCGATGAACTCGCGCAGCAGCGCCGGCTGTCACCGCATACGGTCACCAACTATCGGCGCGATCTTCTGTCGCTCTGCAGCCTGATCGCCGAACTGCCCGGCGACGGCGGCTTCGACAGCATCCAGACGCCTCACATCCGGCGCTTTGTCGCCCAGCTGCACACCCGCGGACTGGGCGGCCGCTCGCTCGGTCGCAGCCTTTCCGCCTGGCGTGGTTTTTATCGCTGGCTCGGCCAGCGCGGCGCTGTCACGCACAATCCGGTCGACAGCGTGCGGCCACCGAAAAGCCCCAAGGCACTGCCGAAAGCCCTGTCGCCCGACGAAGCCAATCGCCTGCTCGAAGTCGCCGGCGAGAACCTGCTGGCGATTCGCGACCAAGCGATGTTCGAGCTCTTCTACTCGTCCGGCCTGCGCCTGGCAGAACTTGCCGCACTCGACATCTCCTGCCTGGAAGACCTGCAGGCCGGCGAGGTTCGCGTCCTTGGCAAGCGCAGCAAGCTGCGCACTGTCCCGGTGGGGAGCAAGGCCAGGGAAGCGGTCGCGATCTGGGCCGCGCAGCGCGGCCGCCTGGCGACCGCCGACGAGAAGGCCTTGTTCGTTGGTCAGCGGGGCCAGCGTCTTGGCGTGCGCATGATTCAGCTCCGCCTGGCGCGGCGCGGGCTGACCCAGGGCCTGCCGGCCCGCGTCCATCCACACATGTTGCGCCACTCGTTCGCCTCGCACGTCCTGCAGTCGTCCGGCGATCTGCGCGCCGTACAGGAAATGCTCGGTCACGCCAGCATCGCCTCGACGCAGATCTACACCCACCTCGACTTCCAGCATCTGGCCACGGTCTACGATCAGTCGCACCCGCGCGCCAAACGCAAGACGGATTAGCGCCGATCGCAAGCAGAGCGGTGAGTAGCGACTGCTAAGGTGACCTGCTGCGATTCCCTGTCTGACCGGCCTCGGAACGCGAACGCCGACGGCGATACAGCAACCAACCGTAGACGCCGACGTTAACGACGATCACCCCTGCCGCCAGAGCAAGTTGCAGGTCGCGCGTAAGCTCGGCCGGGTAGATGATCGGCAGCAGGTAATGTTCGATGAAGCC
>NZ_JAVTWB010000186.1:0-6132 GCF_032229525.1 Accumulibacter sp. | reverse complement strand
ACTTGGCCGAGCCGAAGCCGGCCAGCGCGCCGCCGCCGTGTTGCTCGCGAATCGAACGCAGCCCCGAGGCCGCCCGTTGCAGGGCTTCGTCCCAGGTGGCCTCGCGGAAATGGGTGTATGGCTTGGCGGGGTCGAAGGTGGCGTCGGCGACCTTGGCCGCGTCGTCGCGGCGGATCAACGGCTTCAGCAAGCGCTGCGGCGAGTGTACGTAGTCGAAGCCAAAACGCCCCTTGACGCACAGGCGCTGCCGGTTGGCCGGACCGTCGTGGCCGCTGACGGCGATGACCTGCTCGTTGCGGACCTGGTAGTCGATCTGGCAGCCGACGCCGCAGTAGGGACAGACGCTGGGCACGACGCGGTCGACCTGTTCGCCAGCGGCGAGCAGGCCGCTGCCATCCGCCGCCAGTAGCGTCGTTGCCATCAGTGCGCCGGTCGGGCAGGCCTGCACGCACTCGCCACAGCCGACGCAGCTGGAATCGCCCATCGCATCGTCGATATCGAAAACGATCTTCGCTGCCGCACCGCGACCGGCCATGCCGATGACGTCATTGGCCTGGATCTCGCGGCAGGCCTGCACGCATAGCTGGCAGTGGATGCAGGCGTCGAGTTGCACGGTCATCGCCGGGTGGCTGTGGTCGGCATTCGGGGTGGTTTCGCGCGCTGGGAACCGGCTGGCCTGTAGTCCCAATTGCACCGCCCAGTGCCAGAACGACGCGTTGCGATCATGGGCCCGTGCACGCGGCGGCTGGTCGGCGAGCAGCAGCTCCATCACCAGGCGCCGGCTGTGCAGTGCGCGCTCGGAGTTTTCGCTGCGCACCTGCATGCCCGCACTGACCTGGCGGCTGCAGCTCGGCGCCAGGTTGCGCTCACCGTCGATGTCGACCATGCAGGCGCGACAGTTGCCGCCCGGCCGGTAATCCGGCGCCTCCTGGGTGCACAGATGCGGGATGGTCTGGCCCGCTCGTCGGGCAGCCTGCCAGATGGTCTCGCCGGGCAGGGCAATCAGCTCGCGACCATCGAGAGTGAAGCGGACGCCTGGTGATCCGGTTTCATCACGCATCGCGCTTCCCCGCCAGCAGGTGCTGCGGCAGATACTGCAGCGCCGTGGTGACCGGGTTTGGCGCCGCCTGGCCGAGGCCACAGATAGACGAATCGCGCATCACCGTCGCCAGCTCGCTGAGCAGCGCCACATCGAGTTCCGGCGCTTCGAACAGCGCCAGCATCTTCTCGGTGCCGATCCGGCAGGGGGTGCACTGGCCGCAGCTCTCGTCGGCGAAGAACTCGAGCATCGCGTGCACCGCGGCGCGCGGGTCATCGCGATCCGAAAGCACGATCACCGCCGCCGAACCGATCAGGCAGCCGTGTTTCTCCAATTCGCCGAAGTGCAGCGGCAGGTCGGCCAGGCTGGCGGGCAGAATGCCGCCCGAGGCACCGCCGGGCAGGTAGGCCAGCAGCTGATGGCCGTCAGCCATGCCGCCGCAGTATTCGTCGATCAGTTTGCGCGCGCTGATCCCTGCCGGCGCCTGCTTTACGCCCGGTTGGCGCACCCGGCCGGAGACCGAGTAGCTGCGTAGACCGGCAAATCCCTCGCTGCCAAGTGCCGCAAACTGTGCGCCGCCGCTGGCGAGAATTGTCGGCACCAGCACCAGCGTTTCGACGTTGTTCACCAGCGTCGGGCGTCCGAACAACCCCGCCTCGGCGACGTAAGGCGGGCGTTGCCGGGGATAGCCGCGCTTGCCCTCGATCGATTCGATCAACGCTGATTCCTCGCCGCAAATGTAGGCACCGGCGCCGCGACGCAGGTCGATGAAGCCTGGTGCAATCAGATTCGCTGCCTCGAGCGCCGCGATCTCGCGGCTCAGTAGTGCGTGCGCGGCAGGGTACTCGTCGCGCAGGTAGATCCAGCAGCGGGCAGCACCGATGTAGGCCGCTGCCAGCAGCAGGCCGTCGAGAAACTGGTGCGTCTGCGCTTCGAGGATCAAGCGGTCCTTGAAGGTGCCCGGTTCACCCTCGTCGGCGTTGCACACCAGGTAGCGCGGCGCCGCGGCCGCGCCGACCAGGCGCCACTTGCGAGCGGTCGAAAAACCGGCGCCGCCCATCCCGCGCAGCCCGGCCGCCTCGACTTCGGCAAGCACCGCCTCGGCCGGCAAGCTGCCGTCGCGCAGCGCCAGCAGGTGCCGATAGCCGCCGCGCGCACGGTAGGCGGCCAGACTCTCGCTGACCGCCGGCAGCGGTGTAAAGGCTTGTGCGTCGATCAGCGCCTGTACGTCGGCTGCGCTTGCCCGGTCGGCATGGCGTTTGCCGACCTGCACCACCGGTGCCAGATCGCAGCGGCCCATGCACGGTGCGCGTAGCACTCTGGCGTCGCTTGGCGGCAGCAGCTCGCGCAATGAGTCGTCAAGCTGCAGCGCCCCCTGCAGTCGGCAGCTGAGGCCATCGCAGACGCGCACAGCAAGCGCTGGCGTCGGCTCGTGGTCAGCGCGGAGGTCGAAATGGGCGTAGAAGGTCGCCGTCTCGTAGACCTCCGCAACGCCAATGCGCAGCAGGTCCGCCAGCGCCACCAGATCGCCTTCGCGCAGGCAACCTCTGGCATCCTGGAGACAGTGCAGATGTTCCAGCAAGAGATCGCGGCGCAGCGGCAGGCCCGCTAGCAGCTCGACGACAGCGTCGCGCGTCGCAGGGTCGACGCGCCGACCCCGGCGCTGCCCGCGTCCCTTGCGTCGCCCTGTGGTGGCTTGTTCCGTGCTGCTCATTCGTTGGCTTCCACGATTGAAGCGGCAATCCTAACAAACGTGAGCGCTGCCGACGGGGAAATCAAGCACGTCAATTACCGACAAGCAGTGTGGCTGGCAGCATCAAGACGTCGGGTCGCTGCAAACCTTGATACCCTCTCTATTACCCCTATTTGAGGGTAATTACCCCTTCTTCACCCAGTTTGCGCCGGGCCCGCGTCCCTTGCACTCGACCACGCCCACTGCTTGCTGCTCGCGAAGAACCCGTCGCACCATGTCGCGGCCGACGCCCGGACAACTTTGTTCCAGTGCGCTAATCGAAAAATCACCGCCCTGGGCGACGAGGCGCTCAATCCCGGCCAGCACCTGATCTCGTTTGGCCCCGCGTGGCGCTTTCGTTTCGCCGACGCGCTTGGCAAACTCGCGATAGGCTGTCTTGAGGATCGACAGCAGATAGTTGATGTATGGCCACGGGTCGTTCCGGCCTTCATGCCAACCTTGCGAACTTTGCTCGAGGGTCTCGTAGTACCTGTCCTTGTTCTGCTCGATGAGGCGTTCCAGACTGATGTAGCGCCCCACTTCGTAACCCAGTTGGTGGCTTTGCAGCAGGTACAGCAGTCGTGATACCCGGCCATTGCCGTCGCGGAACGGATGAATGCACAGGAAATCCAGATTGAACGCCGCCAGCGCGATCAGCGGATGCACCCAACTTTCCTCTCGGCAAGCGTGCCAGGCGGCCAACAGCGCCGCCATGCGCGCAGCTGTTTCCGCCGCCGCCACGGTGCGAAAGCGCACTCGTTCGCGCCCATCCGGATAGCGTTCAATGATGTCGGCGTCCTTTTCCTTGTAGCGCGCTGCGTCCCAGATCTCGCCACGTGCCAGAGCGTGCAGGCGCTGCACCGTAGTCTCGTCAATGGGTGGCGCCACCTGATGTATCCAGGCCAGGGCATCGCGATAGCCGCGCACTTCCTCCTCGTCGCGGTCACGAAACAAGGGGCGGGCCGTCACCAACACATCGCGAAGCCGCGCCGCTTCAATCGATACCCCCTCGATGCGGTTGCTCGATACCGCGCTTTCGATCAGCGCGTGTTCGCGCAAGGCTTTCAAGCGTTGCGGCGACTGGCGTGTGTAGAGATCCTGTTTGCCTCGAAACTCGCCGAGGTCAGCGAGATACCACGCGGCTGCGGGGTGGACGGGGAGGGTGCCTGCGGCGAAGAGGCGTAGCGTGTTCATGAGGCGTTTCTCGTTCCGCCGATTCGGGGCTCATTGATCATATCGAATTTCGAGGAGGTGCCCCGATACTGGTCCAACGGGTTCTGGCGATATTCTCGATCCGACACGCTGGCGTCGTCGCTTGGAGTCGGCCCGCCCGCATCCGATCCAGAGCCTCGCTGGGAGCGGCCATGATCAATCTGTATACGCAATTCCTCACCTCCTGAAGTTCCCGCCCTCGTGCAAATCGCGCCAGCCTGGATTCTTTCCTTCTACCCGCCGCCAGCAGCATGCTTGACCGCCGCACCACGCCCGTCGTACGACATCAGGATCAGCGGTTTCGCCGTCCCCAGATCTGCCTGCGCGGTCAGTGATAGCTCCAGGTCGCCAGTGCCGAAATGCCCTTGTTGCCTGACATCGCGAGCAATTGTCGGCAATGGTGCGAGCAACTCGGGGTTCAGGTGCAGATAGAGCAATAGCCGGTTCTTCTGTGCCACCACGGTGGCGAAGTTCTTCAGACGCTTGAACGCCAGGTAGATCTTCAGCTCCTTGCGCTGCACGTCGTCGCCGAGGAAAGCGACATAGTCCTCCAGGGAGGCGAGCAGGTTGCTCAGGCGCGGCGGCAGCAGCGGCAGCCAGTCGGCGAAGTTTCTGCCGCCGGCAGTAGATTTTTCAGCCGCCGCTTTCGCCTTGAATGCCTTCGCAATCTTGATAGCACCGCTATGCCCGCTATTGGCGCTGGTGGCGTTGGCGAGCTCCAACAGCAGCAATTCGTCACCGAAGCGACGGTAGCGGATCAGCTCGATGTTGCGGTTGATCTGCTGCACCGCGTGCCCGTCGTACTTGGTGAAGTCTGCCGCGATGCACACCAGCCGGGGAGCACTCCAGTCGATGCGGTCGGCTGCTGGCTTGCCCAGCTTGTCCATCGCCAATAGTTTGAACTCGGCCTGATGGTCCATCAGCCAGTCAAGGTAGAACAAGCCCTGATTGATGACGTTTTCGCCGACCGAGCGCTTGTATTCGAGGATCACGGGACAATTGTTTTCGTCCAGCCCCAGTGAGTCTATGCGGCCAGCGTGTATCTTGCCGGTGGAGTATTCGGTCGCCAGAAAGCGGATGCCAAGCAGCGTCTCCAGGTTGGCCTCAATCAGCGATTGCAGTGGCCGTTCGAGATCCGAGGCGTCGCCTTGCAGTTCGGTGGCGCTGCCCGACTTGAGGTGGAATAGTTTGATGTCGCTCATCTCGTTGCCTGGTTTTCGGGAGGCAAGGCAAGTGCTTCATACTTGACGACGGCTACAGGCCCACCCTGGACGCGACCCGATTGGGCCAGGCACTCGGCCCGCTGGCGGAACTTCGGCAGGCTGGGGTTCGGGTCGTCCGCAAAGTAGCGTTCAGCCAGCAAGCCCAGGCGTTCGAGTTGCTCATCGTGTTCCTTGAGCGCTGTGAAGTAACTCTGCGGACGAATGTCGATCATGGAAGCTCCTACCTCAGCTCGTACCAGACGCCGCGCCCACTGCCATTCAGGCTCAAATGCCCGTGTCCCACCAGCGCGCGGAAGTGCTGCTTTAGCGTGTTGCGGTTGCTGCCGGTGAGCCTGATCGCGTCGCCCATGGTGATGCGGCCATGCGCACGCGCGAACTCGGCGATTTGCAGCGATAGCGCGGACAGGGTGGCGAGCACCAGCTTCTCGCGTTCGATCTTTCGGCCGAGTCGTCGCACCTGTTCAGCGACGGCGCGCAGGAAGAAGTCAAGCCACGGCTGCCAGTCGGGCATCTCGCTGCGAATGGTCTCCTGAGTCTGGCGCAAGGCGAGGTAATACGCTTCCTTGCTTTGCTCGATCACGCTTTCGAGGGAGCTGTAGGGGACGTAGGCGTAGTCAGCCTGCAGCAACAGCAGGGTGGTCAGCACGCGGCTCAGGCGACCGTTGCCGTCCTGGAAAGGATGGATTTTCAGGAACACCACGCTCCACATGCCGATGAGCAACAAGGGGTGTAGCCGGCGTGTTCCGGAAGCAGCGCGCTCGGTATTGAACCAGCTCACCAGTTCGCTCATCAGACGCGGAGTGTCGAAGGGCGTTGCCGTCTCGAACACGACGCCGAGTTGCTTGCCATCTTCGTCGAACGCCACCACGTTGTTGGAGGAGGTCTTGTAGTTTCCACGGTGCCACGCGTCTTTCTCGCTGTGAGTC
>NZ_JAVTWB010000185.1:0-6321 GCF_032229525.1 Accumulibacter sp. | reverse complement strand
AGAGGGTCCGGGCAAGGTATCGCTCAGGGGTTGAGCTGTCGATAAAGCGCGTTCGCCACACGCAGCAGTTCGGCCTTGTCAATTTCCGCCGACAGGGCGTAGCCCAGCTTGCCGTCCAGCCAGTAAAACACGCTGACGCCATTCTCCCGGGCAAAGCGGAAGGCGGTTTCACTCCCGTCCTCGGCACCGGTACGGACGTAGAGCGTCAGCCGCCGGCCCTTTTCATCCTGGTACATGAATAGCGCCACCGGGCCATCGTCGCCGGGCAGCAGGCGGCCGCCGACCAGGCTGTAGCCCAGTTCACCGAGTTGCGGCACGCTGAGCTGCGTACCAAGCCGCTTCGAAAGCCAGTTGACCAGGTGCGTCTCCTGGTCGGCACCCACTTCGACCGGATGCCGCACCTCGGGGCTGTAGACCACATGCGCAATGGCGGCCCGCTGCGCAAGAGTGGCATGCTTGTTCGTCGCTGCGTGCTGCATGCTGCCCAACTGCCAGCCGATCAAGCCACCCAGAGCGATCCAGGCCAGAACGGCGGCCTGGCGTAGCGGGGCGAATCGCCAGCGCGCGGGCGACGGCACCCGCAAGCGCTCTGGCAGCGCTTCATCGAGCACCGGGTCGAACAGCCGATGCAGCGCCTCGTTCTGCTGCCGGTAGGCCTGAACACGCTCGGCTTCCTGCGGTCGTGTCGCGAGATAGGCCTGCACTTCGGCGAGGCGCGCGTCCGACAGGGCGCCATCGACATAGGCATGCAGGTCCGCTTCGGTAATGGCTGGCTTGTTCATTTGATCACTCTCAGCGCCACCACCTCGGGCGTGCGCTCCACACCTTCCATGATCCCGCGCAAGCGCTCGCGCGCACGCGACAGGCGCGACATGACCGTCCCCAGCGGGATGCCCAAGGTCCTCGCTGTCTCCTCGTAGGTCATTTGCTCCAGCCCGACGAGCAGCAGCACTTCGCGCTGCGCGTCGGGAAGCAGGCTCAAAGCCGCATCGAGGTCGCGGATCGCCAGGCCGTCGGCGTGCGCCGCTTGGCCGGCAAAGTCGTCGAGTTGCTCGTCGAACGGCACGGTCGGCAGCACACGGCGCCCCCGCAACTGATTGATGAAAACGTTGTGCATGATGGTGAACAGCCAGGCGCGCAAGTCGCTGTCGCGGCGCCACAAATGGACCTTGTTGCAGGCACGCTCCAGCGCGTCCTGCACCAGATCGTCGGCGCTGCTGCGCTCCCCGGTCAGCGCACGCGCATAGCGGCGCAGCCGGGGAATATGCTCAACGAACTGCGTGCCGGGGCCTGTCACCACGCGGTCCCTATTGAACGGCCACGTGCCAGACGCTATTGAAGCCGTCGCCGGTCTTGTCGCCGGGCTTCTGGTCCTTCGCCCAATAGTAGAGCGGCTTGCCTTTGAATGCCCACTGCTTGCTACCATCGTCACGTGTAATGACTACGTAGTCGCCGGCGGCCATGGCGTCACCGGCAGCGGCCAGTGGCGGCCAGTTGGCGGCGCAACCACCGTTGCACACGCTCTTGCCGCCAGCCGCCGGATCCTTGTCAAAGACATAGAGCGTCATGCCGTTCGGCCCGACCAGCACGCCGCCTTCAAGCTTTGCCGGTGCGCTCTGCGCAGCGGCGGTGCCGGACAACGCGATCAATGCCGCCGCGGCGACCATCCTGGTCATGGATCTCAAGTGATTCATCTGCCTTCTCCTTCAATCGTTGGCGCAGGAGGTCCCTGCACCTCGGTTAACAGGGAAAGCGCCGATTTTATTCCGCCGCTCGCGGTTTCGCGTCAGCCAACAAGGGAACTGGCGAGCATGCGCTCTTGAAAGGAAAGGCGTCGAAACGCTGGGTCGGCGATCGCTTGCGTGAAAAAGGCGCAAGGCGGCGCATGACGCGTTGCCGCTGGCGGTGTTGGCAGTAGACTGGGTCTTTGTTCGCGGAGTTGATGTCGATGCAACGTTGTCCGTGGTGCGAAGGCTTCGACCTTTACCGTGAATACCATGACTCGGAATGGGGCGTACCGCTCCACGATGATCGAAGCCTGTTTGAAATGCTGATCCTGGAAGGGACGCAAGCCGGTTTGTCCTGGGCGACGATCCTCAGGAAACGAGAAAACTACCGGCGCGCCTTCGATGATTTCGATCCGCAGCGGATTGCCCGCTATGACGCTGCAAAAGTTGCCGCACTGTTGGCAGATTCGGGGATCGTCCGAAATCGTGCCAAGGTGGCGGCAGCCATCGACAATGCCAAAGCGTACCTGGCTCTCACCGCCGAGAGACAGTCGTTCAGCGATTTCCTGTGGCACTTCGTCGATCACCTGCCGATTCAGAATCAATGGCTGACGCTGGCCGAGGTGCCGGCCAGGACAGAGCGGTCGGATGCCATGAGCAAAGCCTTGGGTCAAGCCGGGTTCAAGTTCGTTGGTTCGAAGATTTGTTATGCGTTGATGCAGTCAACTGGCATGGTCAATGACCATCTGACCACCTGCCCGCGCCACGTCGAAGTCCAGGCCCGCTAGCGCGAGCGATGTCAGTCTTGGCTGCTCGCAGCGCCGGACTGACTTTTCGCCAGCTTGCTGGGCCAAATTGGCAATTGACGGCGCTCGATGGCGACTCATACACTCTCGCTGGTCGCGTTGGATTTCCTGTCCATCGACAACCGATGCGACGGGCCGTCGCTCACACGCTTGGGGAAAATACGATGAATACACCGGTGAACAGCACAACGCGGGGATACCGACGCGCGCTCCCGACCGTCGCGTCGGTCGCGGCAGCTACCCTGCTCGCGGCGTGTCAGCATTCCGCCGCACCGCCGGCCCCGCCACCGCAACAGATCGAGAAGGGATTCCGCTTCAGCCTGGACACCCCGCTGAGCTTCCCGGGCGGCCAGCCTCGAATGCTTTTCCAGAATCTCAAGGTCGTGCCGGTGACCGCACTCGCGCCGTACGAGCCCTACTGTTCGCTCACCGCCGAAAAGGACGCGGCGCTGATCATTCCGCCCATCACCCTCATTGTCCAGAGTGTGAACTATGACGAACGCGCGATCGCCGGTACGCAGCGGATGACGAGCGTCACCCGCATCGCCCTTGCTGCGCCTGTGGGTACGTCGGCTTACGTGCTGCGTTGCGGGTGGCCAGAGGGCGCGCCGCAGGCGGCTTTCCTGTCGGCCGACCAGATTTTCAACGCGATCGGCAACACCTTCACCATGGATCAGCCACGGTAGTTACCAACGCCCGACGCGCCGGCGGCGCAATGCCGACGCCGCAGCGCGAGGTCCTCTTCCCGGCAGGCGTGCCAGGGGCGAGGTGAGGCAACAAAGCACCCGACCCGGCTCCGAACTGACGAGCTCCGCTTACCAGCGATGTGCGTTGCGCGCCACCATTAAGCTCTCGAACTGCTCGGCCGGCAGCGGTTTGCTGTAGTAGTAGCCTTGTACCTCATCGCAGCCTTCCTCGCCCAGGTAGGCCAGCTGGCCGGCGGTCTCGACGCCTTCGGCGATGGTCTGCAAGCCCAGGCTCTGCGCCATGCGAATGATGGCACTGACGATCGCCTTGTCTTCGGCGTCGGTACTGATGTCGCGCACGAAAGACTGGTCGATCTTGAGCTTGTACACCTTGAACTTCTTCAGGTAGCTCAACGAGGAATAGCCGGTCCCGAAATCGTCGATCGACATCCGCACACCGCGCTCATGCAGATCGTTCATCACCGCAATCGCGCCCTGCGGATCGTGCATCGCCACCCCCTCGGTCAGCTCCAGTTCGAGATACTCGGGCGGCAAGCCCTCTTCGTCGAGAATGCGGGTCACCAGATTCGGCAAATCCGGATGGCGAAACTGCACCGCCGAGAGGTTTACCGCGATGACCAGGGCATCGCGGCCCCTGCTCATCCATTGCTTGCCATGTCGCACAGCCTGCCGCATCACCCATTCCCCGATCGACAGGATCAATCCGCTGTCTTCCGCTGCGGGAATGAACTCGGCTGGTGAAACCACGCCCAGCTCGGGATGAGTCCAGCGTAGCAAGGCTTCGGCGCCGACCAGTCGCCCCGACTTGATCGAGATCTGAGGCTGGTAGTGCAACGCCAGCTGGTCAAGCGCAATGGCATGGCGCAAGGCCGAAATCAGTGTCAGATGACGTGCCGAACGCGCCTGCATTTCCGTGGTGAAGAAGCGATAGGCGTGACGACCCTCCTGCTTGGCGCGGTACATGGCAGCATCGGCATTCCGGGAAAGCGTTTCCAGGTCGGTGCCGTCATCCGGAAACAGCGCAATGCCGATCGAGGCGGTGACGTGCAGATCGTACTGCTCGATGTGGTAAGGCTCGGCGATCACGTCCAGCAATTTCTTCGCTACGTGCGCCACGCCGCGCGCATCTGTCCCATGCAGTGAGAGGATGAACTCGTCTCCACCCAGGCGCGATACGGTATCTTCCTCGCGCAGAATCAGGCGCAGCCGTCTCGCCAGCTGGACCAGCAATGCGTCGCCGACGCTGTGCCCCAGGGTGTCGTTGATATCCTTGAAGTGATCGACATCGAGAAACATCAGCGCCACGGTCTGTTGGTTGCGCCTGGCGACGCTGAGCGAATAGGTCATCCGGTCATCCAGCTGGGCTCGATTCGGCAGACCGGTCAAGGCATCGAAATTCGCCAGGTAGTGGATCCGCGCCTCAGCGCTCTTGCGCTCGGTGAGATCGTCGATCATCGCGGTGATGAAGTCCACCGACCCGTCCTGCTTGCGCACGCAACGCACCACCAGTCGGGTCGGGATCACCCGCCCGCTGCGGCTGACGAAGCGCTTTTCCATTTCATAGCCGTCGATCTCGCCCGCCAGCAAGGCATTGAACTTTTCGATATCGGCGGCGAGATCGTCCGGATAGGTCAGTTGCGCCCATGACATCTGGTGCAGCTGGTGCTCCGGATACTCCAGTAGTCGGCAGATATAGTCGTTGCTGTGAATCCAGCTTTTGTCGGGAGAAGTAATCGCCACTCCGATCAGACCGAGGTCGTAGAAGGAACGCCAGCGTTGCTCGCTGGCCAGCAACTCTCCCTTTGCCGCCTGCAGAGCGCTCACCTGATTGCGCAAACTGGTCGCTTGCTGCGCGAGTTCCTCCTGGTTACGCTGCAGCGTCGTGCGCATCGTCTCCTGTGACTGCTGCAGTTGTCTTATCTCGGCAATCCGGCTGTGCGGATACTCGGCGGGCCGAAAATCGAGTTGCCCGATCCGTTCGCTGTCCCTCGCCAGGCTCTCGAGCGGGCGAGCGAGACGCTGAGCCAGCGCGTGCGTAAGCAGCATGGCGATCGCCAGTACGAGCAGACTCCCGCCACCCAAAATACCCGTCACCTTCAGCCAGGATGGCGAGAAATCTGCTTCCGGCGCCATTGCCAGGATCCACAATGCTTGCTGGCCGATCGCATGCTGGCGAGCGCTGAGCAACCAGGGCGCCCCTTCAGAGTCAAAACTGATGATCCGGTCAGTGCTCCGGCCCGCCCGTCGCCAGCTCTGCAAGGCGTCCCGCAACTGCGGCAGGCCAAGGTCGCCGGCTGGTTTGAGGACATGTCGCAGCCAGTCAGCCTCCTTTATCCCAGGCGGCGGCGATGGCAATGCGAGAACACGCTCATCATCGGTGATCACCGTCACCAGACCTCGGCTACCGATCCGTGAGTGCATCGTGGTTGGCGACAGATCGCGCAGCTTGAGATCGAAACCGAGCACGAAATCACGCCCATCGCTCAGTTTAAAACGGGTGGAAACGGTCATCCCCGGATCGCCCGTGGTAAAGAAGGCATAGGGTGCCGTCCAATACAGCGTGTTCTCGCCCTCGCTGGCGATGGCGCCCTGGTACCACGGCCGCGTGCGCGCGTCGTAGTCGAGCTCCTTCCACGCCCGGGTCGATCGACCGTCCGGCAGGCGCTCCACGATCAGGTGTCGGGCACCCCAACGCGGGATATCGGTGATGCGGTTTCGCCAGGCACCTGTGGGCTGCTGGAGCAGCAGCCAACCCTGGCCAGTGGACGTTCCCGCGACCACCGACGTCACCTGCTCAATCGCTTCCAGCATCGGCTGAAAGAAGCGATTGAAAACATCCGGAGGGTCAATATCCGGCGCCTCAGCACCAATCCGCCGCCGGCCGATCTCCAGCAAATCTTCGGCCGGCGAGAAGAGAGCGGTCAGGGCCGCGTCGGTGCGCGTTGCGGCCTCGTTGAACTGGGTCTCGGCAATACGCTTCGCTACCGGGAGCAGCGTAAACAGAACGAAGAAAACAGCTGCAAGCAGCGTCGTTCCGGTTACCAGTAATGCCACGCGTGCAAAAATGGCCTGGTGAAGTGA